>CANQGL010000040.1 GCA_947623185.1 uncultured Lachnospiraceae bacterium
TAGCCACCCCAGTGATGGCTTGTTTGTTATGCATTTTACTTTTTCTCTATCCGCTACCTCTCTGTTTCAAACTTGTTTCCTCCCCCTGATCCTGTCTGTAACCTCATACGTCCGCATGCTCGCTTACAAAAACCGGCATCTCATGCTGAGATCCGGCAATGGACTCCCGGCTCACATCCGCATCCGCGCCCGCCGTCTCACCATGCCTGCGGAAGGCAGAATGCCGGACGGATCCCGATCTCCCCGTCCGTAACCGACGCCGGGCGGATGCAGCCTCTCTCCGCGTCGACCGCATACACAAGATCGCCGTCGACAAATCTCCCGTCCCGTTCCAGGTATACCGGCGTCCGGAGCCAGTAGCCCCGCCGGTACGGCCCGGTCCCGCCGCTAAGCGTCCAGAGCGTCTCCCGATACCGGAGCGCCTCCTCCAGAGAGAGCAGAAACAGCCGGTCGTCCGATACCTGAATGGGCAGCCTGCGGCCTTTCAGGTCCGAGTCCAGGAAATCCCCAAAGGCCCCGTCGGCCGTTTTTCCCTCAAAGGCGTAGTTCACCCCTGTCCGGACCGCGGCGAGTTCCCTGTTGTCCGGATCCAGGTTCCGCGAAAGCCAGTCCCGCACCTGCGATCTCTTATAGTTGTTCGTTTCCCCGAACGGCAGGACGATCCTCTGTTCCCCGCTGCTGCCGATGTCGGAGCGAATAACGGTCTCGCACAGAAACAGTGCGTTCCGTTCATGATTGGAATTTGCGTCCCCGTAGTTTTCGTCGACGCATCGGAAACGGTATTTACGGCCTCCGATCCCGAGTGTCTGCACGTCTCCGACTGACCAGAACGAGGATCCGTCCTCCTGCTCCGGTTCCCCGGATCCCGGCCCGTTCCGCCGTTCAAAGCCGATCCGGCAGGTGACATACCTGTGGCCGTCCTTCTCGTATTCCGCCGTCTTCGTGTTTGAGATATTGACGGTCTCCGGAAAGATCTGCGCGATCACCAGAGTCTCCGGCTCGTAGTCCTTTCCGGTCACGAAGATCTCATGCCGCCCCGGACCTGTGGCCGCGGAGACGGTCTCCATAAGGAGCCGCCTGCACCCCGCGCGGCTGTCTACAACAAGTTCCCCGTTCTCCCCGGGTTCCTCCGCCCCGGCGGGGGCCGCCTCAAGCCGGGATCCGGCGGCCGCTTCGGCCGCGAACGCCCGCATGTTTGAGTGGCAGCCCGTGAGCAGGACAAAATATCCCGCTGCTGTCAGCCATTTCCATATTGTTTTTTTCATTCCGTTCCTCCGCGGATTTTCCCGGCGAGTCTGCCGGAAAGAAAATCCAGAAAATAAAAGATCATCAGATGCCCCTATTATAACTTCCGGGGCGGAGACCGTCCATTCGCAGAATCATCAAAAACGACCGGCCGGATTCATGGAATACGCCGGTTCTTTTTTTGCCGCAAAAAGAAAACTTCGGCAGAATCACCATTACGGTTCTTCTTCCGAAGTCGTTGTTCCTTCTTACGCCGCAGTCTGTGCGGCTTTTCACTATCCGTCATTTTTTTCCTGTTTTCTGTCAACCTCGACGATCCTGTGGCAGACCTTTTCCAGAAGCTCTCTGGAATGGCTGACTACGACGAGCCCCAGTCCGCGGCGCATCGTCTCGCCGAGCAGAAAGCCCCAGATCTGGCCCTGCGTCACCAGATCGAGCATGGTCGTGATCTCGTCGGCCAGCAGGATCTTCGTCCGCGTGCCCAGCGCCCGCGCGATGCAGAACCGCTGCAGCTCGCCGCCGGAGACCTCGACCGGGTAGCGTTCCTTCCATTCATCGAGGATCCCGAGCCCGCTCTCGATCCTCTGCCGTTCGCCAAAATCTCCGCTCCAGTCGCCCTCGTCCAGCACGGTTTTCAGCTTTCTTCGCGGATTGACGGAAAGCTCCGGGTGCTGGCCGATCATCTGGACCGGGCAGTATCCGCGGTATTCCGAAACCGGTCTCCCGTCGAGGAGGGCCTCGCCTTCCAACGGCTTTTCATATCCGGCAAGTATCTTTAAAAGCGTTGTTTTCCCGAAACCGCTCGGAGCCGTCACTCCGACCCGCTCGCCCTCTTCGACCGTAAAATCCACATGGTCGAGAACAAGGCGGCCTCCCTCCGTATATCGGAACGAAACGTTTTTTGCCTCCAGTTTCATCGTCCGTATTCCTTTCGCATGTATTCAAGGATCTCCCCGGAATCGCAGAGCTTATACCCGTCCCAGTTCCAGTTTTTCGGCATGGAACGGCAGAGCGCCTTCATATACGGATGCTCCAGTTTTTCCTCACAGAGAAAATCCGCTGCCGCCGCTTCCCCGACCGTGCGGCCGCCATAGAGGACCGTGATGCGGTCCGCCGCCGACAGCGCCAGTTCCAGATCGTGCGTGATCAGAAGCACGCCCGCGCCCGTATCGGCGATCTCCCTGAAATGGCCCATGACGCGCTTTGCCGCCTCGGGGTGAAGGCCCGGAGTCGGCTCGTCGGCGATCACCAGCTTCGGCGTTTCCATGACTGCGGTCGCGATCAGGACGCGCCTTATCATGCCGCCGGATAGCTGGAACGGATATTTTTCCTCAACGTCCTCCGAGAGGCCGTAACCCGCCAGTACGCGGCGGCTCTTTTCGCGTGTCGCGGCGTCGTTCTTTCCCTTTGTGACCTGCGGGCCGATCTTCATCAGCGGGTCGAGGTAGGAAACGCTCTGCGGGACCAGCACGATCTCACGGCCCCTGAGCCGCTTGGCCCGCTCTTTCGTCAAAATTTCCCCGTCATAATAAACGGTCCCGTCCATGTTCGCGTTGTAGGGAAGGATGCCCATGACCGCATGGGCGAGCAGGCTCTTTCCCGAACCGCTGGACCCGGCGACGGCGACGATCTCGCCCGCACGGACCGAAAGGTTCAGATCTTCGACCGCATGGAGCGTGCGCCGCCTAAGCCCCCGCCCGTACTGGGTGAAGGAGACGGAAAGATGTTCGACTTTCAGGACGTCATTTTCCACGCCTTTGCTTTTATCGACAATGTCTGCGTCTCTGTTGGCAATATCTGCATTCCTATCGACAATATCTGTGTTCCTGTCGGTAATGCCTATATTCATGTCGTCGGCTCCTTTACTCATGTACGCTTCCCGGATCGATCAGGCGGCAGACCGTCTGTCCGATATAGTGGAACAGAAGGACCGACGCGACCAGAAAAAGCCCCGGAAACAGCGCCAGCCACCATCTTCCCATCGCCAGATGGTTCATGCTCTCGGACAGGATGACTCCGATCGCGGGCTGTTCCGGCGACAGGCCGAACCCGAGGAACGTGACGCTCGCCTCGTGCAGGATCGCGTGCGGGAACAGGAGGATGAGCCCGGTGATAAACTGCGGGAACAGATTCGGGGCCATGTGGCGGAACGCGATGTAAAGCTTTCCCTTCCCGAGCTTTTCCGCGATCTTCACATACGGGCTGGCCTTAAGCTGCAGCACCTCCCCGCGGATCAGGCGCGCGAGCGACGCCCAGTGCGTCAGCGATACCCCGATCACGACGCCCTTAAAGCCTTTCCCGCAGGCGTACGAGATCAGGACCAGAAGCAGGATGTGCGGGATCCCCATGACGAGATCGATCATCATCGTCACTGCGCCGTCGGCAAACCGGCCCATGACCGCCGCCGAAAGACCCAGGACGAAGGCGATCGCCGCGCTCACGCAGGCGGTGAGGATCCCCAGCCGGATGCTTAAAGACAGCCCCGCGACCGTCCGCGCGAACATATCCCGGCCCATCCAGTCCGTTCCGAACGGATATTTCAGGCAGGGCGCAAGGTTTTTCCGCGAGAAATCCGTTTCGAGAGCCGCGTCGTGCCAGACGCTTCCGAGGACCGTGACCGCAAGAAGAAAAGCGGCCGCCGCCGCGGCAAGCGCCAGCATCCGAAAACGCCGGTCTTTCCAGAAAGCCCGATCCGTGCTCATCCGCGCATCGCCCCCTCCCGGATCCGCGGGTCGACGACGCCGTAGAGGATATTCGCCGTCATGTTCCCGAGGAAAACGATCGCCGCCGTTATCACGGTGATCCCCAAAAGAAGAGGCACATCCGCGCCGAGACCGGCCGTGACCGCGGCCTGGCCGAGCCCCGGGTACGAAAAGACCTGCTCGATCAGGACCGAACCGCCGATGATCTCGCTGACGGATGAAAGCTGCAGCGTCATGGCCGGGAGCAGAATGTTCCGCAGGCCGTGCCGCAGGATGACCGCCGTCTCCGATTCGCCGCGTGCCCGCGCGAACAGGACGTAATCGCTCTCCATGACCTCGATCATCTTCTCCCGCGTATGGAGCGCGATCTGGGAGATCCCGGTGACGCTTAAGGCCGCCGCCGGGAGAACGGCGTGATACAGCCGGTCGGCCAGCGTGACCTCGTCCGCCGCGACGCCGATCGGGACGCTTAAGCCGATCGGAAACAGCTTAAGCTGCACGGCAAAGATCATCAGAAACACCATGCCGATCCAGAACGCAGGCGTCCCGGCGATCACGAGCGATACGCCGGTCACGATCCGGTCTGCAAGTCCGCCGCGGCGCTTCCCGGCCAGTATCCCCATCAGAAAGCCCAGTGCGCCCGAGATCAGCCACGCCGAAAAAAGGAGCAGGGCGGAGTTCGCCAGCTTCTCCGCAATGACCGCCGCGACCGGGCGGCGGTAAAGAAGGGAAATGCCCATATCACCGCGGATAAAGGCGGCGGCCCAGGACAGGTAGCGCTTAACGGGCGGCACTCCCGCGCCCCAGTAGGCTTTTAGTTTTTCGATCTGTTCCGGGCTCATCGAGCCGAGCGCGGTCTGTCCGACGTTCGTCTGCAGCGGGTCGACCGGCGAGACCGTAAGGAGCGCAAACGCGAAAACGCTCGCCAGAAACAGCAGGACCGCCATGCGCACGGCCTGCTTTCCGATAAATTTCAGTTTTCCCGTCTTTTGCGTCATTCTTCGACTCCCTCTCCGTTCCGTTAAACCGCTCCGGGGCCCGCCCGGTCCACGCCTTCACCCGGTTCATGCCCTTTTACTGCCACGTCCACTGATCCACGTTGTTTACGATCGACCAGCCGTGCCCGTGCGGATGCGGTTTCTGATCCGCGACCTTAAGTCCGTCCTTCACCCAGTACAGGTGATCGATGTTCACCAGCCAGACCCACGGGAGATCGCCCTCCTGCGTGATGCCCGTGCTTCCGTTCCACTGAGCCTGCTTCCAGAGCTCATAGGAATCCTCAAGACTCGGGCTCGCCAGCGCCTCGTCCATCAGCCGGTCGACCTCCTCGTTCCGGTAGGGCGAATACTGCGCGTATTTCCCGCCGGGCTTCGTATGATAAATGTTGTAGAGCTCCATCGGCGTGTGCGCACCCCAGCCCCACATGAGCGGCGTGGACTGCGCCCGGTCATAGGCCGTATCCCAGCCGACGCCCTCGACGGTCACGTCGATCCCGAATTCCGAGAGCTGGTTCGCTGTCTCCTCCGCGAGCGCCTGGCGCACCGAATCGCCGGTCGGGTACAGCAGAATAAACGCCGCCCTGACGCCGTCTTTTTCGCGGATCCCGTCCGCGCCGGTGAGCCATCCGGCTTCATCGAGCAGCGCGTTTGCCGTATCCGGATCGTGCGGCGTCTCCGCCTGCGGATTGTACCACGGCATCTTGTCGCAGACGCTGTACGCCGCCGTGCCGTATCCGTTCAGCACGTTCGCGATCATCGCTTCCCGGTCGATCGCCAGGTTGATCGCGCGCCGGACGTTCACATCGCAGGTAAAATCGTTGCCGAGCGGCACGCCGTTCTCGTCCGTCTCCCCGGCCGCGACCGCCGGAAGATTAAAGCCGCGGTTGTCCACGGTGGGATACGCGGCCAGACTGAATCCGTCCACCGTCTGGTCCGAATATGCCGCCGAGGTATAGGCGAGATCGACCTGCCCGGAGCAGGCTGCCGCATAGGCCGCGTCCTCCTCCATAAACAGCACCGTCACCCGCTTCATCTTCGGCGCTTCGCCGTAATAATCCGGGTTCGCCTCAAAAATGACCTGCTGCCCCCGGTCCCACTGTTTCATGATATAGCGCCCGGAACCGATCGGATCGCTCCCGTAATCCGGCCCGTAGGCGTGCTTCGGCACGATCCCGGTGATCGCCATCGTGTACGGCCAGATCGAGTACGGGCGGTTCAGGTGGAACTCCACCGTCGAAGCGTCGGCCGCGACCGCCTCGTCGAGCATGGTAAAGTCGTTGACCGAGCTCGTATCCCGCAGAGTATTGTAGGTAAAGGCCACATCCTCCGCGGTCAGGGGCTCGCCGTCGGTAAATTTCACGCCGTCGCGGATCTTCACCGTCCACACCAGCCCGTCGTCGCTCACCGACATATCCGTCGCGAGATCGTATCCTATTTTCAGATCCGCATCCGTCACTGTCAAGGTGCTCTGGATCAGCGGCTCGTGGACGTGTTCGCCCGCGCCCCATCCGTAAGCGGGGTCGAATCCGGCCTCCGGTTCCGAGGACGGTCCCATGACCACGACGACCGAATCCTTTTCCGCCGTCTCTGCCGTCTTTTCCGGCAGGTTCTCTTCCGCCTTTTCCGGCAGTTCTGCTTCCGTCTTTTGTCCGCAGCCAGCAAGACCGGCCGCAAGGACCGCCACGAGAGCCAGCGACGCGGCTTTTTTCAACATTTGTTTCATTTTCATTTCATGATCCCCTTTCTGCCGTTCCCGGTGCCGCATGTTTGGCATCGCCAGACACAAAAAAGCACCAGAAAAGAGGTCTGCTTCTGCAGATCTGCTCCTTCTGGCAGCGCTTCCTTCCTTATTTGGTTGCAGTTCCGGCTCACACCGGATATCCTTCGGGATCTTCCTGCGGCTTCGGCCGCAGCATAAGCCAATTATACAAAAACAGGGGAGAAACGTCAAACGATTTTTGACGTTCTCCCCTTATGGATCCGGTCCGGCGTTACAGCTGCCCTCCGACAGTCTCTTTATAGTCGCCGCTCTTGAATACCGCGACCGCTTCGCTTAAGTTCGACGCCTTTCCGCTCTGTATGATCTGCTCCAGGGCGTCCAGACGCTCGCGCGTTATAAAGTCCTTCCCCACATAGGTCGCATACTGGTCCGTGATGCCGAGCGCCTTTTCCTTCGCGGCGCTGCGGGTCTCGGTCAGCTCCGCCGTCGTGGCGGAAAGGTCCGCTTCCAGCTTGTCGATCTCCACTTTGTAATTGCCCGAGATCTCGTCGGAAATGATCGTCTTTGTCACGGTCATGAACGTGTTGAGCGCTTCCTTTTTCTTTCCGGCGGTCTGGGAAAGGTCCTGCTCAAGCTGGGCGATCTCGTCGTCGAATTTCTGGAGATTGTACAGTGAATCGTTTTTATCTTTACGGATCGATTTTTCGACCTTCTTCATTTTCTTTTTGTTGGCGGAGATCTGATTCCGGATCCCGCGTCCCTCTTTGAGGACGTCCATATAGCGCGACTTCGTCATGTTTCCGACCGCCACATAGATCCCTCCGAAGATGAGGATCGCTATTACATAGATCGCGAACAGATACCATGTCTTCCTCTCCGGGATCAGGAAATAGGCCCCGCACGGGATCGCCAAAAAGCAGATGAGCAGCGTGACGAGCAGCGTCAGGAATTCCTTCAGACCGCGTGTAAAATACATGGAGTAATAATATCCGTTGCGGCAGTAAGCGGGGACCTTGTTCGCATGGAACAGGTTCTTCATCTGGCGGGCGAGGTCCGCGTTTTCCGCCTTCAGGCTCTGCGTTTCCTCGGAAATTCGTTCCTTCACGCCCTGGCTTTTCGCCTTCTCACGCTTTGCGATCACTTTTTTCAGGCGCTCCTGCGTCTTGTCGCTCTCGGCGTCGTAGCTCTTTGCGATCTCATCTTCCCGCTGCCGGACCGTTTTTGTGACCGTGTCCGAAAGTTCTTTCTTTTTCGTTTTCAGCGTATTCTCAAGTCTTTTTTCCTTATCAAGAAGCATGTCCGCTTTCTGGTTCAGATGCTCCAATTCATCAACGGCCTGTTTTGCACCGGCAAAAAAGGCGGCGTAATCCGTAATCGGCTGTGCCATCTTTTGTCCTCCTGACTTTCGTGATAAAACTTAAGATCTTAATTTATAGCTTACTACATTCTGATTCTTCCTACAAGGTGAAATTTTCAAAAAATTCTTTTCCGCAGTCCGTATCAGCGTCCTAAAAACGTCCCTGTAAAGACGCCGTAGTAGTTGCCGATAACGTATCCCAGAGTTCCGACAAGTATCGCCGGGGTCACCAGCTCGTCCCACCCCTTTGAGATCGCCATCGCCGCCGCCGTGGTCGGTCCGCCGATATTCGCGTTGGAGGCGACAATGATCTCTTCCAGACTAAATTTAAAGAGCTTGCCGAAGAAAAGGGAAAAAAGCATATTAACGCCAACTATGATAAGGCAAAACACCAAAAGCATCGGTGCCTGGGTAATGATCATGGAAACGGACGCCGGTACGCCGATCACCGTAAAGAAAATATATATGAAAAAGGTCCCCATTTCCTGCGCACCGCCCAGCTTTCCCACAAATCCGGGGAATAAAGTGGCGAGCAGCATGGTGATCGTCGTCATGATCAGGTATTGATTGCCCAATGATCCGTTAAGTAAGGCCAGTAAAAAATTCCCTGTCGGAATAATATTGCTAAAGAAATTCGCGGCATTGCTGGATATCGCAACGATCACCAGCGAAACGCTCAGGCAGGCGGCGATATCTTTTAATGAAATGTCTTTGGGTCTCCAGTAGAAAACCGCGTGATTTTCCGCGTTGGCTGCCGCGTCTTCCTTTTCCATTCGGTCCATGATCGGATGTTTAAACTTCTTATAGAAAAAGCTGACAGCCGGCATGGCGGCCAAAACAAAAAAGTATATCACCATCAGCATATTATCCGCCACGATAGCGACCGAAACCGTCTCGCCTGAAGCATGGAAAGCGTTCGCCATCGCAACCAGGTTCGGGCTGCCGCCGGTATAGGAGCCTACCATCATGGACGTGATCTTTTCCGGTTCCGGGATATAATTATGTAAACAGAAAAGCGCGAGAAATCCGCCGCAGATCGTGCCGAGACCGCTTAAAAGATAAATGATCAGCGTGCGGCCGCTGCACTTTCCTATCGTCTTTAAATTTGCATTGAACAGCAGCAGCGGGATCGCCACCGGCACAACATAGTCCCAGACAAAATCATAGGCAGGCGCGTCCAGCGGGATTATTTTCAGATTCGATAAAATCATTGCGCCGATCAGAGCTATGACACAGCCGGACAGTTTAGACGCCCATTTCCATTTTTGCTCCATGATGATCGCAGCCGCGGCGATCGTAGCTAAAATCGCGAATAAAGCCCAACTGTTTTCCGCACTGATCAGGGTATCCATTCCTTTGTCTCCTTTTGTATCTCTGCCCCATTAAATATCGTGCTGCGGCAGGTGTGCAAAGCACATCTGGATTTTGGAGTCATTATATCATATTAACGACCCGGCTACAACCTTAACCCCTTTTGGCCTTTTTCAAAAAAAAACTTTTCTACATCGGAATGTGTGGTATAATGACTCCAGAATCCGTTTTGAAAGGAGGCTTTCCCATGTTCCGTATGTGGGGGAAAGTCTGGAAAGACAACCATCTGATCATGGACCACGTCGCCGTAAACAGCGATTATTCCATGTCAAGAACGGCCATGGTTTTTCAGGCGCTCGAGGAGATCTGTCACAAGTTCGATCTCGAACAGCCGATCTGGCTCGAATCCAATATCAAGGTTTTTCAGCGCCGCGACCGCACCCGTTTCTCTGCCGACAACTTCATCGAAACGATCGATTTCGACTGGCTCGAGATCCATGTGATCGAAGAATAATTGTCTCACTCCCATTGACTACCGGCCCTTTTTGTGGCACAATCATAGCTGAGAGGAGTGATTTTTATGAGTAATGTAACGATTACATGGCATGGCCATTCCTGTTTTACCGTCTCGGCGGACGGCTATTCGATCGTTCTTGATCCGTTCGCGCCGGGTTCCGTTCCGGGCTATCCCGATATTGATCTGACCGCGAACGAAGTCCTCTGCAGCCACGGACACGGCGACCACAATTATACCGACGGCGTAAAGCTTGTAAAGAGCAGCGCAAAGTCGCCGTTTACAGTCACATCGCTCGACACCTTCCATGACGATAAAAAAGGGACCCTGCGCGGGACCGACATCATCCGCATCCTTGAGGCGGACGGCATCCGCGTGGCCCACCTCGGGGATCTCGGATGTATGCCCGAGCCGGAGCAGATCGAGGCGTTAAAGGGTCTTGACGCGCTCATGATCCCGGTCGGCGGTTTCTATACCATAGACGCGGCCCAGGCCAGGGAGCTTGTCGATCTCTTAAAACCCCGCATCGTGATCCCGATGCATTACAGTTCCTCCGATTTCGGTTATCCTGTGATCGGTTCGCTGTCCGAGTTTACAAAGTACTTCGGCAACGTCGTCGTCCATCACAGCGCCACTCTTGAGATCGACAAAGATACGGAAGCGCAGACGGCCGTACTTGAAATTGGATAAACAATACTGTAAATACTGCGAATTTTTCTTGAAATGTGTCCTTCGCTGTGGTAGAATAAGGATACGGAAACGATCAAAAATTTCATATCATTCACAGTTGAATGACGATCCTGGGAGAGACCGTACATACGGCGCCGAAGGGGCTGCAGAAACTCTCAGGCAAGAGGGACCGGGATCTGACAACACTCTGGAAAGCCATTTGATTGGCACCGAAGAAGCAGCCCTTTTTGAGGGTAATCTTTCAGGTACAAAGACAGGGGCACACCGCATCGGTGCGCCCCTTTTGATTTCAGATCCAGAAGATTCAGAAAGGAAGGAAAACGCTTATGGAACGCAAAACACCTCTCTACGAAAAACATGTGGCTCTCGGCGGAAAGGTCGTCCCCTTCGCGGGCTATCTGCTCCCCGTCGAGTATCCCACGGGCATGATCGCGGAACACATGGCGGTCCGCACGGCCTGCGGCCTGTTTGACGTCTCCCACATGGGAGAGATCGTCTTAAAGGGGCCCGGCGCGCTCGCCAGCATCAACCACATCATGGCAAACAACTACACCAGCCTGGCCATCGGCCGTGTCCGCTACTCGCCGATGTGCAACGTTGACGGCGGCGTGGTGGATGACCTGATCATCTACCGCACCAGCGAGAACGGCTATCTCGTCGTCGTCAACGCCGCGAACTGCGAGAAGGACGACGCGCATATCCGCGCCAATCTCCTTCCGGACACGGAAATGGAGAACATCTCCGCGCAGGTCGCCCAACTCGCCCTGCAGGGTCCGAAATCGACGGGCATCCTTGCCAAACTGATGCCGGCCGAGCAGATCCCCGCAAAGTATTACAGCTTCACCGAAAAGGTAACGATCAAAGGCATCGACTGCCTCGTCTCGCAGACCGGCTATACCGGCGAGCTCGGCTATGAGCTCTACTGCGCTGCCGCGGACGCCCCGGCGCTCTGGGATATCCTTCTGGAAGCCGGAAAGGACGACGGCCTGATCCCCTGCGGACTCGGCGCGCGCGACACACTGCGGCTCGAGGCGGCAATGCCGCTCTACGGCCATGAGATGGACGACACCGTTTCGCCGCTTGAGACCGGGCTGGATTTCGCCGTCAAGATGAATAAGGAAGAATTCATCGGCAAGGCGGGCATCGAGGCAAAGGGCACGACGCGCACCCGCATCGGCCTTAAGGCCACCGGGCGCGGCATCATCCGCGAGCACCAGACCGTATTCCTCGGAGACCGGCCGCTCGGTACCACCACGTCGGGCACCTACTGCGCTTACCTGGGCGGTTCCTACGCGATGGCCCTGGTCGAAAACGGGATCCTTCGCATCGGAGACGTCGTGGATGTGGACGTGCGCGGACGCAGGGTCGCGGCCGAAGTCGTCGCTCTCCCATTCTACAAACACGCTTAATACCGGCATTACCGCACTCCGTATCGGCACGGAAAACAAATAAAAATCAGGAGGATATCAACTATGAACACACCGAATACCTTAAAGTACAGCAAATCCCATGAGTGGGTCAAGGAGCTGGATGGCGGCGTCGTGGAGATCGGCCTGACCGATTACGCGCAGGATGCCCTCGGCAGCCTCGTTTTCGTCAACCTTCCGGAGGAAGGCGACCCCGTAACGGCCGGCGAGACCTTCGCGGATGTTGAATCCGTCAAGGCGGTCTCCGACGTATACAGCCCCGTCACCGGAGAAGTCCTGGAGATCAACGAGGATCTTCTGGACCATCCCGAATACATCAATGAAGATCCGTACGGCGCATGGTTCGTTCGTGTCGGAAACGTTACCGAATACGACGAGCTTCTGGACGCCGAAGGATATGAGGCTCTTTGCGCCTCGGAGGAATAAGAATGAGCAGTTATATCCCGAATACTGCCGCGGAACAGAAGGAAATGCTGGCCGCGCTGGGAATGACGTCCCCGGATGAGCTGTTTTCCGTGATCCCGAAGGAGCTCCGCGCTTCGGAGCTCAAACTGGAATCCGGTAAGAGCGAGCTCGAGGTCCGCCGGATCATCGAGGGACTCGCCTCGACCAACACCCGTTATTCCGCCATTTTCCGCGGAGCGGGCAGCTACGATCATTACATACCCGCGATCGTCAAGACCGTTACCTCCAAGGAGGAATTCGTGACCGCGTACACGCCTTACCAGGCCGAGATCAGCCAGGGCGTTCTGCAGTCCATCTTTGAATACCAGACCATGATCTGCGAACTGACCGGCATGGACGTTTCCAACGCCTCCGTATACGACGGAGCGGTGGCCGCTGCCGAGGCAGTCCTGATGTGCCAGGAGCGCAAGCGCCAGACGGTCGTTCTCTCCGGCGCGCTCAACCCGCAGGTCGTCCAGGTCATCAAAACCTACTGCGCGAGCCGTTCGATCCCGGTGACGGTCGTCCCGGCAAAGGACGGAGGGACCGATGCGGAGGCGATGGCCGCCGCGGTAAATGGCGAGACCGCCTGCATCTGCTTCCAGCAGCCGAGCTTTTACGGCGTCATCGAGGATGCGGAAGCGCTCTGCGCCATGGCGCATGAGGCGGGGGCGAAAGCCGTCATGTCCGTCAATCCCATCGCCATGGGCGTTTTAAAGACTCCCGGCGAGTGCGGCGCGGACGTCGCGGTCGGCGAGGGCCAGCCGCTCGGGATCCCGATGGGCTTCGGCGGTCCGTACCTCGGCTTTATGGCCGCCACGCAGGCGCTGATGCGCAGGCTCCCCGGACGTATCGTCGGACAGACGGCGGACGATAACGAGAACCGGGCCTTCGTTCTCACGCTCCAGGCGCGCGAACAGCACATCCGTCGCGAGAAGGCCTCCAGCAACATTTGCTCCAACGAGGCGCTCTGCGCCATGACGGCCGCGGTCTATCTGGCCGCCATGGGTCCGGATGGACTTGAGGAATGTGCAAAACAGTGTTACGATAAAGCCCACTATGCGGCGGAAGCGCTCTGTGTGGTCCCCGGCGTGGAGCTCGTAAACGACAAACCGTTCTTCCATGAATTCGTCACCACCTGTCCGGTCCCAGCCGAGACGCTGAATAAGGCTCTGGCGGAAAAAGGGATCCTCGGCGGACTACCCGTGGAGGGCGGCATCCTGTGGTGCGTCACGGAAAAGAACAGCCGTGAGCAGATCGACGCTCTGGCGGCTACGGTAAAGGAGGTGTGCGGGAAATGAAACTGATCTTTGAACGCAGCAGATCCGGACGCGGCCTGGGCCTTCTTCCGCCCTGCGACGTACCGCGGTGCGAACTTCCCGAGAACGCGCGCCGCACAGGCCGTCCCGCGCTTCCCGAGATCGGGGAGATCGATCTCGGCCGCCACTATACGGAACTTGCGAAACAGACGCATGGAGTGAACGACGGATTCTATCCGCTGGGCTCCTGCACCATGAAATACAATCCGCGGATCAACGAGGAGATGGCTGCTCTGCCCGGCTTTACCGGCATCCATCCGCTTCAGGAGGAGCAGACGGCCCAGGGCTGCCTTGAGGTCCTTTACCGGACGCAGAAAGCGCTCGGCGAGATCACCGGCATGGACGCCGTGAGCTTGCAGCCGGCTGCCGGCGCGCACGGCGAATACACCGGCCTGCTGCTGATCCGCGCCTACCATCAGGCGCGCGGCGACCTCGCGCGGACGAAGATCATCGTCCCCGACTCCGCCCACGGCACCAACCCCGCCAGCGCGGTCATGGCCGGCTTCAAGGTCGTCAACGTGCCCTCGGATGAGCACGGATTCGTGGATCTAGACGGTCTTCGGGCGGCGATGGGTCCGGATGTCGCCGGACTGATGCTCACCAACCCCAACACGGTCGGCCTGTTCGACCCGAATATCCGCACGATCACCGATATCATCCATGAGGCCGGCGGCCTCTGCTACTACGACGGAGCCAACCTGAATGCGGTCATGGGCATCGCCCGTCCCGGAGACATGGGCTTCGACTGCGTCCACGTCAATCTGCATAAGACCTTCTCCACGCCGCACGGCGGCGGCGGACCGGGTAGCGGACCGGTGGGCTGCAAGGAATTCCTCGCGCCGTTCCTTCCCGGACCGGTGGCGGAAAAGAAAGGCGATACATACGCTTTCGCCGTCCCCGCGCAGTCCTTCGGACGGGTACGCACTTTCTGCGGGAACTTCCTCGTGGTGGTGCGCGCGCTGACCTATATCCTGTCGCTCGGCAAGGAGGGAATCCCGGCCGCGGCACAGGGCGCCGTATTAAACGCCAACTATCTGATGAAGAAGCTGGCGGACGGCGGCTATGAGATGGCTTACCCGGGGATCTGCATGCATGAATTCGTCATGACGCTGGAAGAGCTGAAAAAGGAGACGGGAGTTTCCGCTCTGGACGTCGCGAAGCGGCTTCTGGATTTCGGGATCCATCCGCCGACAATGTACTTCCCGCTCATCGTCCATGAGGCTTTGATGGTGGAGCCCACCGAGACCGAATCCCGCGAGACGCTGGATGAGGCGGCGGAGGTGTTCTTAAAGATTCTCGACGAAGCGAAGAACGATCCTGAAAACCTTCACACCGCGCCCCACAGGACGCCGATCGGCCGGCCCGACGAGGTCACGGCCGCAAGAACGCCTGTACTGCGCTGGAAAGCGGAATAACTGAATGATCAAATCTCTGTATTACTATGATACGAAAGACACGTTCCCGTACCGGAACCTGGCGGTGGAGGAATATCTTCTCCGCCGGGTCGGCGAGGGCGAATGTATCCTCTATCTCTGGCAGAACCGGCACACCGTGGTGATCGGACGCAATCAGAACGCGTGGGCCGAATGCCGGATCCATGAGTTGGAAGAAAGCGGCGGACATCTCGTCCGCCGCCTTTCCGGAGGCGGCGCGGTCTACCACGATCTCGGGAACCTGAACTTTACGTTTCTGGTCCGGGAAGCGGACTACGACGTAAAACGGCAGCTTTCCGTGATCCTTCACGCCGTGCGCGCGCTCGGCCTTGAGGCGGAGCTGTCCGGCCGGAACGACATTACCATCCTCGGGCAGAAATTTTCCGGCAACGCCTTCTACCGCAGCCAGGGGCACTGTTATCATCACGGCACCCTGCTGGTGAACGTGGACATGTCGCTTCTGTCCCGTTATCTCAACGTATCTCCGGACAAGCTGGCGAGCAAGGGTGTGAAATCCGTCCGTTCGCGGGTCGTGAATCTGACGCAGTATCTTCCGGATCTGACCGTGGATGCGCTGCGCAGGCAGCTCGTGGAGAGCTTCGGAGCGGTCTACGGCCTGACGCCCGTACCGCTCGGCGATGCGGACCTCGATCAGGCCGCGATCGATGAGGCGACAGAGCGGTTCGCAAGCTGGGAATGGCGCTGCGGCGCCAAAGTCGCCTTCAGCGAACATGTCTCCAAACGGTTCGACTGGGGCGGCGTCGAGCTGAACTGGCAGATCGACGCGGGGCTGTTCAAAAACGTGCGGCTGTTCTCGGACGGGCTGGAAGCCGACCTCCTGGCTTCCCTGCCGGAAGCGCTTGAGGGCTGCCGGTACGAGGAAACGACGATCCGCAAGCGTCTGGCGGACGTCCCGGCGGAGGACGACGCCCAGCGAGCGGTCATAAACGACGTGACGGAACTGCTCTGCGGGATGATCGAATAAGGCGCCGGATCTTTGGCCCGGCATGACCGAAAAACTCCGGGCATCCGCTGCCCGGAATGATCCCCTTTTTTGAAAGGAGAATTTACCCATGATCCAGGAATTTGACGCCGTCGTGATCGGCGGCGGCCCCGGCGGCTATGTCTGCGCGGAGCAACTTGCAAAATATGGTCTGTCCACGGCGTTAGTCGAGCGCGGGCTGATCGGAGGAACCTGTTTAAACCGCGGCTGCATCCCCACAAAGACGCTGCTCTGCGCGGCCGATCTGATGGATGAAGTCAAAAAGGCCGCCGAATGGGGCGTTTCCTTCGGCCCGGCTTTGGTGGACCGGGAGGCGCTTCTGACCCGGAAGGAGGAAGTCGTCTCGGCTCTCCGCGACGGCGTGTCCTCCATGCTGGCGGCAGCCAAGGTGACCGTGATCGAGGGAACGGGACGCGTACCCGCTCCCGGACAGGTCGAGGTCACGGCCGCGGACGGAACGGTAACGGAACTTAAAACGAAGGACATCGTGGCGGCGGTCGGTTCCGCTCCCGCGAAACCCCCGATCCCCGGGATCGATCTGCCCGGCGTGCTGACGAGCGACGACATCCTGCGCGATCTTCCGCAGGCCGAACGGCTGGTCATCATCGGCGGCGGCGTGATCGGGATGGAGCTGGCCTCCTTCTATCTCTCTACCGGAACCGCGGTGACGGTCCTTGAAGGGATGCCCCGCATCCTGCCCACGATGGACCGCGAAATCGGCCAGAGTCTTTCAATGCTGATGAAAAAACGCGGCGCGGAGATCGTCACCGGCGCTATGGTTGAAACGATCACCCAGACGGACGGAAAGCTGGCCTGCGCCTATACGGTCAAGGGAAAACCCGCCGTGGCGGAGGGCGATCTGGTCCTGGTAGCAGTCGGACGGCGGCCGCTCACGGCCGATTTGTTCGCACCGGAGATCCCGGTAGAGTTCGTAAAAGGCCGCGCGGTCGTGGACGGCTCTATGCAGTCCTCCGTTCCACACATCTATGTGATCGGCGACGCGGCGGACGGCTATCCGCAGCTGGCGCACGCCGCTTCCGCGCAGGGTCTTGCTGCCGCGGCGGCGATCGCCGGGAAGCCGTTTATGACCGATCTTAAGCTGGTCCCCGGCTGTGTCTACACGCAACCCGAGATCGCTTCCGTCGGACTTACCGAGGCGGAGGCGAAGGAACAGGGGATCGCCGTTCACGTTGGAAAGTATCCCACCTCGGCCAATGGAAAGTCCCTGCTTACCGGGCAGGAACGCGGCTTTATCAAGCTGGTGGCCGACGAAAACGACGTTCTTATCGGCGCGCAGCTCATGTGCGCGAGAGCCACGGACATGGTCGGCGAGCTGGCGCTGGCGATCGCGCAGAAAATGACGGCCGCGCAGGCCGCCGCGCTGATCCGCCCGCACCCCACCTTCGAGGAAAGCATCGGAGAGGCCGCGGGGATCTGCACCGGGAAAATGAAAGCGCGCTGACCGAAAGAAAGGCCGGGAGAATCCAATGATTCGCCCGGTCTTTTACAAATGAGCACGCTGTTGATCCGAATATTTCATGCAATCAGCAGTCTCTCCTTCATGATCGTCTTATAAAAATCACTGTCAAAATCATCACCTTTGCGGCAAACATTTTAGCCCATTTGCTTCATTGGGAAACTGTACATTCCCTAAAAAACCTTGTCCTCATGGTTTTTGTAGGGCTGAATCAATGTCCGCTTGCAGCTCCGCCTCCATCTCATCATACAGGGCTTCCAGCGATACCTCGTTTTCCGGGTGCTTCATGATGTCCCGGTTGCGCTGACGCTTGGTACCTTCAATTCTTCACTCAGATCGTCCAGTACCTCCGCCAGATGGTCGGCGGACTGCTCCGTTTCGGTCAACATGGTTCACCTACTGGCGTTGTCATTCTATTCGGAGAAAGTGTAAATAAAAATGTGATTTAGCGCACGAAAATATAAATAATTTTGTGATGCTGTTGCTATTTTGGTTTCGTTCGGGTATAATAATAGTGTGAAAAAAAACACCAAAACTTCAAGAATAATGTGATGGAGGAACTCGCTCTATGGAAAGACTGATTCTAAAACGGCTGCTGGAGTGGAAGAACTTTCCCTATCGCAAGCCGCTGATTTTAAAAGGCGTGCGGCAGGTGGGCAAAACCTGGGTTCTCAAGGAATTCGGCAGACGTTATTATGAAAATACAGCGTACTTCAACTTTGATGAGAACGAGGAATTCCGGCAATTCTTCGAAACCACCAAGGACGTTGACCGCATTCTGCAAAACCTGATGCTTGCAAGCGGGCAAAAGATCCTTCCTGAAAAGACACTGATCATTTTCGATGAGGTTCAGGATTGCCCGAAGGTCATCAATTCCATGAAGTACTTCTGTGAGAACGCACCGCAGTACCATATTGCCTGCGCCGGCTCTCTGCTGGGAATTGCCCTGTCGAAGCCGTCTTCCTTCCCCGTGGGTAAGGTCAACTTCATGCAGATCGACCCGATGACCTTTACGGAATTCCTGCTTGCCAACGGCGATGACAATCTGGCAAAAGTCCTCGACACCGTAGACACCATAGAGCCTCTGCCGGACGCCTTTTTCAATCCGCTGTGTGAAAAGCTCAAAATGTACTATGTCACCGGCGGGATGCCGGAACCGGTGCTAATGTGGACGGAGGCCCGTGATGTGGACGCCATGCAGGAGGCGCTTTCGAACATCATCGGCGCCTATGAGCGTGACTTTGCAAAGCATCCCCATGTCAGCGAGTTCCCGAAAATCTCGATGATCTGGAAATCCGTCCCATCCCAGCTTGCAAGGGAAAACAAGAAATTCATCTATAAGGTCGTCAAAGAAGGGGCCAGAGCCAGAGAATACGAGGACGCGCTGCAATGGCTGGTGGACGCCCGCCTTGTCCACAAGGTATATCGCAGCACCGCGCCGGGACTACCGATGTCGGCCTATGACGACTTGACCGCTTTCAAGATTTATCTGGTAGACGTGGGACTCCTGCGGCGACTGGCACGGCTTGCCCCCACCGCATTCGGAGAAGGCAACCGTCTGTTCACCGAGTTCAAAGGTGCGCTTACAGAAAACTATGTGCTGCAAACGCTTGTTACGCAGTTTGAGGTCATGCCACGCTACTGGAGCCAAAACAATCCTCCCTATGAAGTGGATTTTCTCATTCAACGGGAAAACGATATTTTCCCAATCGAGGTAAAGTCCGAGGCTAACACCAACAGCCGCAGCCTGAAAAAGTTCAAGGAGCTGTTTTCGGATAAGGTAAAGCTCCGCGTGCGCTTCTCCCTGGACAATCTGAAACTGGATGATGATGTGCTGAATATCCCGCTGTTCATGGCGGATCAGGCTGACCGGCTGATCGGTCTTGCGCTAAACGAAAGAGTTGGAGGATAAGTATATGGCTGTCAGCGAAAAGCTGGAAGCGATCCTTGAACGCGACTACCTGCCGAAGCAACTCCAGGTCTTTATGGGTTGCTTCCTATACATATCAAGATTTTTTTCACATCGTCGTTCAGCACCAGATCGGCATAGCCCAGCGGGTCATTGTAGATCAGGTAGTCCAGCTCACGCCGGTCGAGTCATGTCTCGGCAAACTCGTTTTCCACGGCGATGGTGTCGATTCAGGAGGCGTCAATGGTATGAATTCTCATAAAAGTAGCATATTGTAAATACTCTATTCCTGATATAAGGATCCAGCCATCAGCTCCTAACTCATTCAAACGGGCTATTAACTCCTTTTGCTTTTTTTCAGCATTTAGAGACCATTGAGGAGATAAATCAATAGACATATATTCTATTTTTTGTTTAAAATGATCCATGGAGAACTCCTTTCGAAAACATCGACTCGTCCGTTCCTTTTATTACCGTATATCAAGCATATCATACTGATAAATAAACTACAATGTTGATTATTCTTAATTATTTCCTATGACTTTATCACTCCTGTTTTAACTACCCTTTAGTCTTACGGCCGCGGCGGCGATCGCGCAGAAAATGACGGCCGCACAGGCCGCCGCGCTGATCCGCCCGCATCCCACTTTCGAGGAAAGCATCGGGGAGGCCGCGGGGATCTGCACCGGAAAAATGAAGGCACGCTGACCAAAAGAAAGGCCGGGAGAATCCAATGATTCGCCCGGTCTTTTACAAATGAGCAGAAAGCCAAATATCAATAAGCTATTCGATAGAGTGCGGAAATCACTTTTCTTTCCCGTATGGCGCAGGATCTTCAGCAACCATGCTTAAATTTTGTTCCGATTGAAAAGAGTACTCAATAATTTTCTGTTTCGGTTCGTCCATGTCAGTGTAATCGGTCCATAATTCGCATTGGGTCATGACGGTTTGAACCGCGTCTTCCATCCCCTCAGGCGGATATTTATGCCTTTTAAGCAGCTTTTTGATGAGCATACGCATTTTAGCCCTTGCTGATTCCCGTCTTTGCCAATCAACAGTTTTGTTCTTTCGCAGCGTATCCGCAAGCTCTTTGGTAATAGCAATCAGTTCCTCGTTGTTGTAGAAATCCTTGATCGCCTGCGGCTTTGTCAGAGCGTCATAGAAGGCAAGCTCATCGGCGCTGAGTCCTAACTGTTCGCCCTCTTTTTGCGCCGCAGCGATCTGCTTTGCAAGTTTCAGCATTTCTTCGATGACTTCTTCGTTGGTAAGCATACCGTTGAGGTATGCATTAAGGGAACGCTGCATAATCTCGCTGAATTTCTCCGACTTGACCACATTTGTCCTGCGGTAAACAAAAACTTGTTCGGCAATCAGCTTTTTGAGCAGCTCTACCGCAAGGTTTTTCTCTTTCATATTGGCGACTTCTTCGAGAAACTTGGGGTCGAACAGCGAAAATTCCTCTTTGATGTCATTAAACAGATTGATAACGCCTTCGCTCTTGATGCTCTGTTTGAGCAGCTCGTTAATTCTTGCGTTCATTTCCGGCAATGAAATCTTTTTGCCGATACCGGTATTGGTCAGACGCAATACAAGCACGCGCACTGATTCAAAGAACGCCGCTTCGAATCGCTCTTTCTCGTCCACAAGTGACGAGCAGAGGGATAAAGCCTGATGAAGCATAAGAGCTTCTTTTACGAAGCTGTCCTTATCCTCGACCTTTTCTCTGCCGATGATAAAGTTGACCGCTCCGCTTATGGTCTTTGCTCTCTCTAAATCGGAGCCGGTCATAAACTTACCATAATCGAATCCGTAGAACTTATCACGGCAGATGGAAAGCTTTTCAAGGAACTTCGGATAGGCAACCTTCGCCACATCGGTATCTCCGTAGTTCTTCTTGTCACGGCTTGTGTAGTCGTTCATTGCCTGTTTCAGAGCCGAAGCAATGCCGACATAATCCACCACGAGACCGCCTTCCTTGTCCCGGAACACACGGTTGACGCGGGCAATCGCCTGCATAAGATTATATCCTGCCATCGGCTTATATACATACATCGTGGCAAGTGACGGCACATCAAAACCGGTCAGCCACATATCCACGACAATAGCAATCTTCATCGGGCTGTCGTTGTCCTTGAATTTCTTTGCCAGCTCGTCTTTGTGGTGCTTGTTGCCGATGATTTGACGCCATTCTTCGGGATCGTTGTTACCAGAAGTCATTACCACGCCCACTTTTTCTGTCCAAGCGGGGCGCAGCTCCAAAATGCGCTTGTAAATCTTCATTGCAATAGGTCTTGAATACGCAACAATCATCGCCTTACCAGTTAAGAGGTGTTCACGGTTGTTTTCGTAGTGGTCAAGAATATCGCAGACGAGAGAGTTTATGGTATTGTCATTTCCGAGGACAGCTTCCATTCGTCCGAGTTCACGCTTGCTCTTTTCGATTACTTCGGGGTCGGCATTGTTTGCCATAATGTCGTATTCGGCGTCAATCAGTTTCAAGGTGGCTTCGTCGAGTTTCAGCTTTATGACACGGCTCTCATAGTAAACCGGTCTTGTGGCCCCATCCTCCACCGCCTGCGTCATATCGTAAACATCAATGTAATCGCCAAACACCTCACGGGTGCTGCGGTCTTTGGATGAAATCGGCGTTCCGGTAAATCCAATGTAAGTAGCATTTGGCAAAGT
>CANQGL010000041.1 GCA_947623185.1 uncultured Lachnospiraceae bacterium
TTGCCCCCATTGAGGGCATACTTACAAAACCAAGCCCGAAAAATAGTAATAGCCTGCTGAAGTAAATTATTGTTTATCACATTGTTGAATTGAATTTTATTTTCCAAATTATCCATGAAATTAGCTATTTTCTTTTGTTTGAGTAAATCTGGAAAATTAACCTCTACCTCACATATACGATTTGGAGATGTGTGATGAACTGTAGTGCCAGATGAGCTTCCTGCAATCGTTCGCTGATAGCTCTGTGTTCTCATGTACCAGTACAAGAAATGTTTATCCAAATCTGTTCTATGAATGGTAACTAGTCCTATTCGTTGGTTGTGCAAATAAACTCTGTTAGACTTAGGGACTAAAGCGCTGTAACCTAATGTATCCATCTCTTTGCTTAAATCTGTCATAGTAACAATGAGATCATCAGGTGACAAAACGTATTCTTCAGAATACTGTCCAGTAAAAAATTTGCATTTTTCTTCCTTGAATCCCCCGCCGATCGCAAAATTTCCAGGGGTAACAAGGACTACGCCATTATCCTTAGTTGTTATGCTATCTCCCGAAAAAGCGTAACCGTGTTTGATTGAAATGTAATCCCCCATTACAGTCATTTTTTCACCACCTTAATTTCATACCCTATCGCCCCCAGCTTCTTTCGGATTTCGTCCTCCAATTCGTGGGACCTTGCGAACATCTCGGACAATTCAGCGGTCAAGCGTGTCATTTTTTCCTCGAACGGCTCGCCATCGTCCTCCTGTTCCTCAATGCCCACATACCTGCCCGGTGTCAGAATAAAATCCTGCTTTTCAATTTCTGCAAGGTCAGCGATAGCACAAAAGCCTTTGATTTCTTCCAACGTTCCATTTTGGAACTGCTCAAAAGTGTCTGCAAGCTTCTGTATATCTTCATCGGTGAAATCCCTGTGTTTGCGGTCTACCATATGACCCATTTTGCGGGCGTCGATAAAGAGTGTTTTTCCTTTCTGCTTTTTGTTCTTTGAGATAAACCAAAGGGTAACGGGAATGGTCACACTATAAAACAGCTGCGTGGGCAAAGCAACAATGCCTTCTACAAGGTCAGCCTGAATGATATTTTTACGGATTTCACCTTCGCCGCTACTCTGCGAGGAAAGAGCTCCGTTTGCGAGTACCAAACCGATCTTGCCGTTTGGGGCGAGGTGGTGGATCATATGCTGTATCCACGCATAGTTGGCATTTCCGGCAGGCGGGGTTCCGAATTTCCAGCGAACGTCATCTTTCAGTTTGTCACCGCCCCAGTTGGAGAGATTGAATGGCGGATTTGCCATTATGAAATCAGCTTTCAGGGTGGGATGAAGGTCGTTGAAGAAGGTGTCCGCTTGATACGGGCCGAAATCGGCATCGATACCACGGATTGCCATATTCATCTTTGCCATTTTCCAAGTATCAGCGTTGCTTTCCTGCCCGTAAACTGATACTCCAAACCTATTTCCGGCGTGTTCACGGATAAACTTCACGGATTGCACGAACATACCGCCCGAACCGCAGCAAGGGTCATAAACACGGCAGTTAGAAAACGGTTTCAGGATAGCGACTATTGTTTTAACAATGCTGGATGGCGTATAAAATTCGCCGCCCTTCACGCCTTCATAAGCCGCAAACTGAGCAATACAGTATTCGTAGGTTCTGCCGAGCAAATCCTTGCTTTCCTCGGTATCGCCCATATCCATATTGGTAAAGAGGTCAACCACATCACCCAAAACACGCTTGTCCAAATCGGGGCTTGCGTAGTTCTTCGGCAGCACATTCTTTAAGCTCTTGTTTTCCGCTTCGATTGCTCGCATGGCATCGTCAATCACGGTGCCGATTTCGGGCGTATGAGCGGATGAAGCGATTTTATTCCATCGGGCGTTTTCGGGGACAAAAAAGATGTTGTCCTCCAAATAGGCGTCTCTGTCGTCCTCAAAGCCGTCGCCTTCCTCCTTCAGTTCATTGTACCGCTTCTCAAATGCGCTGGATATGTAACGCAGAAAGATAAGACCTACAATAACTTTTCTGTATTCAGCTGCAGGGATATGCCCCCAAAGAACACAGGCTGCGTCCCAAATTTGTTTTTCAAAGCCGATGTTGGCGTTGTTTTTTTCAGCCATGGTCAGCACCTCCGGTTATAGTTAAGCAATCATATCATAATGGTTTTAGTATCCAAAACCAAACTTATTCTTTTCCTTCCGGCAGAACTTCCATAATGTCGTCCATCGTGCAGCCAAGGCAGTTGCATATCTTCACCAATACTTCCACCTGTACGGACTCATTTTTGCCAAGCTTTGCCATAGCGTTCGATGAAATGCCCGCCTGTGAGCGCAGCTTCGTTTTATTTATGTTTTTATCAATCATCAGCTTCCATAATTTATTATATGAGATGGGCATCAATTCTCCTCCGTTCGGCAGTGCTGTAAAATGATACATAAAATCATTTTCATCATACCGTAAAACCCTTGATTTTTCAACTTGATTGTCAAGATTTCAAAAAAATATTTCACTTTTCAACCAAGATATAGAGAGCAGAATTATTCCCCTTCGCATTTCCGGTGCAAATGAATTTTTATGTCTATTTTGGAGCGGAAGTGTTAGTTGCCTATGACCAAGGAAGAATACGCCGACTTCACTAAACGGCTTGTCGCTGTCGGGAAGCCGACCGCCAAATGCGGAAAGGCCGGGTACTGAATCCAATCAGTCCCGGCCTTAAAAATATTTCTATGATTCCGCCTCAGATATGCCTTCTCCACTCCTCCATGCGGTACCGCTTCGCGGCTTTTACGGCTTCCAGCCGCTTGAGCATCGCAGGAATGTCGTCGTTCAGCGTTCCGGCGAGGACCACATAGTTTGACGCGTGGTTGGTGCGGAATACCGTTCCCGGCGAATCGACGTGCCCCAGGAACAGTTCCATCTCCTCGACGATCTCGT
The DNA here is from genome assembly GCA_947623185.1 of uncultured Lachnospiraceae bacterium. Taxonomy (GTDB): domain Bacteria; phylum Bacillota; class Clostridia; order Lachnospirales; family Lachnospiraceae; genus CANQGL01. Next base: position 2,934 of record CANQGL010000041.1, read on the forward strand.
CCGGCGTGATGAGTTCCATCTCGCCGCGGCGCACCTCCTCGTTCATCTGCGTCCCCTCGTAGAGCCGCAGCGTCAGAAACGAAGCGTACTCCGGGTTCATGCCGCTTATCAGCTCCGCAGACCGAAGGGCGTGTTCGCGGATCCCTTTCCGTCCGCCAAGTCCGGATATCAGCGTCACCGATGTTTTCAGCCCGCAGCGCTTCAGTTTCCGTCCGGCTTCGACGATCTCCGCCGCCGTCACTTCCTTGTTGATATGTTCCAGAACGCGGTCGTCGCCCGATTCCGCGCCCAGATAGATCAGTTCGAGTCCAGCCTGCGCCAGCGCACGCAGTTCATCCTCGGATTTTCTCAGAACGTCCTTTGCCGTCCCGTATGAGGATATCCGCTCGGCAAAGGGGAAGTTCTCGTGCGTATACGCGAGCAGCTCCAGAAGCGTCTCCGTTTTTACGACCAGCGCGTCCCCGTCCGCAAAGAACACGCGGCGGACCATCGGGCCGTACATCGCCCGCGCCTCGTCGAGGTCGCGCATGATCTCTTCCTTTGTCCGCACGCGGAACTTCTTTTCGCGGTACATATTGCAGAACGTGCACCGGTTGTGCGCGCATCCGATCGTGACCTGAATGATCAGGCTGTACGCCTCGCTCGGCGGGCGGTAAAGCGTCCCTTCATATTCCATATCCGTTCTCCCGTCAGAATGTTCCCATGCCGGTGATCCCCAGTTTCTTGATCTTGCGCATACCGCTGAACCGGTAATAGTAGATCACAAACATGACCGAGGTGACCGACCATGTAATCGGATAGCTGGAAAGGATCGTGTAAAAGCCCGGATGGATCACTCCGGCCGTAAAGATCCAGACGATCCTTAACAGGCAGGTCCCGAAGCAGATGATCATCATCGGGGCAAACGCGTCGCCGATGCCGCGCAGTACGCAGGGGAATACGCCTGCCATGACATAGGTGAGCCAGAACGGGACCAGGAAATGGATGATGTTCACGCTCTCGGAAAGGACCGCCTCGTCGCTTGTGAACAGCAGTCCCAGGAGCGGCCCGAAGTTCATCATCAGAACGCCGAGCCCGGCCGTGATGGCCGCGGTCAGGCCGATACCCACATAGGTGCCCCGAAGCAGCCGGTCCGTCTTTCCCGCTCCGAAATTCTGTCCGGAGAACGTCGTGATCGAGATACCCATCGCATCCAAGGTCATCCAGAACAGGCCGTCGATCTTTCCGTACACCGCCCACGCGGCGATCGTGTTCGTTCCGAATCCGTTGATGTTGGTCTGGATCAGGACGTTGGAGATCGCGTACATCGTGGACTGCAGACCGGCCGGAAGGCCGATGTGGATGATTCGGCGCAGGAAACGGCTGTCGCAGCGCAGGGCCTTGAGCTCGAACCGGTATGCTTCCTTCGAGCGGGTCAGCGTTATCATGACCAGCATGGCCGAAAGGAGCTGGGACAGGATCGTGGCGACCGCCACGCCCATGACCTCAAGTTTCAGGCCGACGACAAACGCCAAATCGAGCGCGATGTTCGTCAGGCAGCTCGCGATCAGGAAGTAGAGCGGCCGTCTGGAATCGCCCACCGCGCGCAGGATCGACGCACCCATGTTGTAGAGCAGGTTCGGGATCACGCCCATAAAGTAGATCCGCAGGTAAGTGACCGCGTACCCGACGATCTCATCCGGCACGCCCATCATGCGGATCGCCCACGGGGAAAGGATCTCCCCGATGATCATCAGCGCAACTCCCCCGCCCAGCGCCAGGCAGAACGCGGTATGGACCGCCGTCCGCACATTGTCGTCGCGGCGCGCGCCGAAATACTGGGAGACGACGACTCCCGCTCCGGAAGAAAGACCGACGAAAAAGCCGACCAGGAGGTTGATCAGTGTCCCCGTCGTTCCCCCGACGGCTGACAGCGCCTCCTTGCCGACAAATTTTCCGACGATCATCGCGTCCGCAGTATTATAAAGCTGCTGAAAAAATGTCCCGAACAGGATCGGGAAGAAGAACAGCAGCATCTGCTGCCAGATAACTCCTTCCGTGATCCCATTGTATTTCTGTACTCCGCCGGTCCTCTGGTCTGCGGGACTCTTCTTCAGACCGGCCTTTTTTTGCCATGCAGCGACCATAAATGATCCCTTTCGGGAAAAACCTCCTTACAGCAATTCCTTCCGGAGCTGCTCTCCGCTTTTGGCGGAAAGATATGCAGGCGGAATGTCGAGAATCGTCTTGCAGCCGCTTACGCCCTCCTGTTTCATGCGGTATGCGGCGCGTGCACACGCCACGATGACCGAGGTGGTGAACTCCGGATTGGAGTCGAGCTTTAAGCTGTACTCGATCACATGATTATGTTCCAGGTTCCAGCCGGTCTTTCCGTTCCGGATCACAAACCCGCCGTGCGGAAGCCCCGCGTGATCGCGTTTCAGCTCTTCCTCGGTGATGAAGTGCACCGTGGTATCGTATTCGTCAAAATAGTTCGGCATGGTAACGATCTCATGCTCGATCCTTGCTTTGTCTGCGCCTTCTTCGGCCACCACAAAGCACTCTCTCGTATGTTTCTCGCGCGTCGTGAGCTTCGGCGTCTTTCCGGCGCGGATCTGCTCGAGCGCGCTGTCGACCGGGATCGTATACTGTCTTGCGTCTTTGACCCCTTTGATGCGGCGGATCGCGTCGGAGTGTCCCTGGCTCACGCCCTTGCCCCAGAACGTGTAATCGGTCCCGTTCGGAAGAACGGCGTTCGCATACGCGCGGTTTAGGGAGAACATGCCCGGATCCCAGCCTGCCGAGATCACGGCGATCTTTCCGGCCTCCTTCGCCGCCTTATCGACGTTCGCGAAGTGCTCCGGGATCTTTGCGTGCGTGTCAAAGCTGTCGACCACGTTGAAGTATTTCGCGTATTCCGGCGTCTGCACCGGCAGATCGGTCGCGCTGCCGCCGCAGAGGATCAGAACGTCGATCCGATCCGTCATATTTTTCGCCTCATCGGCCCGGTACACCGGAACTCCTTCGGTTAGGATCTTCACGCTCTTCGGGTCGCGTCTCGTGAACACCGCGGCGAGCTCCATATCCGGATTCTGTTTGACGGCGCACTCCACGCCGCGTCCCAGGTTTCCGTATCCCATGATTCCAATCCTGATCGTCATTTCCCCATCTCTCCTGTCTTTATTTCCGCGGTCGATGATCCGGCTGCCCTTTTCCCGCGCGGATCCCCGGCAGACGCCGCGGAATGTCTGATCTGCCGTAAGCAGGTATATTCTATCAGCAGGACTTTCCGATGTCAACCATAATTTTTCTTATCCTGCTCCGGGGGATTTTCGCGCCTGTTCCCGGCCGATTTTACCGGTCTTTATGCGGTTTCCGATCCCTCCGGTCTCAACTCCCGGCGCGCCTTAGTTCAGATACTTCGCCAGTTCATAGACACGCTCCCTTGTCATCTCGGCCGCGCGTGTGTTTATAGCCAGGGACTGCATGGTCCCACCGTCTTCCCCGGCCTTCTTCGCACTCTGTTCCTTTTCCGTGATCCATGCGCGCTCCTCGGCCGTGAGCGCCTCCATGGTCTCCGGATCGAGCTTCTCCTTTAACATTGCCCAGACCGTATTCAGGGTATTATCCCATTCGGTATAGATCTGCATGGAGATCTCGTTCATATCGGCCTGCGTATGCGCGGCCTGCAGTTGGCCTTCCAGCACGCCGGTGTATTCCTCTGTCGCGGCGATCTCTTCCGCCGCCTGCTCCGGCATACTCAGCGACGAATAATCGCTGCTGGAGAATCCCTCCTGCTCAGTCACGTTGTAGAGTCCGTAAAACGGCAGTTTTGTCTCCGCCGCCGTATCCAGATTGTAGTATCCGACCCATCCGCGATACTCCTCCGGCAGGTCGGCAAGCTCGGAACCGGGCAGATAGAAAAGCAGTTCCTCCGCTCCGTCGAGGCCGTACGCCGTGGCGTAATAATAATGGACTCCGTCTATGATCTCATCCCCGTCGCCGAGGGGATATTCGATGGATTCGATCGTCGTCCGATAGGTCAGATCGTCGATTTTTTCAAGCTCCGCGAATTTCCCGGAGAATTCGCTGTAATAAACGGTCCCGTCCGGGTAGCCTTCCCCGACGTCACCCATGTCGCTGTCCTGGAAATATCCGCTGAACGTCCCGTCCTCGTTGATATAGAGGGAGGTGTGCCAGGCGCCCGCGCCGCTGCTGAAATAAAACTCCCAGTTTTTAAGATCCGCGTAGGTGAACCCTGCGCCGTCGGGAAGTTCGGCTTCATCCGGCTGCGCATCGCCTTCCGCCTCCGGGGACGCTCCCGGCTCCTGTCCGGCCGCGGATCCCGGTTGCGCCGCGTTTTCAGGCTGTTCCGCGCTTTCCGGCTCTGCCGCGGGGCCTGCCGGTTCGATCGTTATCGTACCGGATCTCCCGGCGGTATCTTCCTGTTCCGTTCCCGCTGTGGCAGGTCCCGCCGTCTCGCCGCCGCTCTTTTTTCCGCATCCGGCCAGCAGAGACGCCGCGATCAGGATCATAACCGCTCCGGCACAGATCCGTTCCAAAGTTCTCTTTTTCATAGCGCTGCCTCCTTCTATCATTCAAACCGTCGTATCTTCGTTCCGCTTTCCGGGCACCTCACTGCCCGCGGGTTTCCTCCGGTCATTTAACTCTCCGACGGTTCTTTTTCGTTCATTCCGCTATCCAGGCGGTCCGCCAGTTCCGCAAACTGTTCGAGCGTCAGCGCTTCCCCGCGCACCGCCGCCGGCAGTCCCATCTCCGCAAGCGCCCCGGCGACCTGCTCTTTCGTAAGGGAAAGGTCCGCCGCGTTGCAAAGGCTGTTCTGCAGCGTCTTTCTCCGCTGGTTGAAGGACGCGCGGATCAGGCTAAACATGTACTCCGCATTTCGCACGCTGACGGGCGGCGTCTCGTGTCTTTTCAGGCGGATCACCGCCGATCCCACGTTCGGCCGCGGGATAAAACAGTTCGGCGGTACGTTCGCCACGATCTCCGGTTTCGCGTAATACTGCACGGCCAGTGACAGCGCCCCGTAGTCCTTTGTGCCGGGGCCAGCCTGCATCCGCCCTGCGACCTCCTTCTGCACCATGACCGTCACGCTGCCGACCGGCGCGCCGCTCTCAAACAGGCTCATGATGATCGGCGTCGTAATGTAATACGGCAGGTTCGCCACGACCTTCAGCGGCCTCCCTCCATTATGATCCGCCGCCAGTTGATTTATGTCAACCTTAAGGATGTCGTCGTTGATGATCGTTATGTTGTCGTACTCCGCCAACGTTTCCTGCAGGATGGGGATCAGCCCGCGGTCGATCTCCACCGCGATCACATGCCCGGCCGCTTCGGCCAGATACTGCGTCATCGTTCCGATCCCCGGCCCGATCTCCAGCACGCAGTCGTCTTTTGTCAGCTCCGCGGCGGCCGTGATCTTTTCGAGCACATGCGTATCGATCAGGAAATTCTGGCCGAATTTCTTGCGGAACGAAAAATTGTATTTCTGTATGATCTCAATGGTATTCCTTGGATTTCCCAGGTTCGCCATCCGTACCTCCTGTCTGCATGATCCATCAATGCGGGCCGCCTGCACGAATCGTCTGCGCGCGCCGCCTTTTAAGGCTTTTGCCCGGGGCCGCTTTCACCAGCTCTATTGCAATCCGGTTCTATTGCAGCCGCTCATCCAGCCGGTATAATCTTCTCGCATTCTCCGCCGTCGCCCGGATGATCTCCTCTTCCGTCATCCCTTTCAGCTGCGCCATCACCGCGACGACCGCCGGAAGATACAGCGACGAATTCCGCTTTCCGCGGTTCGGGACCGGCGTCAGGTACGGACTGTCCGTCTCCAGAACGAGCCGGTCGAGCGGAGCGTACTCCACCACCTCGAGCAGCTTTTTGGCGTTTTTGTAGGTCAGAACGCCGCCGATCCCCAGATAGTAGCCCATATCCAGATACTCTCTGGCGATCTCGACGCCGTAGGAAAAACAGTGGATCACGCCGCCGGTCTCCCCCGCGTGTTCCGCCTTCATAATGTCAAGCGTGTCTTTCGCCGCCTCGCGGCTGTGAATGATCACCGGATAGCCGGTCTCCTTCGCGAGCGCGAGCTGGCGCACGAACCACTTTTTCTGGATCCCGCGTTCCGGCTCGTCCCAATAATAGTCGAGGCCGATCTCTCCGAGCGCGACGGTTTTCTCTTCGTTCAGCAGTTCGCGGACGCGGGAAAGCGGATCGACCGCCGCGGCACGGTTCCCATCCTCGTTTTCCAGAGTTTCAAGCTCCGCGGTCTCCGTCGGATGGACGCCGACCGCCGCGTAAATGAACGGGTACGCTTTGGCCAGAGCGACCGTCGTTTCGCAGGATGACAGGCTGGCCGCCACATTGACGACCGTTCCGACGCCGTTTTCCGCAAAGCTCGCAAGAAGCGCATCCCGGTCGTCGTCGAACGTCTCGTCGTCGTAATGCGCGTGCGTGTCAAAAATCAGTTCCATGTTCTTTCTCCATGCTATTTGAGTTTACATAAGTCTAAGTTCGCTGAACCCGGGGCAAAGTGCCCGCGATGCCGACTGCCCGGCCGCCGCGCGCAGAGTGTACAACAGCCACACGTCCCTGCGGACGCATGGCTGTATTGATCGTTTTCCGTCGGAGCCGTTTCCGGCCGGGATCAGCAGACCTCGGAGCCGGACTTGATGTCCTTTTCCGGGCTCATTAACGCCAGATTCCCCTCGTCGTCCTCCGCGCAGAGCAACATTCCCTCGGACATCATGCCCGCCAGTTTCGCGGGCTTTAAGTTGACCGCGACCATGACCTTGCGGCCGACCATATCCTCGGGTTTGTACCATTTCTTGATGCCGCTTAGGATCTGTCTGGTCTCGCTGCCGATCTTCACCTGCGAGCAGAGCAGCTTCTTCGACTTCGGCACTTCCTCACACTTTACGATCTCGCCGATGCGGAATTCCAGCTTTGCGAAATCGTCGTACTCGATCTCCGGCTTGTGTTCCGGAACGATCTCACCAGGCGCACTCTCGGCGGGCGCTTCGCCGTCGGCCGCACCGTCAGTATTTCCGGCCGCTTTCTCCTCCGCCGCGTGCATCGCCTCGACCTTTGCAAGCACTTCCTTGATGTCCATGCGCGCAAAGAGGATCTCCGGTTTTTCCGTTACCTTATTGCCGTCCGGATAGAGCCCGAAACGATCCATGTCGGAGAGGGCGCGCTTTTCGGTATTTAACTGCGCCAGGATCTTTTCGGAGGTCTCCGGCATGAACGAGTACAGCAGGGACGCGCCGATCGTGATCGCCTCGGTCAGGTTGTAGAGCACCGTCGCCAGACGGTCCTTCTTCGCCTCATCCTTGGCCAGCGTCCACGGCATCGTCTCGTCGATATATTTGTTGCTGCGGCGGAAGATCCCGAAGATCTCGGTGATCGCGTCCGCGACGCGCAGCTTGTCCATCTTTTCGTCGGCCTTCTTTACGGCCTCAAGAACCGTATTCTTCAGGTCCTCGTCGAACTCCCCGCTTACGCCCTTATTCTCCACAACGCCGCCGAAATACTTGTTCGTCATCGACACGGTGCGGTTGACAAGGTTTCCGAGAATGTTCGCCAGATCGGAGTTCATGCGCTCGACCATCAGCTCCCACGAGATCACGCCGTCGTTGTCGAACGGCATCTCATGCAGCACGAAATAGCGGACCGCGTCCACGCCGAAGAAATCCACCAGCGTGTCGGCGTAGAGCACGTTGCCCCTGGATTTGCTCATCTTGCCATCGCCCTGAAGGAGCCACGGGTGTCCGAATACCTGTTTCGGAAGCGGCACGCCGAGGGCCATCAGAAAGATCGGCCAGTAGATCGTATGGAAACGGATGATGTCCTTTCCGATCAGATGGAGGTCCGCGGGCCAGTATTTCTTATACCGCTCCCCGTGGTTGCCGTCGCAGTCGTAGCCGATGCCGGTAATGTAGTTGGTGAGCGCGTCGAGCCAGACGTAGGTGACGTGCTTCGGGTCGAAGTCGACCGGGATTCCCCACTTGAACGACGTTCTCGAAACGCAGAGGTCCTGAAGGCCCGGAAGCAGGAAATTGTTCATCATCTCGTTCTTGCGCGATACGGGTTGGATGAATTCCGGATGCGTGTTTATATGGTCGATCAAACGCTGCGCATATTTACTCATACGGAAGAAATACGCTTCTTCCTTCGCAGGCTGGAGCGGCCTTCCGCAGTCGGGACATTTTCCGTCAACCACCTGGGACGGAGTCCAGAACGACTCGCACGGCGTGCAGTAAAGGCCCTCGTACTCGCCCTTGTAGATGTCTCCCTGCTCGTAGAGCTTGCGGAAGATCTTCTGCACCTGTTTCTCGTGGTCTTCGTCCGTGGTGCGGATAAACTTGTCGTAGGAGGTGTTCATCAGATCCCAGATCCGTTTGATCTCCCCGGCGACGTTGTCGACGAATTCCTTCGGCGTGATCCCGGCCTCCTGCGCCTTTAACTCGATCTTCTGGCCGTGCTCGTCCGTTCCGGTCTGGAAGAAGACGTCATAGCCCTGTTCTCTTTTATTGCGCGCGATCGCGTCCGCAAGAACGATCTCGTAGGTGTTGCCGATATGCGGCTTGCCCGAGGTGTATGCGATCGCGGTCGTTATATAATACGGCTGACTGCACTTTTTGCACATTTTCGTGTCCTCCTGAATATTCTGCTTTCTCTAGCCTATCCTTTTCATACCATTTTGTCAAGCACGGTCCTGCCTTAACCCGGCTCCCTGCGGCGGAACGCGCCGCCGATCCCCATCTCGGTCCGGTATTTTGCGACCGTCCTGCGGGACACCGAGACCCCGTCTTCCCCCAACAGGCGGGTGATCTGCTCGTCGCTGTAGGGCCGGGTCTTGTCCTCCCCGTCCACGATGGCCTTGAGCCTGGTCTTGACCGTGTTCCGGCTCACGTCCCCGTTTTCTCCGCTGTTCTTTCCCGAACTGATCCCCGACGTGAACAGATCGCGCATCAGGATGCATCCGGATGGAAACAGCAGGTATTTGTCGCGCACGGCGCGGCTCACCGTCGATTTATGGATCTCCCGCTCCTCGGCGATCTCCTCGAGCGTCATCGGCTTTAACGGCTCGCGGCCGAGGAAAAAGCCCTCCTGGCGTTTCACGATGCTCACCGTGATCCCCTCGAGCGTCTGCCGTCTCTGCTCGACGGCGCCTGTAATAAAGCGGGCGCGTTTCAGCTTTTCCTCAAAATACGTTTTCAGCGTCTCGTCGTGCGCCGTCTCCATCATATGGACGTAAAACTCGTTGATCCCGAGCGCTCCCGCCCATTTGTCGTTCAGGCTAACGATCCACTGTCCGTCCTGGCGCTGAACAAGAATATCCGGCACGATATACTGGGTCCGGTCGCCGCCGAATCCGTTTAACGGCCGCGGGTTCAGCTCCTTAATAATATGGATCAGTTTGCGCACGTCGATGGATGAGAGCTTCATGTCGCGGGAAATGCTGCTGATCCTTCCGTCCGCCACATCCTGCAGGTGGTTTCGGATCATCCGTTCCAGCAGCTCGCCGTTGTCGGCGTCCCGGATCTGGAGGATCAGGCATTCCTCGAGCCCCGACGCGAAGATCCCCTTCGGTTCGAGCTTTTTCAGCTCCGCGAGGACGCGCATGACCTGCGCCGGTTTTCTCCCGAGTGTTTCCGCGATCTCATCCGGCGACATCGTGAGGTATCCGTTCTGATCCAGCGAGTGGATACAGAATTCCACGATCTCGCGCTCGTTCTCTCCCATCCTCTTTCCGGGGATCTGATTCATGATCAGCTCCTCGACCGACTGCCCGTCGTTCTCGACCTGATAGATCTCGCCGTTTCCCTCGTCGATCGGCGAAACCTTTCCGTAAAAACGGTCATACTCTCTGTAAACAACGGGGGCGCTTTCCTCATGCATCCCTGACGAATATTCGACAAGTGGATTCTCGATCTCCTCGTTCTGCAGAAATTCGTGCAGTTCCGAGGCCGACATACTGAGAATTTTCAGTGATTCCATCTGAACCTGCGACAAGATCTGTTTCGTCTGAACAGAAATTCCCGGTTTGATATCCAACATGATTTACCGCCTTTCCCGTCCAGTATAGCACAATTCCCCCTTTTTCTGCAACAGAAAAGAAAACCGCCTTAAGACCCTGCGGTCCCAAGGCGGTGTCGCTCCTTTATATTCGGTTATTTCCCCGTGTATTCGCGGTGCGGGCGCTTTTCAAGGAACGCCGTCGTCGCTTCGAGATGGTCCGCCGTCCCGAAGCAGTCCGCGAACAGCCCCGTCTCGTTCTCAAGGCTCTCGGAAAGCCCGGCCTCCATCGCGGCGTTGATCGACTTCTTCATGCAGCTCACGCCGAACGGAGCCATATCGGTGATGATGTCGGCCAGCTCCATCGCCTTCTCCATCAGCTTCTCCGGTTCCACCACATATTCCACGAGCCCGAGCCGCAACGCTTCCTCCGCGTCGACGCTTCTGCCGGTATACAGAAGCTCCTTCGCGCGCGACGCGCCGACCGTTCTCGGCAGGAGCACGGTGCAGCCCCATCCGGGGATCCCGCCCAGCTTGATCGTCGGAACGCCGATCTTCGCGTCGGTCGCCGCCACCGTGATATCGCTCGCAAGAATGATCTCCATTCCGCCGCCGAGCGCATAGCCGCGGACGGCGCTGATGACCGGTACCCTGTGGTTCAGGATGGAAAGGATGCACTTCTTTCCGCGGCCGGAGAACGCGCGGGCCGTCTCGGGATTCAGTTTCACTTCCTCCTTGATGTCTCCGCCTGCGGTGAACGCTCTCTCGCCCGCCGCCGTGATGATCACGCAGCGCACGTCGTGATCGTTCTCCGCCGTCTCCAGCGCTTCCGTCAGCTCATCTAACATCTGGGAATTGAACGCGTTGAGCGCTCTCGGGCGGTTGATCGTGATGACCGCGGTGCGGTTTTTCTTTTCGTAAAGCATGAATTCCATAATCATTCTCCTCTTTTCATAATTGTATTATCCACGGCGCGGATACGCCGTTACTGATCATCCGGCAGATCTTTGTAGATCGTCTTTCCCGCTTCGTTCTTCGGGATCTTTTCGATCGGGAGGACCCGGATCCCCCGCGGGTGGATCCCTGTCTTTTCGGACAGCCACGCCGCCGCCCGCTCGCAGAAGTCTTCGTCGGCCCCGGCCGCGTAGATCCTCATGGCGTCGTCCTTTCCGGTACAGGCCACGTCGATCTCCCCGAAACCGGCCTTGAGCATCTGCTCGATCTCATCCATGTTGACGCGCTTTCCGAACATCTTCAGGAACCGCTTTTTGCGGCCGGTAATATAATAGAAGCCTTCCGCGTCGCGTTTCGCCATGTCGCCGGTGAAAAGGATTCCTCCGCGTTCGTCGCCCTTTGAAAGATCCGCGCGGCAGGCCGCGTAGCCCATCGTGACGTTTTCTCCCTCGTAGACCAGCTCGCCGACCGTATCGGCCTCCAGGATCTCCGTCTTTTCGTCCTCCATCAGGCGGAACCGTCCGCCCGGGATCGCGATCCCCATGCTGCCGCATTTTCTGAGCGCGTCCTTTGCGGGCAGATAGCCCATGCGGGCGGTCGCCTCGGTCTGGCCGTACATGACGATAAACCGCCGTCCGGTCGCCTGCGCGTATTCCGCGAATTTCTTATGGAGCGCCGGGGACAGCTTTCCGCCCGCCTGCGTCATGGTGCGCAGCGAAGGCAGATCCATGCCGAAAAACGACAACCGGTTCAGCATCTCGTAGGTATACGGCACGCCCGCGATCGATGTGGCTCCTTCCTTCCGGAAGAAGTCCCAGAACTCCCGCTCGAACAGTGTATGTTTCGTCAGGAGGACCGTCGCACCGGCCAGTATGTGGCTGTTGATGACCGACAGCCCATAGGTATAGTTCATCGGGAGCGTGGTGATCGGCCGCTCCGTCTCGTCAAGTTCAAGATATTCCGCGATCGCCGCCGCGTTTGACTGGATATTCCGCCTGCTCTGGCGGACCAGTTTCGGGCTGCCGGTGCTGCCGGAGGTCGTAAGCAGAAGCGCCAGCTCGCTGTTTAAGCCGTCTGCAGCGGCATCGTGTGCCGCCTCCGAGCGAAAGATCCGATAGCCGAACCGCTCCGTCTCTTCCGATGCGACGGGCGCGGCTTCCTCCGCCGGGCCATGCTCCCCCTCGCCGCCTCTCCCGCACATCCGCTCCTCCATATCCGCGGGGAACGCGAGGTATTCGGGCCGGTAGGTCCCGATCAGACCGGCCAGCAAATGTCTGTCCAGGTTCCGCTCCAGAAGTAACGGCACCACGTTTCTCCGCAAGCAGGTCAGATACAGGGCGACCGCTCCGATGCTGTTCTCACAGAGCAGGAACATTAACGTCCCGGGCCGCAAAAGCCCGGAGACCGATTCGTAAAACCGTTCAAATTCGCCGTAGGTGAGCCGTCCTCCGCCGTCTTCGACTAACATCGTCCGGCTGCTTTTCGACGGGTCCGTATCGTAAAACACAGGATCCCCTCCTTTTCATGTCAAGGTCCGTGAAAGTTCTGCGATCATATCTTTTCCATCCCAGACCGGATCCATCCGGAGCGCCTGTCCCACAGGCACGACGCGGTGAACGCCTTTCAGCCTGTGGCGCAGGACCAGCTCCCGAAGGTCGGCTTCCCGAATGCCGAAGCAGGTGACGGACTGCGTCTTTTCCGACACCGCCTCCGTCCATTCGTCGCCGTTTTGCATGTGATATTCCAAAAAGCTTCCGAACTGCATCCGGTTTTCAGAAGCGATTTTTGGGACATCGCTGCATTCCAGCACATACAGGCGGTTGCTCAGGCGCCTGATGCGCCGGAGGTTCGCACCGAACCCCATGCACTCCCAGAGTGCACCGTATTTTTGACTGACTTTTATCTCTGAAAGCGCATAGCGCTTCGATGCCTCAAAAACGGCGTTCCAGAACCGATCCGCGGCCTCCTGTCCGGTCCGCTCATCCGGCTCCCGCCAGAATACCGCTTTCGGACAGGAGCAGGCATTCTGGTCCATCGCGTAGGTATCGTTGTAGAACCGGACCGCGAGCAAGCCGAGTTCTTCTTCGGAAAGCGCCAGGACCGCTTCGGCGTCAAGCACCGCCAGCGAATTGCGGTCCGGGAACACCAGCTCGACGGCGGACGGTTTCAGCGGTACGGCCCGTATCCTTGAAACGGTCTCGTCGCCGCCCCAGATGATCCGCGCGTCGCATTCCGCGCTGAAACGTTCCGTCAGGTCCGTCCTCCCGCTGTCGTAGGAGATGATCGAGACCCGGTTTTGCATCCCGGCGAACCGCTCCTCGTTAAGCAGGCCGCCCAGCAGGCCGCAGAGAAGTTCCCCTTCCCGGGTCCGGACGCGCTCCGAGACCCTCACGCGGCAGGTATTTCCCGCCAGAAGACCGATCGCGCAGGTATAGACGAACATCAGCGGGACGTTCGCGGGCGCGATGTGGAAGCTCTGCCCAAGTCCGATATTGCCCGGCCGGTCGTATTTTTCCTTCAGTTCCATCAGGTGCGCGCGCCGAAGCCAGAAGCCCAGCGCCCGGACTTCCTCGCCGGCCTCGTTCCGCGGCAGTCTGCGGATCGATTCCGCAAGCGCCGAGAGCAGGTCGAGCACGGGTTCGGAAAAGGTGATCTCCGGCCTGTCATCCGTTTCAAACGCTCCCGCAAGAAGCGTGATCCCTTCCGGGATCCGGTCGCATTCAGCCTTCATAGGTATCGCTGCACCCCCTGATCTCCGCTTTCGGTATCCGGCCCGTTATCGCGAAATATTTTCCCTTCCGTCCGCAGGGGCAGTCGTCCTCCCCGAGGATCATCCCCTTGTCCTCCGTCAGGATCGAATGGCCGGGATACGACCACGCCATCGGTGTGATGACCTGGATCACGCCCTCTTTCCCCGTCTCGCAGACGGAGAAGTCCTCCATATCCCGGATCAGGATCTCCGAATAGTCGCTGACGTGCAGATGTCCGCATTCACATTCCATATAGATGCATCCGGTCTGCTCCGCCATGCCGTAATAGTTCCTCACATCACGGATCCCGCAGACCTCAAAAAGCCCGTCCCTGAAATCTTCGGCGGAGACCGCTTCGTTCTGCAGCTTCTTCCAGCCGCCGCCGTGGATCAGAAAGCCGTTCTCCAGAGGCAGCCGGAGGCCGGATTCCTTAAGGGGCCTGTAAAAATACTTCCATATCATATAAGTAAAGCCGAACACGAGGACCGGTCCGCCGGCCGCCTTCTCAAGGAACGACCGGACCGCCTCCGTATCCAGCTCCATATTCTCATTTAAGGCATACTGTCGTTTTGCCCCGAAGATCGAAAAGCCGAGTATACCGGCGCCCCGCGCGGAAAACAGGTTCCTGTCGTGCAGGACGTTCGGAGAATCGACGATCAGCATCGGGATCCGCTTTTCGCCGATGTAGCTGCTGACGATCCGCTGTAAAGTCCTCTGCTGCCATTCCGCCGTCTTCCGGTCCAGAAAGATCCTTGACGGCTGCTGCCCGGTCGTCCCGGAGGATGTCATGGTCTTGAACACTTCCTCCGCGGGCACGCTGCAGAGCTCCGCCTTCTTAAACAAAGAGACCGGCACCATCGGGACCGTTTCCGGGCTGCGCCGCATCCCGCGCCTGTCTCCCAGTAGCTCGCAGCAGCGGTCATACGGAGCGCAGCATTCCCTGTGCCGGTCAGTCAGATCGCTCAGAAGTTCGCTGTAAACCTCCCGTTTCTCCGCCGAGCCGAGTTCATATGGGCCGCGCTGTAAAAGTTCGTCATAAGTCATGGCGGATCCTCACTTCCTCATCCATCCGATACGGCTCTCCGTGTCCCGGCAGGATCCACATCCCGTCCGGGATCGTGCGAAGCCACGGTTTCGCGTACCGCTCGTACTCCTCCTCGCTCCCTCCGGGCAGCCGGGTCAAAACCCTGTCGCCGGGAAGCAGATAGTCGCCGACAAACAGCAGATCGCCGAAGCGGATCACGCTGCTGCCGTGCGTATGTCCGGGCAGCGAGACAAATTCCAGCAGGCCGTCCGCAAACGGGACCGCCATGCTGTCTCCGAACTGCAGATCCGGCGGATCGCAGGTAAACGGTCTGTAATGGACAAAAGTCTTTTCACCGCTCTTATAATAAAGAAACGTTTCCATCAGACGCGACATGTTCTCCTTGGCGCTCTGCATCCCGCGGGCGCACGCGCTGCTTCCGATCACGACCGTGCGGTACCGCTCCCGCAGAGCGTTGAGCCCGCCGATATGGTCGCAGTGCTCGTGCGTCAGAAGGACCACGTCCGGAGTCATGTTGCGTTTTTGCAACGCCTCTTCCAGCAGTTCAAAATTATTGGGATCAATCACCGCCAGACGGCCTTCCCGCACCAGCAAATAGCAGTTGCTGTCCGTCACCGGGTCCACGATCCTCGCCGGAAAAAGTCCGTTTTCCATGTCCTCAGATCTCGACGCCATAACGTCTTAAAACTTCTTTTCCCTTCTCGTAGGACGTAAAGTCCAGAACATCCTGCGTCTCGATGCGGATATCGAAGGTCTCCTCCAGCTCTCCCATCAGATCCATATGGCCGATGGAATCCCAGAGCGCGATCCCGCGGTATTTAAGCGCCGGCAGCTCTTCATCGGTCTTGCGGAACATTCCGCGGAAGATCTTGTTATATTTTTCCAGGTTCGTCATATCATTCCAACTCCTTTTTCTGTTTATGTTTCTTTATTCCCAGTATCCGGCCGCCTCGGGAAGCTCCGCGGTCTCCTGCGGATTCTCGACCGTAAACAGTTCCTTCGGCATCAGCTGCCGGCATTTGGCGGCCGATACGACCTCTCCGTTCTGATTGACGCAGATCCCGTAAAACGTCCCGACATACTGGTCCTTCCCCTCGCGGCAGGCCGAAAGCATGATCTTAGCCGTGACCATATCGCCGTAAAACACCGGTTTCAGGAAACGGATCTGTTCCTCGATCAGAACGGTCCCCTCTCCGGGCAGCTTCGTTCCCATCGCGGTCGAGATCAGGCTCGCCGCCAGCACCCCGTGGACCACGGGGCGTCCGTAAACTGACCGCTTCGCAAATTCCGCATCCGTATGCAGGCGGCTCGTGTCTCCGGTCAGCGCGGCAAAGCGGTCCACGTCGTCCTTAAAGAACGTCTTCGTGTATTCCGCGGTATCGCCCACGCGGAGCGTCCGTTTCTCCGGTCCGTTTTCCGTCGCCGCACCGTCCTGTTGCAGATCTGAAACAGAGCTCTCCGCAGCTTCTTTTTCGCGCTCCTCACGCAGATAGGTATGCACCTGCACGAAGCTGCGCTCGGTCGGCAGCACGAAAATGCGCTTGGTCGCGATCAGACCCTCCGTCGACGCGCAGGCGCGCATACAGCCGCAAGCCACGATCCAGACGTCGCAGGTATTCCCCTCCGCCGCCGTGCGGTAAGTATGTTCCGGAAACTTTTCCTTGAGCAAATTGACCTGCCGGCCGCGGTTATATACGGAATTGCACCCGCCGCAATATTTCACACCGATTATCATACGGATCTCCTATACCTGATGGCTCAAAAGCTTTTTCGCAAAATCAAGGATCTCCGGGTCCATTTCATTGACAAGCACCACGTCCTTGATTTCAGGGATCTCATCCATTAAGGGCTTTCCGATCAGCTCTTCCGTCGTTACCAGCGCGGAGGGACATCCCGCGCAGTGCCCGGTAAGCCGGATCTTGAGGGCCCCGTCCTCAAACGAGAGGATCTCGACATCCCCCTCGTGTTCCATCAGGGATGGACGCACCTTTTCTTCCATGACCGTTTTGATCCTCTGCAGCAGTTCTTCGTTCATCATCCCGCTCCTTTCTGTCATTACGGACAATCATCCTCTACCATATTATAAAGCAATTTCCGTGCCAAAGGAAGCAGAACTGAAACAAACTTTTCCTTTTTCGCCCGGCTTACCGCATTTATGCCGTTTTTACGCGGTCTTTTCCGGAAACGAACCGATTTCGAAACACGTCGGTCCGGGGAAATCCGTGCCGTTTTTGCAACAAAATGTCTTTTGTTTCGTTTTTGCAACATATTTTGGGCTCCGTTTTACAATTTTTATACCTGAAACCTTTGTTCAAAAAAAATATAAAAAAATTAATGTTTCCTGAAAATGCCCGATTTCCTTACAATTTTCGAGTCTGGCTTTTCAAAAATTTTATCCTTTCGTTAAAAAGTTTCCAGTTTTTTTATTTTTGGCACGCAAATTGCTATTAATAAATGATAGCAGTAAAAATATCTTTAAAAGAAAGGAAGTACAAAACTATGGCATTAATGACAGGCGAACAGTATGTTGAAAGCATGAGGAAACTGCATCTTCAGGTTTACATGTTCGGAAAGAAGGTCGAGAATCCGGTCGACGATCCGATCCTTCGTCCCTCCCTTAACTCTGTAAAGGCCACCTATGACCTTGCTCAGATGCCGGAGTATGAAGACCTGATGACCACGACCTCCTCCCTTACCGGGAAGAAGATCAACCGCTTTGCTCACATCCACCAGAGCACCGATGACCTTATCAAGAAGGTCAAGATGCAGCGTCTTTGCGGACAGAAGACCGCGGCCTGCTTCCAGCGCTGCGTAGGTATGGACGCATTCAACGCAGTTTACAGCACGACTTATGATACCGATGAGAAGTACGGCACTCACTATCATGAGAACTTCAAGAAGTTCCTTGAGTACGTTCAGGAAAACGACCTCACCGTTGACGGCGCTATGACGGACCCGAAGGGTGACCGTTCTCTTGCTCCGCACGCACAGGCTGATCCGGATCTGTATCTGCATGTTGTTGAGAGACGTCCCGACGGTATCGTTGTCCGCGGTGCGAAAGCTCACCAGACCGGTTTCGTAAACTCTCACGAAGTCATCGTTATGCCGACCCAGTCCATGGGCGAAGATGACAAGGATTACGCTGTTTCCTTCGCGGTTCCGACCGATGCGGAAGGCATCTTCCTGATCGTTGGCCGTCAGTCCTGCGATACCAGAAAGCTGGAAGGCAGCGAGATCGATGTCGGTAACTCCCAGTACGGC
>CANQGL010000042.1 GCA_947623185.1 uncultured Lachnospiraceae bacterium
ATATAGGATAGCGAAAGACGGAAGTGGGTTTCATAACCCCATTGGTGCCTTTCGCAGAAAGGCGGATTATAGATATGATGTCGGAATTCGGAAGAAACGGAGCAATAAGAAACGGAACAAGAAGAAACGGAACAAAGGGAACGAGCGGGACGGTACGGTCCCTGAAAATAAGATTTTTCGCCGCGTGTCTCTGCGGGATCACGGCACTGGTCCCGCCGGTCAACGGTATGGCGGCGACACGCCTTAAAGCCGGGGCGGCCGCGCTGCGCGGGGAAACCATGTCGAATGCGGAGCGACCGGTCTCGGAGATACCGCCGGAGCTTAAATTCAACGGCGATATGAGCTTTCTGGACGGAACTTCCGGAAACGGGACGGCCGAAAAGCCATATCAGATCGCGACGAAGGCGGAACTGACCGGACTTTCCGCCCTGGCGGCCGCCGGGATGCGGATCGGAGAGGATGAAGGGTCCTTCCCAGGCGACTATGAAGGGGCGTACTTTGAGTTGGCCCGAAACATCGACCTTGGCGGAAGCAGGTGGGTCCCGATCGGTTTTTACGAGGGGAAACCGTTCAAGGGACATTTTGACGGAAACGGAAAGACGGTCTCGAACTTTCGGCTGTACCGGCCGAATCAGGAACGGGTCGGACTTTTCGGGGCCGTGGAGAACGCCGAGATCACGGATCTGACCGTGGTCCCCGGGAATGTGATCACCGCGGGAAACAATGTGGGGATCCTGGCCGGGAGCGTCGAAAACAGCATTTTGAGAAATATCCGGGTATCGGGGACGCTGAAAAGTACCGGTACGGCAGGTGGGATAACGGGAACGGCCGCGGGAAGCGTGATCGAGAACTGTACGGCCGATCACGTCGCGATCAGTTCCGGGATCGAAAAGGAGACATACACCGGCGGGATCGCCGGTAAGGCGTCGGAATCCCTGATCGCGGACTGCAGCGTCAGTACCGGCGAGACGAAAAGCGTCAGGATCCGGGGCGGCGGGTATGTCGGCGGGATCACGGGCTTCCAGAACGGAACGGATATCTTTAACGTCCATGTGACGGGCACGGTCGGCGGAAACGGTTCGCAGGCGGCCGGAGGCGTGACGGGCAATTATGCGTCCGGAAAGATCAAGGTCGCCCGCTTTGAAGGGACGATCGCCCCATCCGGGCTCGGCAGCATGGCGCACGAAGGCGCCTTTATCGGGACGCACGGAACGGGTTTCCACTTCCGGTACGGGACGGAGAAAGAGGCCGATCTGGCGTACCTGTTTGCGGACACGGAGGAAAAGATCACGGCCGGGATATGCGGATGCGACATCCCGGAAGACAATATCTTTTCCTTCGACGATCATATCGGGTTCTGGCACGGAAACGACAACTTCTTTTCGCTGGTCCGGGGGTCGTCCGTGAAGCCGGAGAGGGAGAAATATTTCTACGAGGAACTGGAGGAAGGCGTGCTGAACGTCGTCGACACGGAGGAGACGGCAAGAACGCTCCGCTTTTTGCCCGACCATTTTGCGCCGAATTCCGTGGGGAGGCCGACAAGAGGATACCTTCTCTCCGTCCTTCAGATCGATACGGTCGCGAATGCGCAAAACTATTACGACGTCGCGTCTCTCACGGCGCGCGGGGAGTCCGCGTACAGCCATGAGGTCGACAAAACGCGGCGGGGCGCGGTGCCCGCGGGGGATGTCGTCACGGTCGTGACCGCGCCGAAGAATACGGATGAGGAGAAATACCAGATGAACGGCGTCCCGACCTACACGGACGAGAGCGGAAAACGCAGAGATATGGACTACCAGACCGGAGGATGCTACCGCTTTGTCATGCCGGAACACGATACCGAAATATCCGCGGTCTACAGTAAGGTGGCGGCAAACGTCCGGATCCGTCCGGAGGAATTTGCGTTCCGCGTTATCCAGGAGCGGACCGGCGACCGGAAGAAACCGTCCGTCGTCACGGCCGTCAGCGACCGGAACGGAAAGCTGATCGCGCGGTATATCAACGGCGAGCTGGAACGGGACACGGAAGTCCAGGAAGTACGCATCGAGTCCGTGATCGACGAGAACAACGATGTGGCGGACGGACGGGTCGTCTGGAGCGTCGACGATCCGGATCTGATCACCGTCGGCCGGAACGGGGACGAGGACGCGGAAGGCTATACCGGAAAAAGCGCGTCGGTCGGACTGAACCTGAACGCCGGTTTCTTCCGGGACATCATCAGGAAAGCGGAACAGGACCAGGCCGAAAGAGGATATCGCTATCCGATACCCGACACGGTCTACGGAAACGGGACGATGGGCGGGATCGCCGTTTTGAGCGCCAGAACGCGCCCGGCCGCCAGCTTTGAGGGAAAACCGCTCACGGCAAACTGCCGCATCCCCGTCACATTCCGCATCAACGACCGGACAGAGGTCGCGGCGGAAAACGCGGTGCTTGACAAAACGGCGCTGTCGTTTACCGTCACAAGACGCCTCTTTGGCGACCGAAAGGATCCGGAGTCGTCGCTGACCGCCGGCGCGCCGCAGACACTGGAAGCAACGTTTACACCGGACTTTTTCGACAAAAAAGAGGTCAGATGGAGCGTCGGCGATACCGATCTGCTCCGGACGGATGCGGGCAGTTTCCGCGTCGGGAAGGAGCGGGAGAACTATAAGAACGCGGTCGTTTACGCGGTGAAAGACGCCAGGTGGATCCGCGACATCATGGAGGAAGACGACGCGCGTCATGCGGAAGACCCGTACGCGGTGCGGAACGCCTCGGGGGAGCGGACGGCCGATGTCACCGTGACGGCGGAGGACAGGCTCGGAAACCGCCGGACCGCGACATGTCAGGTGCGGATCCGGTTCGTCACGCTTGACCAGACGGAGGTGCTTCCGGAACGGATCGAGACGGAGCAGGAGACGGCGGAGTTCAGCCTCACCCTGACAAAAACGGGACGCGCCTCGAATCCCGCGCTTACATGGGAAGGAGCGGAAGGGAAACGGATCGGCGCGACCGTGTACCCGGCAGAGACGAACAGGACCGTTTCCTGGGAGGCGGATCCGGAGCTGCTTACGGTGCAGCCGGACGGCACGATCGTTCCCCGGACCGACGCGGAATGGATCCGGTCCGCAATGAGGAAATATCCCTATACGGGCAGCGTGAAAACGACGGTATACGCGAAGGCGGGAGACGTTGTCAGTCCTGTGGCGGTCACGGTGAACTTTAAGATGATAAACCGCACATACTCCGCTGGATCATCCGGTTCGGGCGGTTCGTCCGGATCAGGCGGTTCCGGCAGGACTTCCAGGGGGATCACGCCATCCGGCTCCCAGAACGTCCGGACCGGCGCGCCCGAAAACGCGGTGACGGGAACGTGGATGCAGGACGGCGCGGGAAGATGGCTGTTCACGGACGGCGCAAGGACATACGCCGGGGAATGGGCGTATATCCACAATCCGTATGCGGCTCCGGGCCAGGAAAGCGCGTCGTGGTTCTGCTTTGACAAAGACGGGACCATGCGCACCGGTTGGTATTACGATGAGGACGGCGTCTGCTGGTATTTCCTGCATGACCAAAAAGACGGGACGGCGGGGCACATGTATACGGGATGGCATGAGATCGGCGGAAAACGGTATTACTTCGACGGAAGCGGGAGGATGGCATCCGGCTGGAGATGGATCGACGGAAGGTGCTACTACTTTGACGTTCCGGACGGGCATATGTATGCGGATACGGTAACGCCGGACGGCTACGCCGTGGACGCCGCGGGAGCGTGGACGGTGGATGGAACCGTACAGACGCGGGATGCGGAGCGGCAGGGATAGCCGCGGAAAGGAAAAACGGTATGGGACTTGCGGGGGAGCGGTTCGACAAAATCAGAAGAAAAGGACTTGCGGCGGGATTTCTGACTGCCGCCGTGATCCTGTCGGGGCTCTGGCTCCCGGCGCCGTTCCCCGCGAGAGCGTCGGATATCTGGCCCCAGAAATCGACCGCGCCGTTCTACTGTCTGGATGGCGGTATGCCCTGGCGGATGTCGGATCGATACGGCAATTTCCGGTTTGACACGCTGCCGTCTCCGATCAGCGAGACACAGGCGAAACGGCTCTTTTGGGCGTATCCGGCAAACTGGACGAAACTGAAAGCGGCTGCCAGAAAATACGACGGGGAACTGTATGCCGCGATCGCGTCCACGTCCTCCGGGCCGAATACGGTGAAGTATGTGAAAGACAACGCGGGCACGAAATTTGCGTGGGTCGCGGATGATCCGGAGATCGAAGCGAGGGCGATCGCGGCCGTTGAGCGGCTGTCCGCCGAGAACGCCGTATCCGGAAAGGAAGCGCCGGAGGCGATCCGGGGAGCGACGTCGGAGGAGACGGCCGCCGCCCTCCGGGTCCTTCCGTTTTCCGGCGGCCCCGGAGCGCTGGATACGGAACTTGTCCTCGGAAGCGATTTTATCCGGGATATCGCGCGGATCGAACCGCAGAGCGTGTGGGACAACGGTTCGGGCGGCGGGACAGAAGGATGGCTGGACGCCTCGCAGGACCGGAACATCGCGAAATCCGTTATGGGAGAGGACCTCTATGAGATCACCTGGAGCGGCGATTCCGTCAGGATCCGCAACAACGGCTCGGCGTCGGCCAACGAGAACGCGCTCGATCAGTCGGTATCGCCGGAGGAACGGTACAACAAAACGACGGTGCGCTATAAGATCGTCATGCGGAGCAACGCCGGTTGGTATACGGAGGGGAAATGGAACACGGATTACTTCCGGGAGTGGATGGATTTCAAAGCCTGCGTTAACGCGGGAGGCCGTCAGCGCCTCTATAAGGCCGACATCCGGATCGTGCCGTCGGATACCGTTTTTTATCTGGTGATCAGCCAGGATGAGGAAAACTTTCCGAATCCGGAGCAGAGGCCGGAACACAGCGCCGAAGAGCCGGACGTGGAGTTTCAGGTATACCGTCACAACGAAACGTTTGAATCCCATTACAACGTCCGTCTGAAAAAGATCTGCGACGAGACGGAAAAACCGCTTCAGGGGAGCCAGTTCTATTTGTACGGACGGTTCGACGACGCGGACCTTTTAAGCGATGATGAGGGCGGCGCGGGCCTGTCGCGGGACAGGCTGAGCTTCAGGCCGTGGACGGGATTTAAGATCCTCTCCGAAGGGACGACGGGAGAAGACGGGACCCTGTCGTTTACGGACACCCGCAAATACGAGTATTCAAAGACATACTGCGACGGCCATGCGCTCCCGCGATGGTCAGAGATACCGGAGGGATCGGGCGAGGAAGAACAATCGGACGAAGAGGATGAGGAGGCGGCGCGCGACGGGAACCGGGCGGCGGCGGAAGAATGGCTGCGCCTGACCGAAGAGTGCGAGCGGGAGGCGGACCGCAGCGGGACGCATTTCCACTGGCTCTCCGACGGGGAAGCGTCGGACATAGCGGGTAGTGTGCTTGAGAGCGGGGAGCCCGGTCGGGGATCGGAAAGAAGCGCTCGGAGTGCACGGGAGGCGTTTGCGCGATCCGGCTGCAGGACCGACTGCGAGGAGACCTACCGGAAATTCATCGGGCTTCGGTTCACCTATACATGGAAGGAAGTTTTGGCGCGGAGAGAATACATTCTCCACGGCCTCCACGCGGACAGCCTGCCGATCGAGACGGTGACCACCGTTTCTTCCGAAGCCGGGGCTGACGCGTTCACGGCGGGAGGAAACGGTCAGGATCTTAAGGACGAAACGTGGTATGCGGAAAACATCGGAAAACGGCCGGAGACCAAACCTGTGCCGAAGAAGAAACGATCCGCTTTTTCCGGTACGGAACGGGACCGCTTCCCGGAAGGGCCGGAAAGCGCCTCCGACGCCGCAAGAATGAACGGCCTGCGCGCTTTTTCGGAGTTCGGGCGTTACCTTGCATCGGCGTCGGCCGACGGGATCCGGCATCTGAAGCGGGGAGAAGCCGGAAAATATTCGCACTGCGGAGGGCAGGAGGACTGCGGGGATTCCTGGCTGATCCGCGATCACAGGACGGAAGGCAGGATCCACATAAACAAAAGGGATCTGGATCTTTACCGGAACGAAAGCGCGGACTATTCCGCCTACGGGGATACGGAGGGGGATTCGACGCTGGAAGGAGCCGTCTACGGACTGTTTGCGGCGGAGGACATCGTACATCCGGACTCCGGGATGCGGCGGGACGGAGAACTGACGAATACAGGGACCGTCTACTGTAAAAACGACCTGACGGCGATCGCGGCGACCGACAAAAACGGCGACGCGGACTTTCTTGCCTATACGGTCGAGTCGGGACACACCTACGATTACGGGACCGGCAAGATCGAAAAACGCGGGGACGCCGGACGGACGCCGCCCGAAAACCGCTACGGCGGATGGACCGGCCGACCGCTGCTCCTGGGAAGCTATTACGTTAAGGAACTGTCGCGCAGCGAGGGGTTTGAACTGTCGGTCAACGGGATATCCCAAAAGGTCACAAATCAGGGGGCCGGGTTCGATACGCCTGAAAATATCCTGTCCGCTTCGGGTACCGCCGTAGTCTCGATACCGGAACTCAACGCCCCGATGGAGGGCGAGGACGGAAGCGGAAGAGGATATGACGAGCTGCCCTTTTCCGTGACGTCTTCCGGGACCGGCGGGTATGAGATCGTCGCATCCGGGTTCCCGGAGGGGACCGAATTCTACCGCGTGGATGCGGGGGAACGGGAGGTTACCGGGCCGCATGTGACGGGCACCGAGGAGCGGATCGTCCGCGACGGAGACGGAAATATCGTCTGGCAGCGGGCGGAGAGCGATAAAAGCGACCTGAAATACGAGCCGGTATACGGGGCGGATGGCGGCATCGCGGGGCAGATCCCGCTCTGCCGGACGGAGGAGCAGATCCTGCGCGCCGAGGGGATACCGGAAAAAAGAAGGATGAAGATCGAACAGACCGAAACCGGGGAGACCGACCCGCAGTTTCAGGAGACCGTGCGGCCGGAAGACCTTGCCGGTGAGACAAATGAGCTCCACTGTTTTATAAAAGCAACGGTCGAGGATACCCTGTGCCAAAACGGATACGAGGTCCCGGAGACCTTTGAGGGGACACGCTCCTCGGAGGACGCGCCGGTATACAGCCGGGGCGTGCGAAAAGGGGAGCCGGACCGTTTCGCAATGACGGCTCCCGCTGGCGAACCGGCGGTGAAAACGGTCTACGGGGCGGCAGTCAGGAAACTCGTGATGGAATGCCCCGAAGACGGACTGACAGCGGAGGATGTGACGGCGCGGATCCTTTCCTGGTACCGGGAAAATTCCGAATGGAGCTTCGGCGGGATCGATTCCTTCAGCCGGGAAGGGAACAGGCTGGCCGTCACGCTCTACGCGGGAGTTTCCGGCCGGACCGGCAGGAACTTTTTTACGACGCGGGAACGGAACGGAAAGACGGATGTCGACAGGGTGTATATCGCACTGGAAAACGCGGCGAAGCTGCGTTGGGAATACCGGACATATGAAAAAGACGGCGAATACCGGTATCGGATCGAGCGCAGGTACGGCGTCGGGAGCGGACAGAACCGCTATATCGACGCGGTCCTAACGCCGATGGTGCTGATCAACGATACCGGACAGCAGGAAAAGATCATGCATACGGTCATGGTATACCATAAGGAAGGCGAAGAGATCGTCGACTACCTGGATGGGGATCCCGAAAACGGCTATCGGGTCCCGTGCCGGGAGACCGTGGACAAAATCGAGATCACGACCGAGACCGAGGTGACCGAGACCGACGTAAGACTTACAGAGGCGACGCGGGATCCGGCGACCGGGGTTTTCCGGATCCGCATCAAAACGGAGGGAACGGACAGCTACGGCCGGCGCTTCGACGACCGGAAGGAAAGTCTGACCCTGCGGTTCATGGCAAAGCTTCCGCAGAAAAAGACGATCGTTTCCGGGAAAGAGATCGGCATGGCCGAATACCTGATGCGGTATGCGGACGCGTTTATCGGCGTGTCGACGGCGTCCGCGGACACCGGGACGGATACCTATATCGTGACAAAACAACTGGTGTACCGCGGCCAGGAACGGATACAGGAGGACGGAGACACGGGGGAGATCCCGCTGCAGGTCCTTGAAAGGCCGATCAAGCAGAAGATCCGGGTCGTAAAGGACATCTTGGACGAGGAGGCGATTGGAAATTTCCGCTTCAAAGTCTATCTGAAGTCCAACCTGGAACGGCTTTTCTGCGACGGAGAGGGGCGTATTCTGTGGCAGGACCGCGACGGAAACGCGGTGGACATTGAAGAATACCGGGCGGGCTTTCCGGATCTGGTCCAGAAACTTTTTACGCGGCAGACCGGGAGAGCCCTGCTGGAGACCGTAAAAGACCGGGGAGCGGACCGCTACAATTACGAAAAATTTTTCGATGCGATCCGCACGGCCGATACGGATCTGTGGCACAACGGGAAGGAAGCAGAAAACACATCGTTTAAGCCGTTTGCATCGTCGCGTGTCACAGGCGTCGCGAATGAGATCAACACTTCCCGCGAGGCGAAGGAAAACGCGAAACGGTCGGATGCGGTACGGCAGTTTGCGGTGTCTTGGTATCTCAGGGCTGAGATCGGAAAACTGACGGAAGAACTGCCGGAAAAGAACGGTTACTTTACGGCGGCAGAAGAAACCGCCTATCCGGACGAGGTCCATGACAAGGCGCTGTACGCGGCTATCCTGAAAGCGGAGGAATATCTGAACCCTTTTTTCCGCTATGATCTGGATTCGATCTGCGAGATCGCGTGGGACAGCGAGCCGGACGGAGGCGCTGACGGGGACAGAAGCACGCTGTCGGCGGACCGCCTGGTGCGGTCGGGCGGAAAGACGGAGCACGCCTGCGGGATATCGGAGTACCTGCCTTACGGCGACTACGTTCTGGCGGAACAGCAGCCGTACGATCAACGGCTTGGCGACTTCCCGAACAGGCATTACCGGACGGACACGCCGAAGGAGATCTCACTTCCCGCCGTTTACGAGGCCGAAGAGGAAGACGATTTTTATGCGACCGGAGAGGAAGACGATCGCTACCGATACAATGCGAACGATACGCCGAATGAGCTGGCAGGGAAATATCTGATACGCTTTAACGAGGAATGGGCCCAAAACCACACGGAACCGATCGAAGACTATGTCGTAAACGCACACGGACACGACGGCGATTTTGAGGTATATCCATATGGGCTGGATAAGGAGCGTGCAACCGGGCATTACGAGCCGTATGGGAATCCGGCTGTCGCGGAATATTATCACTATTCGTCGCGGAGCGAGAATGCCTCGGAATTTGAGGGGACGGCCGCCATGACAGGCGTGAGGACGGCGTACGACGGAAAATACGCCCCGATGCTGGTCCCTTGGAGCGTACCCGATCCGGAGGAAGAACCAAAGGCCGGTCCTGCCTCCTCGGAGAGCAGTCCAGCCATGTTCAAGGACAGCCAGGCCATGCCTAAGGCCGGTTCGCCAAAACCTAAGACCGGGGCGTCTGAGTCCAAGACCGAAGCGCCCGGTTCATCCCCCGGATCCGGCTACGGTTCCGTGACCTTTTTAAACCGGGCCTACCGCGTTTACCTGCGGGTCGAGAAGCTCGACTCGGAGACTGGGGAACCTATCCTGCATGACGGCGCGGTCTTCGCCCTTTTTGAGGCGGAACGAAGCGGAGGCGCGACCGGGGACGGCACAGTCAGACGCTACGAAAAGGATACGGTGCTCTCTGGCAGCAGACCGTTCCTCGAGGCTATGGGAGCGAAACACATCACTCCGTTTGCGAGACGGCGGGATCCGGAAGGCGTGGGGGAACGGTATTTTGGTCTGGTCCCGGCCGGGACGCCGGTCTGCCGCGAAGAAGACGGTATCGTTTTCCGGGATATGAAAGGCCGGATAACGGGAGAATTCCAGGGACTTGCGACGATATTCGACGGAAGTTCCGGAAAGAGCGGCGCCGGGGTCCTGCAGACAACCGGATATTTTGAAACGCCGGAACCTGTGCGGGCCGGGACCTATGTGCTGGCGGAGCTGAAAGGGCCCGACGGCTATGTGAGGAGCCGGCCGGTCCCGATCGAGATATACAGCGACCGCATCGTTTATTACCCGGAGGGAGACGAACGTAAGGCCGTGGCCGTCGTTTACCCGTACGTCGGAAAGCTGCGGGCTGCGGAGAACGAAAACGAAAGTCCAGGTGATGGAAATCCAGAAAACGTAAGCCCGGGGAACAGAAAATCGGAAAACGAAAGTTCGGGGAACGAAACTCCGGCAAGCGAGCCCCGGAAAAAGGACAGGGCTGGTGATGTTGGCGAGTTTGAGGTTTATGAGACCGCCAGGATTTATGTAAACAATACGGCGACCTCTCTGGAAGTCTCGAAACGAAAAACGGAAGACGCTTACAGGAAAATGAAAGTTTCGGGACGGGTCGAGGGGACCGTCGCCGCGCTTTCCGCCCGATACGGCAGAGACAATCTGGAACTCGCCTATAACAGTGCGGGAGTTTATCTGGGGTTCGGCTGGAAAAAGGGGACGCTTGAATACCTGGAAAGCAGGAAAGCCTCCGGCGAGCGTGTAGAGATCGTATACGAAAAAGGTGTGTTCCAGGGGTACGGGTATATCACCCGGCCGCTTGGGACCGCGGACGACGAAAACCGCTGTGTCGCGGGCGCGGAAATGGCGTTGTTTGAGGCGATCAGGATCCGAAAGAATGGCGACGGTCAGGATCACGCTTTTGAGGGCGTAAAGGTCAGCCGGGATGCGGGAGGAAACGTCACGGATATAACGGTGAAGGAGGGGTATGCCGGGGAACGGACGGAATACGCTCTTGGAACGGACGGGGTCTGGACGGCCCGGAAGACAAACAGACCGGACACGCCCGTACTGTTTTACGACCTTACCGGGTTACAGGTGTTCTCCGGAGAACAGGTATTTTCCGGGGAAAACGGCGGGACCCGTTTCGGCTACGACCGTGACGGCAGGCGGATCTGGATCACTTCCGGCACGGGAGAAATCTTCGCTTTCCGGAACGGAAGAGCAGAGTTTGAGATATCCGGCGGGGATCTCACGGAGCTTGCTTACGATCGGACTATCGGCGCGTTTACGCGCAAAGACGGAGAAACGAAGATATACCATCTTGATGAGTCCCTCTGCCGCGACGCGCTGACAGACGGCTATACGGGACTGGCCTATCTGGAACGGGAAGATTCCGATTGCTTCGTATGGCCGGTGACGGTCGTGCGCGACGCCGCAGGGACGGTACTGGAGCGGAGAAAGATCCTCACGGGAAGACCGGCGGAGATAAACGCGGGAACGAAGGACTCCTACATTACCGGAACATGGAACGGAACGAGCGGCCGGTTTGAAAAGAAAATGGCCCCGGTTTATGACGCGTTCGGCCTGATCCGGTATTACCCGGAGAGTTCGGAACGGTACGCGAAAGGGGAACCGCTGTACGACCGTGACGGCGATCACATCACGTTCCTCTACGACGACCTTCTGGAAAAATACAACCGCGCGGCATATCGGATATTTGGGAAAAAACGTCTTTACGAACCGTCGGCCGAACTGAAACGGCGGTCCGGCGAGGCGCACCTGATCCCGAATGTCTGGATATCGGGCGAGGAAACGCCGCAGGACAACACGGACAGCGGCATGACGGCGGGCAGACCGGATCTTTTACGCCGCGTCGCGCCGGGAAACTATATCCTGGAAGAGCTGAAAGCGCCGCCCGGCTATGCAAAGGGATCTCCGGTCCCGATCGATCTGACGGAAACGGCGGAGACCCGGAGAGCCGTCCTGACGGACGAGAAGATACGGGCGGAATTTTCAAAAATCGACGGAGCGGACAACAGCAGAATTCCCGTTCTGGATGACGATCCCGAAGAGGGGCTGACGTGGAGCCGGGAGGGGAAAGACGCGTACACCTGGGAACCGGTGACGGGAGCAAAACTCGCTCTGTTCAGAGCCAGAAGAGTCCCGACCGACAACCTCGAAGAATGCCCGAAAGGGTACTATCTGAAAAAGGTGGAAGACCTGCCTGCGGTGTGGACGAATGAGAATGCCGCGGACAACACGCCGGAAGAAGAAACCGGCGTATGGGTCACGGATGAACTTCCAAAGTATTTTGAGGGGATCCCGGCCGGAGACTATATCCTGGAAGAGCTGGAGACACCTCCGGGATATGTGCCCGCACGGATGGAGATCACGATAGAGGCGACTCCGGAGTTGCAGAGCTTTATGGTCAGGAACGACCATACCAAGCTGGAATTTTACAAATACGAAACGGTGAATGGAAAAAAACAGACGATACCCGCGCCAAAGAAGGCGGTATTTGGTTTATATCCGGCGGTAACCGACGCGGAAGGAAACGCGGTCCGTGAGAACGGGAGCTATCTTTACGACGAAGCGGCCCCGATCGATCGGTGGACCGTACAGGATCGGACCCTGTATATTTCCGCTTTGACGGAAAGCTACGCGGCCATGTTCTCCGAGTACGGGGACAGCTTTTCGGAATTTTCATGGTCCTGGACCGACGCTGTGACAGGAGGACCGCGGGAAGGACATGCGGTCCGAAGAGAGAGTTTTCGCACCGGCCGCGGGGAAACGGTAAGACAGGAATGGGAGACCGACGAGGGAGAGACTACCCGGATCGCCGCGACAAAGCGCGGAGAGCACGGAAAACCGGAGTTTGAATTTCGGTTCAATTTCAGACGGTGCGTGTCGGAAACCGCGCCGGGCGCGATAAGCTGCGACCTCCCCTCCGGGATCCACCGGATCGACCGGATCCCGGCCGGGCAGTATGTCCTCGTCGAGACCGAAGAGCCAGAGGGTTACCGGAAGGCGGAACCGAAACTGATCCGGGTAAGAAACACAGGGAGCGTGCAGAGATATGGGGTTGAAAATGTGCGAAAAGAAAGGGATATACCGAAGGGAAAGCTGGTTCTCGAAAAGCGTGATGCGGATGAAAAGAAGACAGGTCTTTTTGGCGCACGGTTTGAGGTCAGGAATCAGAAGACACAGAGCGCGATCCTGCTTGTGACGGATGAAAACGGCAGGGCCGTATCTCCCGAGCTTGCGGCGGGGGAATTCCGTGAGGACGGAACAATGGAGTACTATACCTACACCGTCAGGGAGATCTTCCCGCCGGAGTTCCATAAGCGAAACAAAAACCGGTGGACGGTCCGTTTCGACAAAGAAGGTCCGGAGCCGATCCCGTATGAACTGACGGTCGAAGATGAAAAGACCGAGTTCCTGATATCAAAAAGCGATTTTGGGACCGGACAATTCGTACCCGGAGCAAAACTCTCCGTTTACCGCGCACGGATACGGGACGGAAAGGCCGAACCGGACGGAGAAGCTGTCGAGACGTGGGTCTCGCAGGGGGAACCGCATCGAATCGTGGGTAAGCTGTCCGCGCTGGAGACTTACATTTTAATCGAAGAGAGTGCGCCGGACGGGTATGCGGCAGCGGAACCGATGCTGTTTACGGTGTCGGCCGACGGCAGCAGGATCGAGAGCATCACGGACCGGCTCGGAACGGTGCGGGTCGATTTTGACGAGGAGAGATCCGAGATACGGGCGATCTCCGTCTCGGGCCGGGTCTGCACAGGGATGTCGTACAGCCTTATGAACGGAGAGACGGAGCTTACTCACTGGGAAAGCACCGGGACGGAAAAGAAGATCGATCCCGAAACAGCGGCCGAAGGAGAGACCGTGACGCTTTGCGAGTGGGCGGAATTTTCGGACGGGACCCGGTTCCAAACGTCGCGGGAGACGTTCCGGATCCGCTTTGACAGCGGCGGGAAAATGAGGCTTTCGGAGCGCCTGTCCGAAAAAACCGTGCTTTCGCTGAAAACAAAAGACGGAAAACTTCTTCGCTTCCTGAAAGGCGGCGAGGGGATATCGGAATATCGGATCGAAAATCGAAACGACGGAAGCGGAAACCGGCTCCTGGCTCCGGGGGAGACATACCGGCTGACGGAAACAGTCTGGTTTTCCGACGGAGACTGCTATAGGACCGCCGGGGCCGACCTTGTAATTGGGTCGGACGGGACGGTCTCACAGGCGGATTTGAAAAACCGAAAGACCGAGATGCGTTTCCGGAAAACCGACGCGGTCACGGGAGAGGAACTTCCGGGCGCGGAAATAACGGTCAGGGACATGGACGGAAACATTATCGACCGGTGGATATCCGGGAGCGAACCGCATGTGATAGAAGGGGTCCTGAAAGCAGGCGAAAGCTACGTCCTGACCGAAGAAAGCGCGCCGGACGGATACGAAATTGCGGGGGACGTCGTCTTTACTGTCTCGCCGGACGGAACGATCGGAAAAGTAACGATGGAGGACGGCCGGAAAAGAAAAGAAAACGCGGACACGCCGGGGCCCGAAACGCCAGAAACGGGACCCGAAAGCCAAAAACCGGAGGAGAAGGAGACGTCACCGGAGCCGGAAAAGCCGAAATTGCCGGAAGAGCCAAAGCTGCCGGAGAAGCCGAAAAGACCGGCGAGGCCGGGAAGCCCGCGCAGGCCGCCGGACACACCGGGACCCGGCGGTCCGAAGATCGAAGAGAAAAAGACGGGGACCATCACTGCCCGTTATGAAACGGCGCTTGCGGGAGGCGGAACGGTCCGGCTGAAAGACGAGGGGAAACGCTATCGGAGCACGCCCAAAACCGGAGATACGGCCTCTGTGGGAAGCCATCTCCTGCTGTTGGCGCTTTCCCTGGCCGGGATCGCCCTGACCTTACGAAAAAGGAGGAAAAAGGAATGAATGTAAAAAAGACGGGAGGGATCATAATGATCGGGATGCTCGTTCCGGCGCTTCTGGGCGCCGGTCCGGCCCGGATAACATGGGAAAGTCCGGTCTTCGTAAACGGGGGAGAGCGGCACCGGCCGGCGGGTGAACTGAACCGGGACGGGGAACGTTACCGCCTGATCTCGACGCGTATCCGGGAGGCGAAAAAAGGCGGCGTTCCCACCTATGCGTCAGCCGGTATCTCCTATGCGCTGGAGGACGGCCAGGAACCGCCGGGAACGGCTGTGATCTCCGTAAAGGATGAGACGGCCGGGACAGAGTTTGAACGCGAAGTCCCGCTTCTGGAAATCCGTGAAAAACAGACCGGGTGGCGGGACGACTTCGTTTTTCCGGTCACCGTGTCTGGATACGACGCCGAGAGCTTTTTCCTGGGAGAAAAGGAGATCCCGGCCGGGAAGCCCCTCTCCGACTGCGGGGCGGAACTGATCGCCTATCTTGGGCTGTCCGCGGAAAGCTACCGCGTGGATGCGGTGGACTGGGACGGGGAACCGTTTGAGCGGGATGGGATCCTCTGTCGGAACGCGACGGCGAGGGGAGCGAAACTGATCCGGAACGTGGAAGCGGTGTATGGCGGACAGGTGCTTACGCCGGAGATCCGAGGGAAACAGTACATCGGGATCTATGAGCGGATCGCCCCGGAAACGGAGCCGGAGCCCGTCTCCGAAACACCGTCCGAACCCCGGGGATCCGAGGTCGGGACAGAGCCCACCGCGTACGAAGAGCCGGTCCCGGCGGCTCCGATCCCCCGCCCCGGGCTCGCGGAGCGCCTCATGGAATGGCTGACAAGGCGGCTGACGGTGGTGACGTTCGGCGCGGCGTTTATCCTGCTCATGTCCGGCACGCTGCTCCTGCTTGTTTCGGCGGGGAAGAAGAAAAACATATCGTCGCGCGCCCGGGAATAAAATAGAACCAAAACAGACCGGCAGGTGCGGAATATAACGATGAGGATCCTGATGTTTCTGTCGGAATTTACGGTCCCGCTGGTGATCTTCTACATCGTGGGCTTCGGACTGATATCCGGCCGCCCCGTTTTCGACGATTTTCTGGAGGGCGCGGCGCAGGGGATGAAGACGGTCGTCGGGATCCTGCCGACGCTGACGGGACTTATGGCCGCCGTGGGGATCCTGCGGGCCTCCGGACTTCTGGATGCGCTGGCCGGAGTCATAAAGACTCCGGCCGCGTGGCTCCATATCCCGGCTCCGCTGGTTCCGGTCATCCTGGTCCGGATGGTCTCAAGTTCCGCGGCTACCGGGCTGATCCTCGATATTTTCAGGGAATACGGCCCGGACTCCCTGATCGGGATCATGGCTTCGGTCATGATGGGCAGCACGGAAACCATCTTTTATACCATGAGCGTCTACTTTATGAGCGCCGGTATCCGCAGGACGAGGTGGACGCTGCCGGGCGCTCTGCTCGCGACCGCGTGCGGGATCGCGGCCAGTATTTTTCTTGCGGAAATGACGGTCTAAGCGCCGGATTATCATAAAATCGGTTGTTTTAAAGGAAAATTTGCGATATACTGATAACAGGAAACGCAAAAGGGAGAAACCTGCCGTGAATGATAATGAAGTGCTGAACGAAGTGCTGGTGCGCCTGTTCCGCGATATCATGGATATCGAGCAGAAGGCGATCATCACTCCTGAATTTAACGACATTACGAACAATGATATGCACGTCATAGAGGCGATCGGCATTGGTTTGCCCAAAAACATGACGTCGATCGCGAAAGAGCTCTCCGTGACGGTCGGGACGCTGACGATCGCCATGAACAGCCTGGTGAAAAAGGGCTATGTGATCCGGGAGCGCGGTCTGGAGGACCGGCGGGTGGTCTATATCTCCCTTTCGGAAAAAGGGCGGCGGGCCTACGAACACCATGCGCAGTTCCACCGGGAGCTGATCGAGGCCGTGAAGAAAGACCTGGACGCGGACGAGATGCGCCGCCTGATCGAGGCGCTGACGAAGCTCGATACATGGTTCCGCGAAAAGGAAAAAGAGAATTCACCGGAAAAAGGACGGTAAAATAGCGGCCGGTGCTTGAAAATGAAAAGTAAATGTCGTATAGTATACTTTAGAATGTTTTAAGACAGATTCAGGAGGATGAATGACATGAAAGGCAATGTAATTGTTGGACAATCCGGCGGCCCGACTGCGGCTATCAACTCGAGCCTTGCCGGCGTTTTCAGGACCGCTGTCGACAGAGGAGCGAATAAAGTCTATGGAATGCGCAACGGCATTCAGGGACTTCTTGAAGAGCGCTATGTCGACCTTTCCGAGCATATCCGCAACGAGCTCGACGAAGAGCTTTTAAAGAGAACACCGGCGGCGTATCTCGGGTCCTGCCGCTATAAACTCCCGGAGATCGCGGAAGATCCGGCGGTTTACGAGAAAGTATTCAAGATCCTTGAAAAGCTGGATATCGAGTGCTTCGTATACATCGGCGGAAACGACTCGATGGATACCATCAAAAAGCTCTCCGACTATGCGGTCGTCAAGGGATATAAGATCAAATTCATGGGCGTACCGAAGACGATCGACAACGATCTTGCCCTGACGGATCATACGCCCGGCTACGGCAGCGCCGCGAAGTACATCGGCACTTCCACCAAAGAGATCATCCGCGACTGCAACGCGATCGAATACAAGAACGGAATGGTCACGATCATCGAGATCATGGGCCGCAACGCCGGATGGCTCACCGGCGCGTCCGTCCTGGCAAAGGGCGAGGACTGCGAAGGTCCGGACATGATCTATCTTCCGGAGATCACCTTCGACGTCGAGAAATTCATCGCCAAGGTAAAAGACCTGCTCACGAAGAAGAGCTCCGTCGTCGTAGCGGTCTCGGAAGGCATCAAGGTCGAGGGAGGCCGCTATGTCTGCGAGCTTTCCACGGGTATCGACTATGTTGACGCGTTCGGCCACAAGCAGCTGAGCGGAACGGCGACTTATCTTGCGAACCGCCTTTCCGGCGAGCTCGGATGCAAGGCGAGAGCCGTTGAGTTTTCCACCCTTCAGCGCGCCGCTTCCCACCTGATCTCCAGAGTGGACATCAACGAAGCGTATGCGGCGGGCGGCGCTGCGATCAAAGCGGCGGACGAAGGCGATACCGGCGATATGGTCATTCTGGATAGAGTTTCCGACGACCCGTATCAGTGCACGACCGGGCTCAGAGACGTCCATAAGGTATCAAACGTGGAGAAGACGGTCCCGAGAGAGTGGATCAACGAAGAGGGCGACTACGTCACCCAGGAATTCATCGACTATGTAAAGCCTCTGATCGACGGCGAAGTACCGCCTATCATGATGGACGGCGTTCCGAGACACCTGTATCACTGCGATAAATGGTGATCCACGGACGGAAATGACATTACCGTAAATCAAAACCGCCGGACGGCTCCCGAAAAGGGAAACTGTTCGGCGGCTTTTTCTGCCAAAAAACGGTCATTCGATGTACGCGACTTTTCCGATCCGCTCCATCGGTTTGATCTTTGCTTCCGGATCCGGATATCCGAGCGCGGCTATGCCGTATACGACATGGTCGGACGGAACGCCGATTTCGTCAAGGATCTTGCGGATCGCGGGCGCGTCATTGATGTTCTGCATCTGGTTGATCCAGACGGAACCGACTCCGTGGGAATGCGCCGCGAGGAAGATGTTTTCCAGCGCGCAGGCGTTGTCCTCTTTGCCCCAGATGCTTTCACGTTCGTTAGAGGGCATGATGATCGCGGTCGGTTTGTACATGTCGTAGCCGGCGCGGTTCAGCTCTTTCCCGATCGCTTCCACCAGACGCGCGATCACGTCTTTGTTGGTGATGACGGTAAACTTCCAGGTCTGGCGTCCCATCCCGCTCGGCGCATGGAGAGCGGCCTGAACAAGATCCTGCAGGACCTCCTTCGGGATCGGAGTGCCGGTAAACTTGCGGACGCTTCTTCTGGTGAGAATGTTATTCATTACTTCGTTCATATGCATCTTCCTTTCCTTTGAATTTTATCTGCGTTTATTATAATCAATTCCGCCGGATTTGTCCAGAGGCGGCGGCCTGCTCCGCCAGCCAGTCCTCAAAGCAGGACCACATCACGGAGAAAGGAACGGGACCGGTATCGAGGATGAAACGATGGAACTCCTTAAGAGAGAACCGGTCGCCCAGCGCTTCTTCTGCCTCACGCCGCATATCCGTAAGTTCGACGCATCCGCCGCAGTATTCCAGATAGTTCGCCGGAGTGTCGATCACGGTCTGCCAGAGTTCCCTTACGGTCTCGTCGTCGGCCTGAAAATACCGGGAGATAAACTGCGCGGCCTGCTCCAGCGACCAACCCTCATAATTGACCCCGATGTCCAGGAGCCCGTGGACGCAGAGCGAGAATGAGCGCGTGCGGGCGCGGTATTCCCCGACGCCGTCCGGCAGCCCGTTATCGAAGGAATACGCGTAATTCTCCGCATAGGTCGCCCAGCCCTCGTTCGCACCGGAGCAGCTTAACAGCGCGGAAAGCGGATGCACCGCGTGGGAGCGGCTGTAGACGGTCTGGTAAAGATGGCCGGGGAACCCCTCGTGCGCCAGAGTCGTATAAAGTCTCTCCTTGCTGTCGGAATATCCGTTGTTGATGTAGATGACGTTCCGATTCGGATCGTCGGCGGGCGCGGTCAGATAGAACGCCGGGCTTAACGACGATTCCAGATACTTCGGCACATAGCGTATCTCAAAACCGCAGTCCGGACATTCCGGAAAGACCGTTTCCTCCTGCTTTTTCAGATCGTCAAGGATCTCCTGCGGATCCGACAGGGAAAAGGATGCCTCCGCCGTGTCGCAGGACGGATTTTCGGAAAGAAGATGGGCGAGCGCGGAGAGATCTTCATCCATCTGGCGGGCGAGCGCGTCCTTAAGCTCTTCGACCGTATAGGAGATACCGGCTCCGTTCCGCAGAAGATACTCGTAATAGGCTTTCCCTTCCGCCTGTTCGCAGAGCCCGCCGTCGCGGATCCCACGGCCTTTCAGCGATTCCATGCCGCTTATCAGCGCTTCGTAGGCCGGGATAAAATGATCACGGATCGCCGCCGCATGGCGCGCCCGCAGACCGTCTTTCTGCTCTTCGCTTAGCGGAGACGGGGATCCGGTTTGGGCCGCGGCCTGTTCCAGCCCGGCCAGGCGCGATTCAAAGGTCTCGGTGAGAAAGTTATTTTCCGGGTCGACCAGATAGCTCTTGCAGGACTCAATGATCCGGTCGATCGTGGCGTCCGACGGCGCGAGACCGGCGTCCGCCTTCTGGCTCTCAAAGGCCATGATCTGCGCGTAATAGTCGTCGGTCTGGGAGAGCAGGGACAGATAATCTTCCACATCCTGCGGGGTGCGAAAGGCGTATTCGGAAAGCAGGATCGGCAGCTGCGCCTGAACGCCGATCGTCGGGGCCAGCGGCTGTTCGTAGAGTTCGAGGCCCTCGCCCGCCAGCGAGGCATCGATCGTTTCCAGCAGGGCGTCGTACAGGATACGCCATTTCTTTGAGAGCGCGTCCCGGTCAAATTCCAGGAGTTCCTCTTTTAACAGCTTTCGGTCGCGGCTGCTTTGGATCATTTCCGTCAGATCGCAGGAGCCGAGAGAAGGGGACTGCGGCGCGATCCCGAGCGCCTGCGGATCGCAGAGCGTATAGTGGAGGTCGAGCAGCGAGGCGGCGGACATCTCATCGGCGAAGACCCGGTCGCAGAACAGCCGGAAGGCGTCGTCCGAGGGACCGGCCGGATCCGCGCCGGATGGAGCGCCGGGGACAAAGCGCTCGAAGACGCCTCGGTCCACGACGGGGCGTCCGCACGCGCAGAGAGCCGCCGCGACACAGAAAACGACCGCCAGAATAAGAACCTTCCTGCCTCTGTCTTTTACCAACATATCCCGCACCCCATCCGCTGCTTTTTCGCGGCGGTCCTCGGACCGATACCCGCGTCTGTTCCAGTATATGGGCACCCGACGGGGAATATCCTTGAATTTTCGGGCAGAAAATGATTGAATTGCGGTGCTTTCTGTATTATAATCCCGTTTTCGACACTTGAATGATTAGAAAGAGCCGGAATTCCCCGTAAAATAAGGAAAGTCCGGCTCTTATCAT
>CANQGL010000043.1 GCA_947623185.1 uncultured Lachnospiraceae bacterium
GGAGACGTAGCGAAGCGGCCGTAACGCGGCGCACTCGAAATGCGTTTACCGGCTAATACCCGGTACGAGGGTTCGAATCCCTCCGTCTCCGCGAAAAAAGCCCCGCACGGGATCCCGTGCGGGGCATACTTATAGATCCGGTCAGGTTTCCGTATCGTCGCCGCCGGAAAACCGGCTGAGTGTTTCGAGCGCATGGTCCAGACGCTCCCCGCGGCTCCTGATCCGTTCCCGCTTTTCAGGAATATAATGTTCGAGGACCGGCAGCAGGACGAGCGCCGTGATACCGGCCGTGAATCCGCCGTTGTAGAGAACGTAGCCTCCGTGGAGCGCGCTGGTCGCGGTACACATCGAGGCGCAGATGAAACCGGCCGCGAGCCCGGCCCGGATCCCGTAATGGCCCACGATCGGGCAGAGACCGGTGGCGAAAGCCGCGGCCGAGATGTAACCCTGCGTCGAGATGGACCAGGTCAGCTCGCGCCCGTTCAGATGGCAGAAATACATCGCCGTGAAATAGAGGAGGCAGTAGCCCGCGAGGATCGGCCAGACGTTCCGGCAGTGCTGTCCCATGGCGGTAAACGTAAGGACGGCCAGGACCGCGCCGACGGTCGGACCGGTAAATCCCGCGCCGGGCGTGAAATGTACGATCACATCCACATAGACAAGAAGCAGAGTCCCCAAAAGACCGATGTTCATCAAACAGATCGGCATACCGTATTTGTCCGCGAAATCGCTGGAGTATCCGGTGTCCATCACCAGACGGCTGAAATTTCTGAAACTTCTGCCGTTTAAGAGGAACCCGGCGAGCAGGCAGGCGGAAAAGACCAGAATGAAAAACAGGTTTACGAAAATGCCGTATGAGCGGCCGGTGGCCTCATAAAGATCGTTGGTCACGTCAAGCGGTCCGGGCGAGACGAGGCCCATGGTCTTATACATGAAATTAAAGACGAAGAACCCGAAGATCCCGAAGGCAAGGCCGCCGTTAAACAGGTTATAGCCTTTATGCCAGGCTTTCGCACCGGGCAGGATCGCCGGGACGATGAACCCCAGCGCGGCCGAAAACAGCAGCGCGAGCGCGATCCCCTCGGCTTTCAGATGTACTTCGCCGAACACGAAAGCGTCTCCCTGCGTGTAGCGGAAGAGAAACTCGCTGACCAGAGGCGCGAAAGCGGTCGTGAACATGCAGACGTGGAGATTGTCCTTATAGTTGAGCCTGCGGCTGCGGAAGTAGAGGAACGGGGCAAGAAAACAGGGCCACATATTGAGAAAATTCAGGCCGTAGAAACAGTGCGTCACAACGAGGAAGAAACCGGCCAGAGTGTTCGCGGTCGACTTTCCTTTCAGGAGGGTCATAAAGACCCAGCAGGAAAATCCGCAGGCGGCGGCGTTTAAAAACGCGCTTCCGAGCCCTCCAATCGCAAAATAATCCGTTACCAGCGGGCAGGGGGAGATGAGGATCAGGTACCAGCCGTGAAAGATCTCCGTCCCCTCTCCGGTATAGAGCGCGCCGCAGACGGCGGCGAGAAGAAATGCAGCGGAAAAGCCAAAAGCGATTCCGTTTATAATCTGACTGTTATCGGGAATCGTGTTTTTCATTGGTGATTTGCCTCCGTAGAGCACAGTTTTCTGAAAACAGTATAGCACCTTTTTAAATAGTCCGCAAGAATTTAGCGGAAACTTAGCAGAGAAATATGGTATGATGATTTTATGAAAGATCGGTTTCGCTCCATCATCAAAAACGCAGCGATCGCTTCCGCGATCATCGGCTCGGTCACGGCATTCTGCCTGATCCTTCAGCAGTTCGTCCAGGCGGGAAATTTCGTTCAGCTTTTGTTTGTTCTGGCGGTGCTGTTCGTGGCCCGCTACACGGACGGATATGTGTACGGGATCGTCGCGTCCACCGCGGCCGTGGTCTGCGTAAACTATGTCTTTACATACCCCTATTTCGAGATCAACTTTGAGATCGCCGGATATTCGGTGACGTTCGTCGCGATGCTGATCGTGGCGTGCAGCGTCAGCGCCCTGACGACGCGGATCAAAAAGCAGGAACAGATCAAGCTGGAGGCCGAGCGCGAGAAAATGCGCGGCAATCTCCTGCGGGCCGTTTCCCATGACATCCGGACGCCCCTGACCTCGATCGTCGGCTCCGCATCCGGCATCGTCGACAATTACGACGCTTTGAGCCCGAAGGACCGGCTCGAGCTGGTCAAGGATATCCGCGACGAGGCCCAATGGCTGATCCGCATCGTCGAAAACCTTCTGTCCGTCACCCGGATCGGCGAGGGGAACGCGCGGCTGGCCATGCAGGACGAGCTGGCGGAGGAGATCATCAGCGGGGCCGTGGAAAAGTTTAAAAAACGGTTTCCCGATATTTCGATCCAGGTCAGGCTGCCGGAGGAGGTCGTGCTGGTACCGATGGATGGGATCCTGATCGAGCAGGTCCTCGTGAATCTGATGGAAAACTCGGTGATCCACGGAAAGACGACGACGGAGCTCGTGATCGAGGTAAAGTCCGGCGGAGGACGGGTCGAGTTTTCAGTCAAGGACAACGGACAGGGGATCCGCCCCTCCGCGCTCCCGCATATTTTTGAGGGAAATCTGGAGCCGGACAGCGAAGGAGAGATCGATTCGAAACGCAACATGGGGATCGGACTTTCGGTCTGCATGAGTATCGTAAAGGCGCACCGCGGCGACATGTCGGCGGAGAATCTGGCGGGAGGCGGAGCGAAGGTCTCGTTCTGGCTGCCGGGAAGTGAGGAAGAGGAATAATTATGGAGATCAGAGACAGGATCCTTGTGGTCGAGGACGATAAACGCATCTGCAACTTTTTCAGGACGGTGCTGGAGGCAAACAATTACGACGTGATCCTCGCGCAGACCGGAGCCGAGGCGCACAGCATGATCACGTCCCAGTGCCCCGACGTGGTGATCCTTGATCTGGGGCTGCCGGATATGGATGGGCTGAGCATCTTAAAGAGCGTGCGCGAATGGTCCTCGATGCCTGTGATCGTCGTTTCCGCGCGGACGCACGAAAAGGACAAGGTGGAGGCGCTTGATCTTGGAGCCGACGACTATATCACAAAGCCGTTCGGGACTTCGGAACTTCTTGCCCGCATCCGCACGGCGCTCCGCCATACGCGGATGGGCCTGAACAAAAGCGGGGTGCCGACCGGAACGTTCGTCTCCGGCGGCCTGGTGATCGATTACGACAAGCACCGTGTCTTCGTCGACGGCGTGGACGCCGGACTCACGCAGAACGAATACAAGATCGTGAGCCTGCTCGGGAAGTACGCCGGGAAGGTCATGACCTACGATTATATCATCAGGGAGATCTGGGGCCCCAACATGAAAAACGATAACCGGATCCTGCGGGTAAATATGGCGAATATCCGCCGCAAGATCGAGCGGAACCCCGCGCAGCCGCAGTATGTCTTTACGGAGGTCGGCGTCGGTTACCGGATCGTGGAACCGGACTGAAAAAGAGAGCGGAAAGAACGGGAACAAATAAAAAACGGGCCGGAGCCGGAAATGACCGGCAGGACCCCAAGAGCACAGGAGGTTGTTGTATGGAATACAGACGTTTTGGCGACACGGTCTTTATGAGGCTCGATCCGGGCGAAGAGATATGCGACCGGCTGACCGCCCTGGCGGAAAAGGAAGATATCCGTCTGGCGGAAGTGAGCGGCCTCGGGGCGGTAAACGATTTTACGGCCGGGGTCTTCGATACGGTCGGAAAAGAATTCCACGGGAACCGTTTTCAGGGAAAATATGAGATCGTCTCGCTGACCGGCACGCTCACCCGGATGGACGGGAAGGTCTATCTGCATCTACATTTCGCGGCGGGCGACGAAAGCGGCGCGGTCCGCGGAGGGCACCTGAGCCGGGCGGTCGTGAGCGCGACCGCCGAGATCGTAGTGCGTATTTCCGACGGTGAGGTCGGAAGAAAGTTCAATGAGGAGATCGGACTGAATCTCTTCGAGTTTTAGCGGATGCTTTCCGCCTCCCGGACAAGGTCGTCGAGCGATCCGAAGGAATATCCCATTCCCTCCCAGGCCGAGAGCAGCTCGTCGAGGATCGTCGCGTTGGTCGACGAGGTGCTGTGCAGGAGCACGATCGCGCCCGGATGGATCCGGCCCAGAAGCTTATCAAACGCCTGGTCGCGGGTCGGCTGTTTGTCCTGATACCAGTCGACGTAGGCGAGGCTCCAGAAAAAGGTATAATAGCCCAGATCTTTTGCCATCTGCAGATTTTCCGTGCTGTATTTTCCCTGCGGCGGCCGGTAGTATTTCGGCATT
The DNA here is from genome assembly GCA_947623185.1 of uncultured Lachnospiraceae bacterium. GTDB lineage: Bacteria > Bacillota > Clostridia > Lachnospirales > Lachnospiraceae > CANQGL01. Next base: position 4,292 of record CANQGL010000043.1, read on the forward strand.
TCGCGGCCGGTGACCGTCCGATAAAGCGCTTCCAGGTCGGAGAGTTCCTTTTGAAAGGCTTCGCGTGTGGAAATTTTTGACATGTCCGGATGGTGGTAGGTGTGGTTGGCGACAATGTGCCCCTCGGCAAGCATGCGCTTTACGAGATCCGGACTGGTCTCCAGATAATTCCCTACGACAAAGAAGGCGGCCGGTGCGCCGTGCTTTTTCAGGGCGTCGAGGATCGCGGGCGTATTCCCGTTTTCATATCCAGCGTCGAAGGTCAGGTAGACGGTCTTTTCGTCCGCGTCTCCCGCGTAGAACGTGTTGTACCGAAGGAGTTCATCGGCGGTCGCGTTTGCGACGGGCGGCCTGCCCTCCTGCTGAAAGCTCAGCCCCCAGTTCCCGTCGGCCGCGGCGGCAACGGCTTCGGGCGTTATTTCCCCGTGCAGGGTGTCGGCGACGCAGGTGCCGGCGAGGAACGAGACGGCGAAGAGAGCCAGCACGGCGGCCTGCTTCATGCCTTTTCCCGGATGTTTCATGCGTGATCCCGCTTTTTTGCAGTTGTTGATACATATATATCGGAACGGGACGCCGGGAATGACCCGATTGAAGAAAAAGAAAAAATGTGGTATGTTATAGATATAAAATCAATCGGAGGTCAGCATGAAAATACGGATCCGGCGGATCATGATACCGATACTGTTTTGCTTTGCGATAGCCTGCCTGATCGAGATCCCGCTTTTTGCGGAAAACCCGTTCGGGAAGGAGACGACCCTCTGGGATCTGCTGTTCCGCGCCGTTGCGGCCGTGCCGGTCCTGTTCTGCTTTTACAGGGAAGACAGGGTGTTCCGCGGAAAGATCCGCTTTAACGCCGCGATCGCGGTGTTTCTGCTCCTTCTGGGAGCGGCCCTGTCCGTGCTTCTGTCTGCGGCGATCACCGGGCTCGGGATCCCGGGAGCGGAGGCGGCGCAGCAGACGCTCTTTGCGGGGAGTTTCTGGCTGCAGGCCGTCGTGCTTCTGATCGCCTCCCCTCTGCTGGAGGAACTTTTCTTTCGCGGCGTTTTTTACGGAAGGCTGAAGGAACTCCTACCAATACCGGCTTCGGTATTAATTTCATCAGCGGTATTTGGCATCTACCATGCGAACCTTGCCCAGGGGATCTTCGGATTTCTGATGGGGATCGTTCTGGCATGCGCGATGGAACGCTATCAGACGGTGGCTGCGCCGGTCCTCATCCACGCCGCCGCAAACGGCGCGGCGCTCTTCGCGGCGCATGCAAAATTGCCCTAATTTCTTAATCAAAACGTAAAGATATTCTAAACAGATCGTAAGCCCTTTTTGCTATACTGAAACGGTAAAAAAGACCGGATCTGGAAAGGCGGGAATCTATTATGAAAAAGAACAGTCTGCTCCGCGGCGGAACGGCGGTCATCCTGGGAGTCCTCATGACGGCTGCGTTCGGCGCATTTTCAAGCTTCGCTTATGACAGCGCAAAGCTGAATACCTGTACGATCGAAAACGGGAACAGCATCGTCGTTACCGGGACGGTCTCGATCGATGCGCGGCCGATGGCCGAGCGCCTGGTCGAGGTGGAGATCGAGCCGGGCCCCGGCGCCACGATCCCCCAGGGCGCGGTCGCAAAAAAGAAAGCGGAAACGCAGAATGCGGAGACCCCGTCCGCCGGGAACAATGCGGGTACGAGCGACGCGGATGCCAATACGGTATATGTCGTTCAGCAGCAGGAGGAAGCGGATGACGGGAACTATTACCTGTTCGAGCTTCAGCCCTACGAGACCGGGATCGGTTCCCGCACGGACTACATCGCTTCCTGCGCGCGGACCGAGTCGCCCGTGTTCACGCTCGCGTTCGACCACGACGCCAAGGCTTCCATCCTTTATTCCCGTTTCGTGCTGGCGTTAAAGACCGGAGATACCTACCGCCCGATCAGCAACGCGCTCTATGTGACGAACCCGGGCGATACGGCCGATTACGCGGATCCCTACCCGGAGGCCATGAGCAAGAAGGGCCTGCTGATCGAGTTCGACATGCTGGGCGACGCGATGGAACTGGGCGTCAAGCACACGATCGTCAGTATCCCGTACCAGTACATGCTCGGCGGACATGTGAAATACCGCTACAACGGGAAAGACTATTACTTTGACGAAAACAATCTGCGGGCGTACGACCGTATGATCAGCTCGTTCTCGAGCAAGGGGATCGTCGTCACCGTGAACCTCTTAAACGGCTGGAACGACAGCCATCCGGAGCTGCATGAGGCGGGGCTTGCGGGCCCGGCGTCCAATGCGATCTACTACGGCTTCAACGTCTCCACCAAGGAAGGCTGCGAAACGACGCGGGCGATCATTTCCTTCATGGCGGAGCGCTATTCGGGCGCACACGACGAATACGGCCGCGTCTCCAACTGGATCGTGGGGAACGAAGTCAACAACCAGGTGTGGAACTATGTCGGCCCGATGGACATCAACGCCTATGTGGACAAATACGAGCGGGTGTTCCGCGTGGCCTACACCGCGATCAAGAGCCAGAGCAAAAACGCGAGGGTGTTTTTCTCGACGGACTACTGGTGGAACCAGAGGAACGGAAGCCTGCAGTATTCGGCGAGGGATTTTATCGACCTGTTCGCCGCGGGGATCCGCGCGGAGGGCGATATCGAATGGGGCCTGTCCTACCATCCGTACCCGCATCCGATGACGGAGCCGGAATTCTGGGATGACGACCAGACGGGGCAGCTTACGGATTCCGAGGATTCGCCTGTCGTGAGCCTTTACAACATCCATATCCTGACGGATCACATGGCGCGGCCGCAGCTTCGGACCGCGGGAGGGGACGTACGGCACATCATCTTCTCCGAGGAGGGATTCACCTCGCACAGCGAAAGCCGCGGAGACGTATACGACCTGCAGGCGGCGGCGTTTGCCTACGCTTATTATCTGGTGGATTCGAATCCGTATATCGACGCGTTCATCATAAGCAGACAGGTGGATGCGCCGGTGGAACTCGAACAGAGCTGCGCGTTCGGGCTCTGGACGGTGGATACGGAGGAAGCGCCGAGGATCGTCGCCGTATTCCCGAAGAACATTTATACGGTGTTTAAATATATCGACACCAAGAAGTCGCTGAAATACACGGAATTTGCCAAAGAGATCATCGGGATCTCGAGCTGGAAGGACGTGATCCCGAACTTTAATTTGGAAGAATGATCCATTTGCATAAAAATTACCGTCTTTAGGCGCTAAAACATTGACAAAAACGGTTTCGGGGCTTATAATGCACTCAAAATTATTATTTGTTTCAGGAGGGAATGTTTATGGCACCGAAAAAAACGACGGTTGAGGCAAAGGCCGTAAAGGCAGCACCCGCAAAAGAGACGGCTGCGAAGAAGACTGCCGCTAAGAAACCTGCCGCAAAACCGATCAAATCAACGCTGTACATTCAGTTCGCAGGCAACGAGTATACCGAAAAGAAACTCGTGACTGCCGCCAGAAAAGCCTATGTGGCGCTTGGAAACAAGGCTGCGGATATCAAGAAGATCGACATCTATGTGAAGACGGAAGAGAACGTCGCCTACTATGCTGTAAACGGCGCCGGTTCACCGGACTATAAAATCGAGCTGTAAGCAATAGAAAAAGGACTGCCGCCCCGCGGGCAATGAAGTTCGCGGAGACGGCAGTTTTTTCATGCCCGTTTTCTTGACAGCCCGGCGGAAAGGCTTTACTATAACATTGTCGGATATCACGATCATACAGGAAGAAAGCGAGATATGACGGAGTTTCCCTATACGCTTACCGCGCGCGGAGCGCGGATCGAACCGGTCGGCGATCCGGGGCCGGTCGCGGCGATCCCGGAGGAAATCGGAGGCAGCGAAGACGGCGAAAGCGGCGAAGAAGGCCGCGTTCGGGTGACGGAGCTGGCTCCTTATGTGCTGTCCCGGACCGCGGTCGAGGAACTGTATCTGCCGTCCGGGCTCGAAAAGATCGGCGCATACGCCTTTTATAACTGCGATAAGCTACGCTATATCCGCTGCAGCAGCAGGATCCGGGATCTGGGCCCCGGACTGTTTGCCGGAGCCGGGAAAGTGGAACGTCTGGATCTGGTGCTGTTCGAGAAGGAAAAATCGTGCTTAAAGGAGCTGCTCTCGGAGCTTCCGCAGACTCTGCGGGTGCGGATCCGTGAGGCGGGCAGCGGACGCGAGGCGCGTCTAATCTTTCCGGAGTTTTACGAGGAGTCGATCGAAAACACGCCCGCGCGGATCCTGGTCGTAGAGACGCACGGATGCGGTCACCGCTACCGCTACTGCTTTTACAATACGGAGTTTCAGTATCAGGCTTACGACGAACTGTTCCCGCAGGTACAGATCCAGGAATCGGAGGCGCTGGCGGCGGAGCTGGCGTTCGGGCGGCTGAGATATCCGCTGGGGCTGACGGAGAAGCACCGTGAAATGTACGCCGCGTATCTGCGCGAACACTGGCGGGCGGCGGGAAAGCTGATGATGGAAGCCGACCTTGACGCTGGAAAGGGAAACGGAAACGTCGATCCCGGCGAAATGCCGTGGTTTACGGAGAAGGTCCTGACGGGACTGACGCCGCATGATCCCCGGCTGCGCGAACTGACCCGCATGGCGCAGGAAACGGGGGATACGGAAACCGTCGGCTGGCTGATGGATCTCGGCCACCGGATCGGGAGCGCCGGGACTTCGGACGGTCCCGGCCATGAGGGACGCAAAGGACCGGCCGCCGCGGGGAATGCAAGAAAACGGCGGTTTGAATTGTAAGCGCGGCCCGCGGGTCGGGAGCCCGCGGTTTGCGCCAAAGGGAAAAGGAGATGCGCTATGATCGATCCGGTACGGCACCGCCAGCTGGAAGAACTGAATATGGTCGAGATCTGCGTGCGGATCCTCTCCAACGCGCGGAACGAACTGTATCTGAATATGCGTTATCTCGATCTTTCCCTGAGCGCCCTCGCGTATGAAGCGGATCCGTCGTGCCGCGGGCTGGCGACCGACGGATTCACCCTTTTTTATCATCCGGACTATCTCTGCGATCTGTTTTCCCACGGGCGCGTGCCTGTGAACCGCGCCTATCTTCACATGGTGCTCCACTGTCTTTTCTGCCATATGGATACCCGCGGAAAACGCGATGAGAGCGACTGGGATCTGGCGTGCGACATCGCGGCGGAGGCAGTGATCGACGGCCTTTATCTAAGCTGCGTCCATCGGCCCGTGAGCCTGTTTCGACGGGACTGGTACGGCCGGTTCAAAAAGAGGCTTTCTGTCCTGAACGCGGAGGGCGTTTATCATGCCTTGCGGGAGATGGCTCCGACCGAAAAGCAGAAGGAGCGGCTTGCGGCGGAGTTCCTTGTGGACGATCACAGCCGCTGGGATCTGCCGGAAAACTCCCCGAAGACCGCGGCTGTGCGGCAGGATCTCTGGAACGACAACCGGAACCGGATGCAGACCGAGATGGAGACGATGGGGAGCGGTCAGGGCGGCGATTCGGACAGTCTGATGGAGCAGGTCCGGGTGGAAAACCGGGAACGGTACGACTACAAACGGTTCCTCCGGAAGTTTTCCGTGCTCCGCGAGGAGATCCGGGTCGATATGGATTCCTTTGATTACGGCTATTATACCTACGGACTGTCGCTGTACGGAAACATGCCGCTGATCGAGCCGCTGGAATCGAAGGAGATCAGCAGGATCGAGGACTTCGTGATCGTGATCGACACGTCGATGTCCTGTTCCGGGGAACTGGTAAAGCGGTTCCTGGAGGAGACCTACGACGTGCTCTGCGAGAGCGAGAGCTACTTCCGCAAGACCAACATCCATATTATACAGTGCGACGACCGGATACGGGAGGAGAAGACGGTGACCTGCCGCGAGGAGATGGAGGCCTATATGGCCGGCTTTACGATTTCAGGGTACGGAGGCACGGATTTCCGACCGGCGTTTGAATATGTGAACGGGCTGGTGCGCCAGGGGGCGTTTAAGCATCTTAGGGGGCTTTTGTATTTTACCGACGGCGAGGGGATCTACCCGGTGAAGCGGCCGGTCTACGATACGGCGTTTGTGTTTGTAAAGGATCAGTATACCGATATTTCCGTACCCGCGTGGGCGATGAAGGTGATTTTGGAGCCGGGACAGATCACGGAGGAGCGGAGCGGACCGCAGCCCGGGCGGATCCCAGGGCTTTCAGACGGCCATAAGACGGAGGAACAGAGTTTATGAATATTCGGCGTGCGAAACAGGAGATCAGGGATACCATCGAGGCGTATCTGATCAAAGACGAATACGGGAGCTATGTGATCCCGCCGGTCCACCAGCGGCCGATCCTGCTGATCGGTCCGCCCGGAGTGGGAAAGACCCAGATCATGGAGCAGATCTCCCAGGAGTGCCAGATCGGCCTTGTGTCCTATACGATCACGCACCATACAAGGCAGAGCGCGATCGGCCTTCCCCTCATCGAAAAGAGGGAGTACAACGGGCAGGAGTACGCCGCGACGGAATATACGATGAGCGAGATCGTGGCTTCGGTCTATGAAAAGATCCAAAAGACCGGGCTTGCGGAGGGGATCCTGTTCATCGACGAGATCAACTGCGTTTCCGAGACGCTGGCTCCGGCCATGCTTCAGTTTTTGCAGGGAAAGACATTCGGATGCCATAAGATCCCCGAGGGATGGATCATCGTGGCGGCGGGGAATCCGCCGGAATACAACAAATCGGTGCGGGAATTTGACATCGTGACCCTGGACCGGATCCGCAACATCACGGTGGAGCCGGATCTTGACGCGTGGATGGAGTATGCGGCCGCGGCGGACGTCCATCCGGCGATCAGAGCCTATCTGAATATACGGAAGCAGAATTTCTGCCGGATCGAGACCACGGTGGACGGAAAGCGTTTCGCCACGCCGCGCGGATGGGAGGACCTGTCGCGCCTGATCCGCGTTTACGAAAAGCTGAAAAAACCTGTGGACCGCGAGCTGGTGGAGGAATATATCCAGTTCCCGCAGATCGCGAGGGATTTTGCCAATTATCTGTCGCTTTACTATAAATACCGGGACGACTACCGGGTGGATGAGATCCTTGCCGGACGGATCCCGGCGGGAGCCTGTGAAAAGCTTGAGAAAGCGGCTTTTGACGAGAGGATCAGCGCGGTAAGCCTGCTGCTTTCGGGCCTGACGGAAGGCTTCCGGCAGGTCTGCCGCATGGAGGATGAGATGTCGCTTCGGATGCGCCTTCTGCGCGAATGGAAAAACGAAGGGGAACTTACCGGAGAACGGTATCTTGCCTGTGCGGAGGGGTTCCGCCGCGAGTGGGAGAAAAGGCAGGAGAACGGACTCCTGTCCCCGGCGGATCTTTCCTGCCGCCGCGCGGTGTCGGAGGCGTTTGAGCGCGATCTGCAAAGACTGCAGAAAGACGATTCCTTCCTGGCGGAGCCGGTCTGGGAGAAACTGAGGGGATTTTTTGCCGCGGACAGCGACTTATACGAGGAGACCGTGAGCCGGACCGGGGAAAAGCTGGAGCACGCCTTCGATTTTATGGAGGCGGCTTTCGGGACCGGCCAGGAGACGGTGCTGTTCGTCACAGAACTCAACACCGGTCTGTACAGCGTACGGTTTTTGCAGGAATACGAGTGCGAACGGTACTATCAGTACAATAAGAGCCTGCTGTTTTCCGAGGAAGCGCGCGATATCGAACGGATCCTCGCCGGACGGAAATAGGCCCCGTATCAGGGCAGAAGCCCGGACCACACCGGCAGCGAGACGATCCATGTAAAAACCGGGGCCAGCAGGATCGCGGGGAGGTAGTTCGCGACTTTGATCTTTGTGATCCCGATCAGGTTCGTGCCGATCGCGATGATAATCAGCGAACCGGCGCAGGTCATCTCGGCGATCGCCGCGTCGTTCAAAAACGGGGCCAGAAAGCCGGCCATGAGCACCAGCGCGCCCTGAAAGCCGAGCACGAACGCGGCCGCGAACAGGACGCCGATCCCGAGGCTGGCGGCCATCATCGACGAGGAGAACAGATCCAGGGTCGCCTTTGTGAACAGCAGGCGGTTGTCGCCGGAAATGCCGGCGTTTAAGGAGCCGTTGATCGTCATCGCCCCCACGCAGAACAGGAGGCTGGCGGTCACGAAGCCCTCCGCGATCGAGACCTGCTCCCCGCCCTTTTTCTGAAATTTCTTTTCGACCCAGAGGCCGAGGTTATTGATCGCCCGGTCGATGTCGATCAGGGTGCCGATGATGGCTCCGACGACCATCGCCGCGATCACGATCAGAACGTTCTGACCGTCCATCGCGCCGTCGATCCCGATGTAGACCGTGCAGAGGCCGAGGCCGATCATTACGGCGGAAGTGACCCGCTCCGGGATCCCCTTTCTAAATGTTAAGCCCACCAGACTTCCTACGATCACGGTGAGCGTATTTGCGATAACTCCTGTCATGCTCATTTTCGGTAAGATCCTTTCTGATTACATTAAGTACACCCCCTATTCTACAATAAAACTTGAGATTTTGGAAGAGTCAGTATATAATTAAATTAAGTTTGTACAGAACGGAGGTAGAGATATGTTTTACGATCAGAAAATCTGGGTCGCCTCGGCGGGGGAGAATCGCGAGAGAAAGGTCGCGATCCTTCCGAAGATGGCGAACCGCCACGGCCTGATCGCGGGCGCTACCGGTACAGGTAAAACGGTGACGCTCAAGGTCATGGCGGAATCGTTCAGCGACTGCGGCGTTCCGGTCTTTCTGGCCGACGTCAAGGGCGATCTTGCGGGTATGTGCAGGCCGGGTGCGGACAGCGCGGATATGCAGGAGAGGATACAGAAATTCGGCCTGTCCGAATGCGGCTTCAACTATCATTCCTATCCGGTCACTTTCTGGGATATTTTCGGGAAAACGGGGATCCCGCTGCGCACGACGATCAGCGAGATGGGACCGACCCTGCTGGCGCGGCTGATGGATCTCAACGGCACGCAGACCGCGATCCTGCAGGTCATTTTCCGGATCGCCGATGACGACGGGCTGCTTCTGATCGATACAAAGGATCTGCGGGCGATGCTCCAGTACGTCTACGAGAACTCGAAGGAATTTTCCGCGGAATACGGAAACCTGGCGAAACAGAGCATCAGCTCGATCATCCGCGCGGTGGTCGCGCTCGAGGAAGCCGGAGGGGACCGGTTCTTCGGCGAACCGGCGCTCAACATCCGCGACTGGTTCTCGACCGACACGAGCGGAAAGGGAATGATCAACATCCTCGACTGCCAGAGCCTCATCAATTCGCCGGCCATGTATTCGACGTTCATGCTCTGGATGATGTCCGAGCTGTTCGAGACGCTGCCGGAGGTCGGGGACGCCGACAAGCCGCGCATGATCTTTTTCTTCGACGAGGCGCATCTGCTGTTTGGCGACGCGCCGAAAGCGCTGATGGAAAAGATCGAGCAGGTCGTAAAGCTGATCCGCTCTAAGGGAGTCGGGATCTACTTTATCACCCAGAGCCCGTCGGATATTCCGAACGAGGTCCTGGCCCAGCTGGGCAATAAGATCCAACACGCTTTGCACGCGTACACGCCGCTTGAGCAGAAAAAGGTCAAGGCGGCCGCGGAATCGTTCCGTCCGAATCCGGAATTCGATACGATGGACGCGATCATGAACCTCGGGACGGCCGAGGCCCTGATCTCCTTCCTCGACGAAGAGGGACGGCCTTCCGTCGTTGAGAAATGCAAGATCCTGCCGCCGCAGAGCCTGATGGGGCCGATCGACGACACGTCGAGAAAGCAGATCACCGAGCAAAGTATGCTCTATATCCGTTACAGCGAGATGACGGATCGCGATTCCGCTTATGAGCTTCTGCAGAGGAAGTCGAAGGAGGATGCGGAGGCCGCCGCGAAGGAACAGGAAGAGGCCGAGGCGGCGAAAGAGGCCGAAAAGCAAAGAAAACTGGAAGAAAAAGAAGCCGAGAAGGCCCAGAAAGCCGCGGAACGCGAGGCGGAGCGGGCCAAGAAGAAACAGGCGGCGGCGATCGGCAGCATCGCCAAGACCGCGACCGGAACGATCGGCCGTGAGATCGGAAACGAATTCGGAAAGAAGATCGGCGGCTCGTTCGGAAAGAGACTGGGAGGAAACCTCGGCGCGTCGCTGGGACGCGGCCTGCTGGATACGCTGTTTAAGCTGTAACATATGCGACGGGGAAGACGGCGTGCATTCCGTTGCCGTTTTATGGTCAGTGCGAACAGAACCTGCAGCCCGGAACAACATGTTCCGGAGAAGGGGAGACAATACCATGCAACAGAAGGAGACAGCCGCGGCGGGCCTGCCGGAAGAATTTGAGCAAAAAATGCGTTCCCTGCTCGGTGACGAGGCGGACGCTTTTTTTGCGGGCTATGAAAAACCGAGACAATACGGACTGCGGAACAATCCGCTGAAAACGGGGGCTGCGGACGGCCTTCCTGATATTTTAAGAGGACTTGAACGGATCCCGTGGACGGCGGAGGGATATTATTATCCGGAAGAACTCCGCCCGGGAAAGCATCCGCTCCATGAGGCAGGGCTTTATTATATCCAGGAACCGAGCGCTATGGCGGTCGTGGAGGCGCTGGCCCCGAAGCCCGGCGAAAAGATCCTGGATCTCTGCGCCGCGCCGGGCGGAAAGAGCACGCAGGCGGCGGGGCGTATGGGGCAGCATGGGCTTCTGGTTTGCAATGAGATCCATCCTGCTCGGGCGAAGATCCTCTCGCAGAACATTGAACGCATGGGGATCGCGAACGCGGTCGTCACCAATATGGATCCGGAGGCGCTGGCTCCTGCCTTTCGCGGGTTTTTCGACGGGGTGATCGTCGACGCGCCCTGCTCCGGCGAGGGAATGTTCCGCAAGGACGCAGGCGCGGTCCTGGAGTGGAGCCCGGAGAATGTAGCCCGCTGTGCGGCCAGACAGGACCGTATCCTTGACTGCGCGGCGGAAACGGTGCGGTCCGGCGGACGGATCGTTTATTCGACATGCACTTTTTCCCCGGAAGAGGATGAACAGACGGTCGCGAGATTTCTGACCCGGCATCCGGAATACCGGATCGTAAGGCCGGACTGCGCGGAACTGTTTTCATCGGGACGGCCGGAATGGGCGAACAGGTGGCCGGAGCTGGCGGATACCGTGCGCATCTGGCCGCATAAGACGGACGGCGAGGGACATTTTTTGGCGCTGCTCGTGAAGGCGGGGGAGAGCGGGACCGCTGTATCCGGGGGTTCCATCCCTGGGAACTCTTTGCTCGGGGTTTCCGCATCCGAGAGTTTTGGATCCGGGAAGCGCAGGTCCGGATCGCGGGCGGCGAAAGACCGGCGTACAGGCGCGGTGCAGACGGACGGATTTGAAGAATTCTGCCGCGAGAACATGACCGGAATCAGCCGCATGTTCTCGGGACGGCATTTTCTTTCATTTGGCGACAATCTTTATCTCGTCCCGGACGAGATGCCGGAGATGTCCGGCCTCAAAGTCCTGCGGGCGGGACTTCACCTGGGAACGCAGAAGAAGGGCCGGTTTGAACCTTCTCACGCGCTGGCGCTGTTTCTTGATCCGCGGGAAGCGGTGCGGACGGATGAAGTGGGGATCGGAGAGACAGCGGAAAAATACCTGCGGGGCGAAACAATATCGAATTTGGAAATATTACAAAATAAAGGATCAAACGGTGATAACGAGTCCAATGCCGCAGGCAACGGCGACGGATGGACGCTCGTTACCGCCGGGGGATACTCAATCGGCTGGGCGAAACGCACGAACGGGATCCTCAAGAATCATTATCCGAAGGGGCTTAGGAGAAACTGAGACTGACAGGAAACTGAAACGCATATAATCTGAACAAAGCATGCGCGGAAGTTTTGCTTATGGGTGAATACCTGAAAAGAGTACGGGGATCGTACGGATTATTCGGATCGTGCGTGCGGCGTGCGAGAAAAGTGCCTGCGCGGCAGACGGGTCCGGCGCTTGGACTTGCGGAAGCCGTACATACGGCGGCGCTGCGTGTGGCTGCCGGACTTGCTGCAGTCATGATCGCCGCCTCTCCGTTTTCGGCATTCGCCGGGGAACCGGAACCGCTGTCTCTGGCGGCCCGGTCTGCGGCCCTGATCGACGGCGAGACCGGGCGTGTCCTTTACGGAAAGGACGAGGATACGGCGCGGCCGATGGCAAGCACCACCAAGATCATGACCTGCATTCTGGCGTTGGAAAACGCCGGTCCGAATGATACGGTGAAGATCTCCCCGTATGCGGCCTCCATGCCGGACGTCCAGCTGGGGATACGCGAAGGAGAGACATACCGGCTCGGCGATCTTCTGTATTCTCTGATGCTGGAATCCCACAACGATACGGCGGTCGCAGTGGCCGAGCATGTCGCCGGAAGCTGCGAGGCGTTTGCCGGGATGATGAATCAGAAGGCGCGCGATCTCGGCTGCACGGATACCTATTTCATTACCCCTAACGGACTGGACGCCGCGGACCCGGAGACGGGGAGACAGCATGCGACGACGGCGGGCGATCTTGCCCGTATCATGCGATACTGTATATCACTTTCTCCGAAAAGCGAGGAATTTCTTGCGATCACGCGCGCGCCTTCCTATACATTTTCCGATCTGGCGGGGAAACGGTCGTTTTCCTGTGTCAATCACAATTCGCTTTTAAATTCCATGGACGGCGCGCTCTCCGGAAAGACCGGATTTACGAACGGAGCCGGATACTGCTATGTGGGCGCTGTGGAACGGGACGGCCGGATGTTCGTCGCGGCGCTGCTCGGATGCGGGTGGCCGCCGCATAAGACATATAAATGGCAGGATATGCAGAAACTGATCCGGTACGGAGCGGAGAATTACGATTACTATGAGATCGAGAAGCAAAAGATCGAACTGAAGCCGGTCGCGGTAACGGGTGGGCTCGCGTCCGGAACGGAACTCTATATCGATTATCCGCAGGAGCCCCTTAAGGTGCTGATGCAAAAAGACGAACCGGTTACGGTCCAGGTAAAGACGCTGCGGGAGATCTCCGCGCCGGTCGAAAAGGACTGGCCGGCCGGTCAGACGGATTACTATGTGAGCGGCGCGCTGATCGCCAGCTATCCGATCCGAACAAAAGACCGCGTACCCGAATGGAACTATGATTTTTGTGTGAAAACCCTTTTAAAACGATATATGTTTTGATATAATAGGCGCTAAGGAAAAACAAGCGACGCCGTAGGCGGCATTTGTTTTTCCAGCGCCATTAACGAGCAAACAGTCCGCGGAGCGGACAGGGAGCGCGTAAGCGCGGGTTTGCGAGTGAAACTGAAGCGGGGAGAGGCAAGCGACGCCGAAGGCGGCATTTGTTTTTCCAGCGCCATTAACGAGCAAACAGTCCGCGGAGCGGACAGGGAGCGCGCGAGCGAGGGTTTTAGGCTGCGAGTGAGAGTAATGTATCAGGAGGGAAAGTACATGCAGACGGCATTGACAAGAGAGAAAGCGATCGAACTTTTAAGGAAACATAACAAAGAACCGTTTCATATCCTGCACGGTCTGACCGTGGGCGGCGTATTGAAATGGTATGCAAACGAACTCGGCTACGGCGACGAAGCGGATTTCTGGGAGATCGTCGGGATCCTGCACGACATCGATTTCGAAGAATATCCCGAACAGCACTGCATCGTGGCCCCACGCCTGCTGAAAGAAGGCGGCGCAGAGGACGAAGTGATCCATGCGGTATGCAGCCATTGCTACGGACATAACCCGGAAGTCACCGCGGAACCGACTCATGAGATGGAGAAAGTCCTTTACGCGGCGGACGAGCTTACCGGCCTGATCTGGGCGGCGGCCAAGATGCGCCCCTCCAAGAGCACGAAGGACATGGAAGTTTCAAGCCTGAAAAAGAAATTCAAGGATAAACGGTTTGCGGCTGGATGTTCGCGTGAGATCATTTCGCTCGGGGCCGAAAAGATCGGCTGGGAGATGCCGAAACTGATGGAGATGACGATACTCGCCATGCGTTCCTGCGAGGATTCGGTCAACGCCGAGATGGAGGCAATGGGACTTTCGGCGTAACACAAATTGGAAAATTAATGGGAAGATTACAAAGGAGACAGCGGCGCGATACAGCCGTTTGTCTCCTTTTGCGTTTTGAGATAATATATTTTGGGGTAAGACCTCCGGCACCGTGACAACTTAATATGTTTAACCGGGCAGCCGGGAGGGCGACGGCCATCCGTCCTGAAATCTGACAGGAGGATGATGCTTATGAGTACATATGAAGAATTCATGGTTATCATAGCTGTTGCTGGATTGATCGTTGCAATTCTGAATCTGAAAAATAAGTAAGCCGCCCTGTTCCCTGGCCGGACTGGCGACTTACTAAGTTAACCATATTCGCCGGGACGGGTGAATTGTGCTCACCTTCCGGCTGTCTTGTTAAACATATTATAGCCTCTGTCTGAAATAATGTCAATAAGCAACACCGCCTGCGTGGAGATACAAAACTGCCCGGCGCAGCGACTCAAAACCACCCAGTGTGGAGATACAAAACTGCCCGGTGCGGCACCCGGTGTGGCGACGCAAAACCGCCGCTCGGAAGCGCTTACTGCGTCTGTTCGCCCATGATCCTCACGATCACCAGATTCGGCAGACAGACGATCATCTCGCCTTCATGGCTGACTTTTCCCTGGTAGACGCAGACTTTATCCGGACAGGACGCCTCGGAGATCCACGCCTCCCCGTCTTTGATGATCAGGTGATTGGTCCCCGGGATCCCGCGCTCGTTGCTTTCGATTATATAATCGGTATCTTTGTTCAGATCGAACATTTCGACTACCTTCCCGTTGACGGTGACCTCGACAAGGACCGCGGGTTCCGAGTGGCGGAAACGGTTCCACGCAAAAAGGGCGGCGGCGACCGCCAGTATCGCTGCCAAAAGGATCAGTTCCCGTTTCCCGATTTTCTTTTTGTTCGTTTCAGTCATAGATGCCTCCCGGTCTCTGCCCGCTGGCCCGCACTCCGCCGGCTTGTGCTCCGCCTGCGGCTTGTGCTCCGCCGGGGCACTCGGGAAACTTTCGTTTCCCTCGTTCACGGGCTTCGCCCTGTAAAACCGTCCAACTCCGAAATCGCCTTCATGCAAGCATGGGCGATTTCTTCCTTGTCCGCTTTTGCCCGGCTCATTGCTTTCGCGCATATTATACCGCATCCACTAAACTCATCGTTCGCTTTCGCTCCGATTCGTTAAGTGTCTGGGTATTACTCGCACTAAGCTCGCACATCGCCTACGGCTTGTGCTTGCTAAGTGCTCATATTATACCACACCCCAGCCTGAATTCCTACAAAAACTTACAAAAAGGGATGTAAAAGCGGAAATTGAATCTTGAGGATTTATTCATTATATGCTAGAATAACTCTGATGAATTACATAGTGGGAGGTAACACCAGATGAGTCAGAAAAATGACAAGTCAAAGGGCTATATGGCCCTTGGAGGACTTATTGTACTGACTGTTGTGACCCTTCTTGGATCCGACGGAATCTACAAGGCCCTCTCCTCCCTGGGAAAACCGAGTATTTATACACCCGGAACGTATGAATACAGCGCCCAGGGATTTGGCGGTGATGTCACCGCTTCCGTGACTGTCTCTGCCAAAGAGATCACGGCGGTCACTCTGACCGGCGACAACGAGACCGAGGGGATCGGCGCTACGGCGATCGAACAGCTCCCGGAGAAGATCCTTGCCGCACAGAGCGAAAACGTTGATTCGGTGTCCGGCGCCAGCATCACCAGTGCAGCAGTCAAGTCTGCGGTCGGAAATGCACTTCGCCTGGCGCGCGGCGAGCAGCCTGTCGAGGAGACGACGGCAGCTGCAGCCCCGACCGAACCGGCAGGACCCGCGGCCGAGGGTAACTACACCGCAGGAACTTACACCGCTTCCGCAGACGGATTCGGCGGAAAAGTAACCGTAACCATTACCACCAGCGACACCGCGATCACGGACGCCAAGGTCGAAGGACCGGACGAGACTCCGACGGTCGGCGGCAAGGCGCTTGAGCCTCTGCAGGCGGCCATCCTCGCGAAGGGCTCCGCGGATATCGACGCGGTGACCGGCGCGACCATCACCTCCGAGGCGGTCAAGACCGCACTTGCGGATGCGATCGCACAGGCGGAAGGAACCGCACAGGCGGATTCCGACGGCCCGTTGACCTTCACGGCAGGTACATACACCGGAACCGGATCCGGCTACAACGGACCGGTCAAGGCGACCGTCACGTTCGACGCGGACAAGATGACGGAGATCACCATCGAGAGCGGCGAGACCGAGGAAGTCGGCACTTGCGCGTTCGATATCATGATCCCGCAGATGATCGAAGCGAACGGAACCGGCGTTGACGCCGTTTCGGGAGCG
>CANQGL010000044.1 GCA_947623185.1 uncultured Lachnospiraceae bacterium
GAGGCAGAGATAGCAAAAATGCTTTCTCTGCCTGAAGGGGAATGATCTTCCAACACCTTAACTAAATGACATTGCCCGCCGGGCCTCCCCTGATTCCGTTTTGCTTTCCGCCTTATTCTTCCCCGAACAGGCGGTTGACCGCGCTGAAGATCCCGCGCAGCGATGCTCTGGTGATGTTGGAGCTGATGCCGACGCCGTAGGTCACGCGATTGGACTTCTGGTCCATCATGTGGATGTAGGAAGCCGCCTGCGCCCCAGAACCAGAGGTCAGCGCGTGCTCGTCGTAATCCAGGACCTTGATCTCGATGCCGAGCTCCTCCTCAAGACCGCGCTGCACCGCGTCGATCGGGCCGTTTCCGACGCCCTCAAACTGCTTTTCGACTCCGTGGTCGGTGTAGGTAACGACCGCGACCGTCGTAAAGTTTCCGCCTGCTCGAAATCGGTGATCTTGCACTTGCGGAAGTGATACGGTTCCTTCCGCTCGAGGTAATTCCTGCGGAATTCCTCCATGACCTGATCCGGCGCGACTTCGCCCTGTCTCTCGGCGATGACCTGGATGATGTCGGCAAATTCCTTGTGCATGCCGCGCGGCAGGCGGAAGCCGAAATAGGTATCCATGACGAACGCAACGCCGCCCTTGCCGGACTGGCTGTTGATACGGACGACCGGCTCGTATTCGCGGCCGATGTCGGACGGATCGATCGGCAGATACGGGACCTGCCACTTTCTCATATGGCGCTCCTGGAGCGCGTGCACGCCCTTGTTGATCGCGTCCTGATGCGATCCGGAGAATGCCGTAAACACAAGCTTTCCGGCGTACGGATGACGCGGGTCGATGGTCATCTTCGTGCAGCGCTCGTAGACGTCGACGATCTCCTTGACGTCGTGGATATCCAGCTTCGGATCGATTCCCTGCGAGAACATGTTGTAGGCGATCGTCATGATGTCCACGTTTCCGGTACGCTCGCCGTTTCCGAACAGCGTGCCCTCGATGCGCTCCGCGCCCGCCAGAAGCGCAAGCTCGGCGGAGGCGACGCCCGTTCCGCGGTCGTTGTGCGGATGGACGCTGAGCACGATGCTCTCGCGGTTTTCCAGGCGCTTGCTCATCCACTCGATCCGGTCGGCGAACACGTTCGGCGTCGTCATTTCGACGGTGGACGGCAGATTGAGGATCATCTTTTTCTCCGGCGTCGGTCCCCACGCGCGCTGAACGGCATTGCAGATATCCAGCGCATAGTCGAGTTCCGTTCCGGTAAAGCTCTCCGGCGAATACTCAAGGGTAAGTTCGCCGTCGTAGTCCTTCATGTATTTCTGCACCATCGCGACGCCGTCGGTGGCGATCTTCGTCACACCGTCGCGGTCCATGTGGAAGACCACGTCGCGCTGCAGAGTGGACGTCGAATTGTAAATATGAAAGATGACCTTTTTGATACCCTGGATCGACTCGAACGTGCGCTCGATCAGCGGTTCACGGCACTGGGTCAGAACCTGGATGATAACGTCGTCCGGGATCAGATCGCGCTCGACAAGCTGGCGCAGGAAATCATACTCGATTTGGGAAGCGGCCGGAAAACCGACCTCGATCTCCTTAAAGCCCATCTTGACGAGATAATTGAACATCTCGACCTTCTCCTCGACGACCATCGGCTCGACCAGGGCCTGGTTTCCGTCGCGCAGATCGACGCTGCACCATACCGGCGCCTCCTGGATCTGTTTGTTCGGCCATTCACGCTCCGGCATATCGACGACCGGAACTCTCTCATATCTCTGATAATTTAACATAATCATTGCTCTCCTTTTCTGTTTGTTTTCGGGTGTTCACAGCTTTTCTTTTCCGTCATTACAAACAGCGTCGGAGTCGGTAGATCACGCTGTACTTCTCGACGATGAACAGCGTCACGCTTTTCGTTCTAGTCCCATCTTTCATCAGTCCTTTTTCTTTTTCGGCCGTTTCCGGCCCTGTCCAGCGCATACGCGAAAAGGGGATCCCTGTATCTCCGCCCGCCCGCGTTCGCCGGGTGTCTCATAAGTATACCGCATTTATTCCTGAATAACAAGTCCCTTTTCCCGCAGGACGCCGATGATCTTATCGACGCACTCCTCGCAGAGCTCCGGCGTTTCCGCCTCCACCATCACGCGGATCAGCGGCTCGGTCCCACTCGGACGAAGAAGAAGTCTGCCGTCGTCTCCCAGTCTTTCCTCGACCTCTTTTGCGGCTCTCTTAACGTCCTCGTCTTCCTGCGCCGCGGCTTTATCCGCCACCCGCACGTTCTTTAAAAGCTGCGGCAGGATCGTCACCTCAGACGCCAGCTTGGCAAGGGATTCCTTCTTCTCCAGCATGACCTCCATGATCTTGAGCGAGGTCAGGATCCCGTCGCCGGTCGAGGCGTATTTGCTGAAAATGATGTGGCCCGACTGCTCGCCGCCGAGGCAGTTTCCGGTCCGGGACATGTTTTCGTATACATATTTGTCGCCGACTGCGGTCTTTTCATATTCGATCCCGATCTTGTCGAGCGCTTTGTAAAGACCCAGATTCGACATGACCGTCGTTACGATCTTGTTGTTGCGGAGGATCCCCTGCTCTTTCATATACTTGCCGCAGATATAAAGGATCCGATCGCCGTCGACCAGTTCTCCGTTCTCATCCACGGCCAGGCAGCGGTCCGCGTCTCCGTCATAGGCAAAGCCCACGTCGAGATGGTTCTCCCGGACGAATTCCTGCAGCCGTCCGATATGGGTCGAACCGCAGTCCAGATTGATGTTTAAGCCGTTCGGCTCATTGTTGATCACATAAGTGTCGGCCCCCAGCGCGTCGAACACGCTCTTTGCCACCGCAGATGCGCTTCCGTTCGCACAGTCAAGTCCGACTTTCTTTCCCTTGAAGGAACGGGTGGCGATCGAGATCAGGTAGCCGATATAGCGGTTGCGGCCCGCCGCAAAATCCTGCGTGCGGCCGATCTTCTCCTTCGTGGCCAGGGGGATCTCGCCGGTCTCTCCGTCGAGGTACGCCTCGATCTCGCCGATCACGCTCTCCTCCAGTTTCTCGCCGTTCCCGTTCATGACCTTGATCCCGTTGTCGTAATACGGGTTATGGCTGGCCGAGATCATGATCCCGCAGTCAAAGTCCTCCGTGCAGATCACATGCGAAACGCTGGGCGTCGTCGTGACATGGAGCAGATAAACGTCCGCTCCCGACGCGGTAAGACCCGCGACCAGAGAATATTCAAACATATAGCTGGAACGTCTGGTGTCCTTTCCGATCACGATGCGGCAGCGCTCGCCTTTGGCCCTCTTTCCGTAATACCAGCCAAGAAAACGGCCGACCTTATAGGCGTGCTCCACCGTCAGGTCGACATTGGCTTCGCCGCGGAAACCATCCGTTCCGAAATATTTACCCATTATCTGTCTCTCCTCCGAATTTCAGTGTTGGAGTCATAAAAATACGGCTCCGGCATCCTACATTATATGCGCGTTTTACCAGGTGATCTCCTTCAGATACCGCGCCACCGCGTCGTGCCAGTCGGGCAGACGCTCGAAGCCGTTTTCCGACAGCTTCTCCTTGCTCATGCGGCTGTTCATCGGCCGTTTCGCCTTTGACGCGGGATACTCGCTCGACGGGACCGGCGTTACCTTTACCTCGTTCATCCCCGCCGCGCGGAAGATCTCGCAGGCAAACTCGTACCACGAGCAGAGCCCCTCGTTCGTCGCATGATAACGGCCGTATTTTTCGGTCTGGATCATGTCCACCAAAAGCCGCGCCAGATCGTAGGTATACGTCGGCGAACCGATCTGGTCGTCGACGACCGTGGCCGCCCCGCGCTCCTTTCCGATCCGCAGCATGGTCTTTATAAAGTTCTTTCCGTTCACGCCGAATACCCAGGCGATACGGACCGTAAAGAACTTTTCGACCAGTTCCTCGACCGCCAGCTCGCCCTCGTACTTTGTCTGTCCGTAAACGTTTAACGGATGACGCTCGTCGTCCGGCTCCCACGGTCTGGTCCCCTGGCCGTCGAAAACGTAGTCCGTGCTGATGTACATCATCTTCAGCCCGAGCTTTTTGCAGACCTGCGCGATATTGCGCGTTCCGCCCGCATTGACCCGGCGGCAGAGCTCGATGTTGTCCTCCGCCATATCGACCGCCGTGTAAGCGGCGCAGTGGATGACCGCCTCCACGTCAGCCTCCGTGATCACCTTTTCGCAGGCCGCCGCATCGGTGATATCCATCTCGTCGATGTCCACGCCGACCGCGGTCAGACCGCGTTTTTCCATCTCATTTACGACGTCGTGCCCCAGCTGGCCCTTGACGCCCGTAACCAGAATTCTCATATTATGTCAACCTCCTCCGGAGCCCGGTCCGCAAGCCGCCGTTTCGCCTGATACTGTGCAGGCCAGGCGGCGGTTTCCCGACGTCTCCGGCACACATTCCTTACTTTCCGCTCAGGCGCTCGCCGTACATGTTCTCGAAATAGCTGCTGTACTCCCCGCTCAGGATGTGTTTCCACCAGTCCTGATTGTCGAGATACCAGCGGATCGTCTGCTGGATCCCGGTGTCGAAATTGTATTTTGGCTCCCATCCGAGCTCCTTCTCGATCTTCGTCGGGTCGATCGCGTAGCGCATATCGTGGCCGGGGCGGTCCGTCACATATTTAATCAGGCTTTCCGGCTTGTCGAGCGCCCGCAGGATCGTCTTCACGACCTCCAGATTTGTACGCTCGTTGTGGCCGCCGATGTTGTAGACCTCGCCGACGCGTCCCTTGTGCAGGATCAAATCGATCGCCTCACAGTGGTCGGAGACGTGCAGCCAGTCGCGCACGTTCTCGCCCGTCCCGTAGACCGGAAGCGGCTCGTCCGCCAGCGCGCGGCTGATCATGAGCGGGATCAGTTTCTCCGGGAAATGATACGGCCCGTAGTTGTTCGAGCAGCGCGAGATCGTCACCGGCAGTTTATAAGTACGGTGATAAGCCAGCACGAACAGGTCCGCGCTCGCCTTGGAGGCCGAGTACGGGCTTGAGGTATGTAACGGCGTCGTCTCGGTGAAGAACAGATCCGGCCGGTCGAGCGGCAGATCGCCGTAGACCTCGTCGGTCGAGACCTGGTGATAGCGCTTGATCCCGTACTTGCGGCAGGCGTCGAGCAGCGTCGTCGTGCCCATGACGTTCGTGCGCACAAAACTGCCGGGATCGACGACCGAGCGGTCGACATGGCTCTCGGCCGCAAAGTTTACGATCACATCCGGTTTTTCCTTCTCAAACAGACCGTAAACAAATTCGCGGTCGGCAATATCCCCACGCACGAATTTGTAATTCGGCTTCCCTTCGACCGGCTTTAAGGTCTCAAGGTTTCCCGCGTAGGTGAGAAGATCGAGGTTTACGATCTCATAGTCGGGATATTTGTTTACCATATGATGGATGAAGTTTCCGCCGATAAAACCGGCGCCCCCCGTCACGATTATCTTCATGGTATCTCTCCTTGTCATGTATTTTCCGTCATCTTCTATTTTTCCGCTCTTCCCGGCAGCCTGTCGATGTACTTGCCGTCGAGGACGTCCTTCAAATACTGGCCGTACTGGTTCTTTTTGAGGACCTCATACGCCTTCAGGACGTCGTCTCTCGAGATCCATCCGTTCGTGTACGCGATCTCCTCCAGGCAGGCGATCTTTCTGTGCTGGTGCGTCTCGACCGTCTTTACAAAATTGGTGGCCTCGACGAGCGACTCATGCGTGCCCGTATCCAGCCAGGTAAAGCCCTGTCCGAGAAGCGTCACGTCAAGTTCGCCGTTTTCAAGATAGATCCTGTTCAGATCCGTGATCTCCAGCTCGCCGCGGGCCGACGGTTTCAGGTTCTTCGCGTACTCCACGACCCGGTTGTCGTAGAAGTACAGGCCGGTCACACAGTAATTCGACTTCGGATTCGTCGGCTTCTCCTCGATCGAGACCGCGTGTCCGTTCTGGTCGAATTCCACGATGCCGAAACGCTCCGGATCGTCGACATAGTAGCCGAACACCGTCGCGCCCTGTTTCTTTCCGGCGGCTTTGCGGAGCCGTTTCTTCAATCCCTGTCCGTGGAAGATGTTGTCTCCAAGGATCATGGCGACCGGATCGTCCCCGATAAAATCGGCTCCGATGATGAACGCCTGCGCCAGCCCGTCCGGGCTCGGCTGCACCGCGTATCCAAGTTCGATCCCGAACTGATGTCCGTCCCCCAAAAGCGCCTCGAACCGCGGCGTATCGTCAGGCGTGGAAATGATCAGGATCTCCCGGATCCCGGCGTTCATCAGCACGGAAAGCGGGTAATAGATCATCGGTTTATCATAGATCGGCAGAAGCTGTTTGGAAGTTACTTTTGTAAGCGGATAAAGGCGCGTGCCGCTTCCGCCTGCTAAAATGATCCCTTTCATGCGGCTCTCCTTTTCATGTCGTATTTTGGGCATAATGCACCCTTTTTCACAGCATAACACAAAACCTTCTTTTTTGAAAGTGCAGGAGCGAAAAATTCAGGTTTTTTTCAGATATGCCGCCGCGGAGCCCCGCGTATCCTCCAAAAAAAGTATCTCATCCGTTTCCGCCTTTGGCCGCGGCTTTTGTCGATTTTGATGATTGCATAATGCGGTGATTTGTGGTAAAACGTTTTTACGAAAATCAGAATCGAGGGTTTTTATGCAGCGTTTATTTTCCGGAAAAGATCTGGTCCGCCTGATCATTCCGCTTATTATCGATCAGTTTCTTCAGTGCTTTGTCGGCCTGGCGGACTCCGTCATGGTCGCGCAGGTCGGAGAGGCCGCCGTCTCGGGCGTATCGCTCGTCGATACGGTCATGCTCCTGATCATCAATCTCTTCACGGCGCTGGCGACCGGCGGATCCGTCGTCGCGGGTCAGTACCTCGGCCACCGCGAACCGGAACGGGGATGCGCTGCGACCGCCCAGCTGATCAACTTCACGCTGCTTTTCTCCGTCATTATCATGGGGTTCGGCTATCTCGGCCAGAACCTGATCTTAAACGGCATCTTCGGAAAAATCGAACCGGACGTCATGTACAACAGCCGCGTTTATCTGCTGATCGTCCTCGCGTCGATCCCGATGATCGCGCTCTATAACGCGGGCGCGGCGACTTTCTGCGCCATGGGGAACTCCAACATCACCATGAAGACCTCGCTGCTCATGAATTCCATCAACGTCGGCGGGAACGCGCTCCTGATCTTCGGCTTCCATCGCGGCGTCGAGGGCGTGGCGATCCCGACGCTGGTCTCCAGAAGCGTGGCCTGCATCGTGATGCTGCTCCTCCTGAATAACCGGAACAATGTCCTGCACCTGCCGCATCCGTATCCGTTCCGGATCGATGTCCGCATGTTAAAGCGCATCCTCTATATCGGGATCCCGAACGGTCTGGAGAACAGCATGTTCCAGCTCGGAAAGATCGCGGTCCTGAGCCTGGTCGCCGGTTACGGCACCGCTTCCCTGGCCGCGAACGCGGTCAGCAACAACGTCGCCACCTTCGCCGTTCTTCCGGGCATGTCCTTCGGTTTCGCGCTCCTGACCGTCTGCGCCAGATGCGTCGGAGCGGGCGATTTCGAGCAGGTGCGCTATTATACGAAACGGCTCATGCAGGCCGAATACCTGTCTCTGATCGCCATGAACCTGCTTGTCATCCTGGCGATCCCGGCTGTGCTCAGGATATACGGACTGTCCGATGAAGCGAGCGGTTACGCCCGCAGGATCCTGTTTTATCATTCCGCATGCGTCATCACGATCTGGCCGCTGGCCTTTACGCTCCCCAACACGCTGCGCGCGGCCACGGACGTGAAAGTGACCATGCTGCTGTCCGTCGTCTCCATGTGGGTGTTCCGCTGCGGTTTCAGCGTGGTTCTGGGCAGCTATCTGGGCCTCGGCGTCTTCGGCGTCTGGGTCGCGATGACGATCGACTGGCTGTTTCGGGCGGTCTGCTTTGTGCTGCGCTACCGCAGCGGCAGATGGCAGAGAGCCGTATTCTCCTGAACCTCCAGCGCATCCTCCATCGTATTTTTCCAACCGAACCGTTTCAGATCGACCTTCCAGCCGTCCGGCGTCCATTCGACTTCGACGCCTTCTTCGGTCAGCAGGATCTTTTGCAGGTCGTACGTCTCAAAGTGCGCCGCGCCGCTCAAAAATCCCTTCGAGTTCACGACGCGGAACGCCGGCACATCGCCCGCCAGTCCCATTTTAAGCGCATATCCCACCTGTCGGGAGTTCTTCGGTTTCCCGCAGAGCAACGCGATCTGTCCGTAGGTCGCGACACGGCCTGCGGGGATCTTTCTGCACGCGATACCGACGCGTGTATAAAAATCAGTCTGCATGATCCGCCTCCTCATTCTGTCATTTTCCGCCCCGTCTTTTGGGCGGTCCGCTGCGTGACCGACCGGTAGCGGCGGAAGGTTTTTCCGCCGTTTTGGAGGGCCGTCAGCCAGGCCGCATCCCGGGCGTTTTCTTCACAGAAAAAACACAATTATGCCACAAAAGAGACACACTTCCGGACTAGAATCTCCCCTGACGTCAGATAAATAGTCTGACAGTTATGAACGGAAGGAGATCTTACGGAATGAAAAAAGCATCAGTTTCTCAAAACAGGTTTGCGGCGTTCGCCGCCGCAGCCGTCACAGCAGGCGCTCTCCTTATCGCAGGGTCCTTTACCGCGCTGGCCGCGGGCGGTCTCGACATGAGTACATACTACCCGGGCATCTCGGTAAAACCGGGCGAGAGCGTAAACTTTTCTCTCAATTTTGAAAACCAGTCCGGCGGCGGCCGCGACACGTCTCTTACGATCGAATCGATCCCCGACGGCTGGGACGGCTATTTCAAGGGAAACAGCAATTCCGTCAACCGTATCCACATAAACAGCGGCGACAACGAGGGTCTCGCGACCTTCAGCCTGACCGTCCCGGCGGAGACTCCGTCCGGCACCTATCAGGCCGTGCTCCTCGCCGATGCGGGCGAAGGCGTCAGTGACAGCCTGACGCTCGACATCACCGTCAGCGAAGCCGAAAACGGCCAGAGCAACTTCTCTTCGGAATATCCGGAGCAGGAAGGCGCGTCCGGCACCAGCTTCAAATTCGACACGACGCTGGTAAACAACCGCAGCCGCGAGCAGTCATACAGCCTTTCCTCCAACGCCCCCGACGGATGGCAGGTCAGCTTTACGCCCTCCGGCCAGACCACCCATGTGGCGAGCGTAAGCGTTGATTCCGGCGGAAGCCAGGGGATCTCCGTTGAGATCACTCCCCCGGAGACCATAACCAAGGGCGAATACAGCATCTCGTGCAGCGCCGTTTCGGCGACCGAGACGCTTCCTCTGGATCTTAAAGTCACCGTCACCGGTTCCTATAAAGTCGAACTCTCCACGCCCAGCGGCCTTTTGAGCTTCGACGCGTACGCCAATGACGAAAAGGCCGTCACGCTCACCGTCACCAACAGCGGAAACGTAGACCTCGAAAATCTGAATCTGTCGTCCTCGCTGCCCAGCGGATGGGAAGCACGCTTTGACGAATCGGCGATCGATCTGCTGGAAGCCGGCGCTTCCAGAGAGATCACGGCTTATGTAAAGCCCTCCGGCGATTCCATGACCGGCGATTACGCGGCCGTATTTACCGTAAAGAATGACATCACGTCCGGCACCGCGGACTTCCGTGTATCCGTCAAGACCCGTACCACATGGGGGATCCTCGCCGTCGTGATCATCGTCGTTCTGATCGGCGGTCTCGGCATGATCTTCAAAAAATACGGGAGAAGGTAAACCATGGACAATACGGAGCAGATCATCATCACAACACAGGGGCTGACCAAGCGCTACGGAGAAAAATGCGCGGTCAACGGCCTGGACCTCTCGATCCGAAAGGGCGAGATCTTCGGTCTGCTCGGGCCGAACGGCGCGGGCAAGACCACGACGATCCTGATGCTTCTGGGCCTCACCGAGCCGAGCGAAGGCACGGCGTCGATCTGCGGGATCGACTGCACGCGCGATCCGGTAAGCGTCAAGCGGATCGTCGGCTATATGCCGGATAACGTCGGGTTCTACTCCGATCTGACCGGGCGCGAGAACCTGCGCTTCACCGGCAGGCTCAACGGTCTTTCCGGCAAAGAGCTGGATGAGCGCGTCGACAGTCTCCTCGATCGCGTCGGAATGACCGACGCGGCGGATCAAAAGGCGTCCACCTATTCCAAGGGCATGCGCCAGCGTCTGGGGATCGCGGACGTCCTGATGAAGGACCCGCAGATCATCATCATGGATGAGCCGACGCTGGGGATCGACCCCGAAGGTATGCGCGAGCTGCTGATCCTGATGCGGAAGCTGTCCAAGGAGGACGGGCGCACGCTGCTCATCTCCTCGCACCAGCTTTACCAGATCCAGCAGATCTGCGACCGGGTCGGCATCTTCGTGAGCGGTAGCCTGATCGCCTGCGGAGAGATCTCGGAGCTCGGTAAGCAGATCCAGCAGGAAACGCACTACTCTCTGGAGCTGGAGACCACGCCTTCCGATATCGAGCTGTTAAACGAGATCGTCAAGCAGCCCGGCGTCGAGCACGTCAGCAAGGAAGGAAAACAGTTTATCATCGAATCCGTCGCCGACCTGCGCGAGAATCTGACCGCGTTCCTCGGAAGCCGCGGCTACAAGATCCTCCATCTCCATCAGCGCGGCGGCGATTTGGACGAGATCTACCGATTATACTTTGAAAGGGCGGAACAGCAAGATGAAAAAACACGCGGGCCTCACGGCTCTCTTTGAAAAAGAACTGGCGGACCATCTGCTCGGGAAGCGGTTCGTTCTGATCCTCGTCCTGATCTGGGCCACCTGCTTTGCCAGCCTTTACGGGGCGACGAGCGGTATGCGTGAGGCGGGCGTTTCCGACTACCCGTTCTTACAGCTCTATACCACGGGCGGCAGTTCGATCCCGTCGTTCATGAGCTTTATCGCCCTGCTTGGGCCCTTTGTCGGCCTGGCGCTGGGTTTTGACGCGGTCAACGGCGAACGCTCGTCCGGCACGCTGAACCGGCTGATGGCGCAGCCGATCTACCGCGACTCCATCATCATCGGGAAGTTCCTCGCGGGGACCGCGGTCATCGCGATCATGGTCTTTACGATGGGGATCCTGATCGGCACCTGCGGGACGCTGCGGACCGGATTCGCGCCGCAGCCCGAGGAAGTCATGCGGATATTCGTGTTCCTGTTTTTCACGGTCGTCTACATTGCCTTCTGGCTCGGGCTCTCGATCCTGTTTTCGGTGCTCTGCCGGCACACGGCGACCTCGGCGCTCGCGGTGATCGCGCTTTGGATCTTCTTCGCGATCTTCATGAGCCTTGTGGCGAACATCGTCGCCAACGCGGTCTATCCCGTAAACAACGACTATTACGTTATCGTCAACTCGCTCAAGAACTACAGCCTGAATCTGAACCTGAACCGGATCTCGCCCTACTACCTGTACTGCGAGGCGGTCTCCACGGTCATGGATCCGTCCATCCGCGCCGTCAACGCGGTAACGATGAACCAGATGGTGGGAGCGATCACCGGCTACCTGTCCTTCGGACAGAGCCTGCTCCTTGTCTGGCCGCATCTGACCGGACTGATCGCGCTGACGCTCGCGGCCTTCGCCGCTTCCTACGTCTGCTTCATGCGGCAGGAGATCCGTTCCAACTAAAAAAACAAAACGATTGGCCGGGGCTTTTACGCCTCGGCCATTTTTGCAAGTTTAGCCGCCTGATCCGCGGCGATCAGACTGTCGATCAGTTCCTGGAGATCGCCGTCCATGACGGAATCGATCTTGTAGAGCGTCAGTTTGATGCGGTGCTCGGTGACGCGGCCCTGCGGGAAATTGTAGGTACGGATCTTCTCGGACCGGTCTCCTGTCCCGATCTGGCTGCGGCGGGCCTCCGCCTCCTCGTTCTGACGTCTCTCCAGCTCCATATCGTAAAGCTTCGACCGCAGAAGGCGGAACGCCTTCTCCTTATTCTGAAGCTGGGATTTCTCGGTCTGGCTGTAGATCACGATCCCGGTCGGGATATGGGTCAGGCGCACGGCCGAATCGGTCGTATTAACGCACTGACCGCCGTTTCCGGAAGCCCTCATGACGTCGATGCGGATATCTTTGTCGTCGATCACCACGTCGAATTCCTCCGCCTCGGGCATGATCGCCACGGTCGCGGTCGAGGTATGGATCCGACCGCCCGATTCCGTCTCCGGCACGCGCTGGACGCGGTGGACGCCGCTCTCGTATTTCAGCTTTGAATACGCGCCCTTGCCGGTGATCATGAATTCGACTTCCTTCATGCCGCCGATCCCGCTCTCGCTGACGTTGACGAGCTCCGTTTTCCAGTGCTGGCTCTCCGCGTAATGGACGTACATCCGGTAAAGCTCGGACGCGAACAGAGCCGCCTCCTCGCCGCCTGCGCCCGCCCGGATCTCGACGACGACGTTCTTATCGTCGTTCGGGTCTTTCGGAAGAAGCAGGATCTTTAACTGCCTTTCGAGTTCCTCGATCCGCTTTTTCGCATCGGACAACTCCTCTTTGGCCAGCTCTCTCATTTCCTCGTCGTTTTCCTCTTCCAGCAGCGCCAGGCTGTCCTCGGCGTCCTGTTTTGCCTTTTTGTATTCCCGGTATGCCGTCACAAGCGGCGTAAGATCCGCCTGTTCCTTCATCAGTTTTTGGAACCGCTTCGTATCCCCCGTCACGGAAGGATCGTTCAGTTCCAGCATCAGTTCTTCATAATGCCGTAAGATGTCATCCAAACGGTCGAACATAAAAACCTCCTAATCACTCACAGACGGGGGATCTTCACGCGTCGCGCCGGGCGCAGAGCCCCTAAGCGCGCGCACCACCCTGTCTTTTCCGGCCAGATCCCTTATGACCGAAATATCCGTAAAACCGCCCGCCGCAAGCAGGCTTCGGACCGCCTCCGCCTGATCGTATCCGATCTCAAAATAAACGCTCCCGCCGGCTTTCAGGCGCCGCCCGCATTCCGCGGCCAGCCGCCGGTAAAACATAAGTCCGTCCGCATCCCCGTCGAGCGCGAGCCGCGGCTCGAAGTCGCGGACTTCCGGTTCCAGTCCGCCGATCACACCGCTCGGGATATAGGGCGGGTTGCAGACGATCACGTCAAACTTCTCCGGTTCGGGAAATTCCGAAAACAGATCGCTCTTTCTGAACAGGATCCGCGGTCCGGGACCCGCCGGTTCCTTTCCGGCCCGTCTCTCCGAAAGGATCCGCTCCGCGTTCCTTTGCGCAATCGCGAGCGCTTCCTCCGAGATATCCGCCGCGGTGACGTTTTCATAACCGCCGAGCGCCGCAAGACTGACGGCGATGCATCCCGACCCCGTGCACATGTCGAGGATCGTCGTATCCCGGTCGCGCCTGTCCGCAAGGACCGTCTCCACCAGCGTCTCGGTGTCCTGACGCGGGATCAGAACATTCTTGTTTACATAAAATGGAAGTCCCATGAATTCCTGTTCGCCGAGGATATGCTGCAGCGGCTCCCGGCCGCTCCGGCGGGAAAGATCTTCCCGATACAGTTTAAGCCGCTCCGCAAATTCCCGTTCCTGCCGCGGCGTTTCCTCCTGCGCGCACAGATAGTACCGGGCGCGCGCGATCCCGAACGCGGACTCAAACAGATACCACGCGTCCGTCTTCCAGTCCGCGATCCCGGCCTTCCGAAGCTTGCATTCGCCTTCGTTTAAAAGTTCCCGCCACGTCATGCGCCCGTCTCCTGACGCTCCTGCTGCCGGCTGAAATATCCTCTGGGATATTGTTCCGGAAAATTCTCCTCCAGATACGCGCGCCAGTCAAAAACCGCTTCCACCGCCGCGATCGCGACCTCGATCATCGAATCGTCCGGTTCCTTTGTCGTAAGTCCCTGCATCCACATGCCGGGGCGGCTGATGATGTCCATGATCTTTGAATCGCTGCGCCCTGCAAGCCGCAACACCTCGTAGGATACGCCGGCGATGACCGGGATCAGCACGATCCGGCTCACGATCCGCAGCCAGATGGTATCCACGCGCACGACCATAAAGAACAGAATGCTGATGACCATAACGATCAGCAGAAAACTTGTCCCGCAGCGCTTGTGCTCCTTGGAGCTTCTGCGCACATTTTCCACATTCAGCTCAAGCCCGTGTTCCAGACAGTTGATGCTCTTGTGTTCGGAGCCGTGGTACATGAACGTCCGCTTGATGTCGTTCATCCTTGAGATGATCTTGATATAGGTGATAAAGATCCCGATCCGGATACAGCCCTCGAGGATCGCCATCACCGTATCCGAGGTGATGAACATGCGGAACACATTGGCGATCAGGAGCGGAAGCACCATGAAGATCGCCACGGCCATGAACACCGAAACGATCATCACGCCCGTCATGACGGCGCTCTCCAGCTTCTCCCCGAACCGGTCGGTCAGCCACTTTTCGATCCTGCCCGGTTCTTCGTCTCCCTCGTCGTCCTCGATGAAACCCGCCGACCATGTCAGCGTGCGCATGCCGAGGATCATGGAATCCGCAAAGCTGAAGATCCCGCGAACGAACGGAAGCGAAAAAAACTTTACCTTCTCCGTCATACTCACATAGGTATCCTTTTCGACGACGATCGTGCCGTCCGGCTTCCTTACCGCCGTGGCGTAATCGTCCCCGCTTTTCATCATGATACCTTCCAATACTGCCTGTCCCCCGATACCGGAATACTTCAATGTCTCACCTCCTGTGCAGGCTCCGATCTTTCCGAATGAAAAAGGGCTGAGTTTTCAGAATCCTCCAAAAGCTCAACCCCTGACTGATCAAACCTTATTTGCTTGCATTCAAACCATACTTACGGTTGAACATTTCGATACGTCCTCGAGCGGAAGCCGCCTTCTGCTGGCCGGTATAGAACGAATGGCATTTGGAACAGATTTCTACATGAATGTCTTTCTTGGTAGAACCGGTTACAAATTCATTACCGCAGTTGCAAACGACCTTGGCCTGATAGTAATTTGGGTGGATCCCCTGTTTCATGTCTTTCACCTCTTTTTGCTCGGTACATGACTGACAGTCACGTCTGATT
This sequence comes from uncultured Lachnospiraceae bacterium, assembly GCA_947623185.1. GTDB lineage: Bacteria > Bacillota > Clostridia > Lachnospirales > Lachnospiraceae > CANQGL01. The sequence continues at coordinate 15,052 of CANQGL010000044.1, forward strand.
CTCATCTGTTCCATAGAACAGCTTTTACAGTATAGCACAGAGTAAACGGCTTTGCAAGCGGTTTTCTCAAAAAACGCCCCGAAAACGCCCGGAAAAAGGCGCAGTACAGCCCATGTAAGACCGCCTTGCGACCCGCTTATTTCCGCAGCACATACCCGAGGCGGTCAAGGTCGAAGTTGATGACCTGCTCCTCCGGAAAGTCCGTTTCCTCCAGCAGCGCCATCGCGCGATCAAAGCGGCCGATGTCGTAGCAGATGTGACTGTCCGTCCCCATGATCACCATGGTTTTGTACTTTTTGCACGCTTCCAGCATCTTCCGGCAGTTCTCCGGCGCGTCGACCCGCGAGGACAGCGGGTTCAGGGAGCTGTTGTTCAGCTCCAGCGCCGTATGGTACTCCGCCGCGGCCGCCGCCAGCTCGTCGATGTCGATCGGGAAACGGCTGTCGTCCGGGTGGCCGATGACGGTGACGGCCGGATTCTTCGCCGCGCCGATCAGCGCCTTCGTATTGTTTACGGGGCCCATGTTTTTGATGCAGGGAAGATGCAGGCTCGCAATGATGTAATCGACCTTGCTGACCGTCCGTTCCTCCACGTCGATCGAGCCGTTCTCGTCGTAGATGTTCGCTTCGATCCCGTTATACAGGCGAACGCCGTCGATCTCCTTCGGGATCACCTTAAAATTGACAAAATAGATCTGTTTGGGCGCGCCCGGGATCATGCTTGAATGTTCACTCGTTCCGAGCACCTTAAGTCCGACGCGGCTGGCTTCTTCGATATTCTCGCGCAGGGTGCTGTAAGCATGGCCGCTCATCAGCGTATGCGTGTGTATATCAAGCAGCGGTTTCTTCTGCATTTCTCATCCCTCCATCACATGAAGATTTCTCAGTTCTCCGTCACGGATCCGCTCCATGACTTCAAATGCGTGCGGTTCCAGATAATCCCACGAACCGTCCGTGAGATCCTGCGCGCGCAGTTCGTCGACGATGCGGGCGCAGATCAGTTCGATCCGCTCCTGCACGCCGGGCTCCCCGTTTCGGGAAGCGTCCTCGGGCCGGTCCCCCGCCGTAAGCAGTTTCTCAAGCTCCGCAGCGGTATCGGACAGTTTCGGCAGCTCTTTGGCCGCCCGGAACGCCCACTTGTAATAAGGCATATACCGGTTGTTCAATAAAAAGACCATGGACAGGCTGTTTTGCACAAATTCGTGAAGCGCCAACGCGGCCGCTCCGTACTCCCCGTGTCCCAGGCACCGTCCGTAGTTGTACTGGCCGGACTGCGCGATCAGCGCCGCCCGCGCCGCGATCTTCTTTTTTCGCACGTCCTCCGGGTAGCCTGCCGCCAACTCGTTCCGCACGGCGCTGAATTCGCCGAGGCCGTCCCGGAACACTTTTCCGTTTACCGCGCAGGCCAGGCTATATTCCGGGGTGTAAAGCCATTCGGTCAGGCTTTCCGGTACGCCGTTTCGCCCGGTGAACCGGCTGTAAAAGTTCCCGATCAGCTGCACGCCCCGGCGGTTTCCACCCAGAAAGCTTGCCTCGGCCCTCTTTACGCCGAGAAATTCTTCGGGCAGCCGGTTATACGCGCGCGACAGCTTAAATTCCAGCTCGTGTTCCAGACGGTCGGGGATCCAGAGGCAGAAACCGGCCTCGAAATCATGGTCCCGCGATATTTCGTCGTCGTAGCCGAAGCAGTCGGAGCCCTCGCCCGCGACTCCCACGGCGATCATGTCCTCGTACTCCGGAAACTGCGCGGCGATCATGTCGCGGCCGTACTCCTCATAAAACCGTTCGCTCAGTTCCAATCCCTTCAATTACCGGCCTCCTGTACTTTTTGTTTCGGCGGCGTATGGCACGCCGATTTGATTTGTCCTCCCGGCGTACCGCGCCGTCCCGGTTCGGTTTTTCGGCATAGCGCGCCGTCCCCGGTTCGATTCGGTCTTTCGGCATGCCGCGCGCCTTTATCTCTGCGCCCGCGCCTCGGCGTAGATGCGGTCCGCCTCCTCAGTCAGCTCCTTTTGCATCCGGAAATAGCCAAAATGTCCGAACGTCTTTGCGCATTTCCGGCAGTTCAGCGCATAGTAGGCGTCATGCGGGACCGTTTCGTCGTGAAAGCACACGATCGCCTGTTCCATGCACCCGTCAATCTTGTCCTCCTCGCCCGATTTCTCGTAAAGCATAGCCAGATTGACCCAGGTAAGGCCGATCTCGATCGTGCTACCGGGACGGAGTTCTTCCATAATGGACATGGCCTGGTCGTAATACGCTCCGGCCTTCTTGAACTCGCCCATATCCGCGTACAGCACCGCCATGTTGTTGAACAGGCTGCCGTACCGGTAGTCCCCCGGAGTCAGACTGCGCCCGTAGGCGCGGAACGCCTGTTCATAGCAGCGAAGCGCCTTTTCGGATTCCCCGAAGGTCTTGTATGTCGTCGCGGCGTTCACGAACGTCGTGCCGCCGCTGACCGTCTCCTCGAGCCGGTGCTCCGCGATCAGCGCAAGACCCTTTTGCACCGATTCCAGTCCCTTTTCCTGTTTCCCGTTGTTCCGGTAAAAGCCCATCATCTCGTTGAGGATCGTGATCTGCGAGGCCCAGTCGCCCGTTTCCTCATAGGTTTTAAGCCACCGTTCCAAATAATTCTGGGCCGCCTTCTTCAGGTTCGCGGCCAGCAGGCTGTCAAATTCCGCGATCACTTCCTGGATCGACAGCTGTTTTTTCGGGCGGCGGCGTTTCCCGACAGCGGTTTCCGGTTTCACGCTTTCCGTCTTTGCGCAATCCGGTCCGGCGCTTTTCGATCCGGCATTTTCCGGATCTGCAGTTTCCGGCTCAGCGTTTTCCGGTCCGGCGGCCGCACCGCCCTGTCCGGCTCCGATCTCCGACACCGCGCCGCCCGTATCGAAGCAGCATCTTGGTTCTTCCCAGTCTTCTTTTTCCAGATACATATTTTTACCCGTACTTTCTATTTTCTTATTTTTCTTCCGCCGGAAAGCAGTTTCCAGACCGGCGGGAACCGGCATTCAAGGAACAGCGCCGCCGCGAAGGAAACGGCGACCGTGACGGCCGGAGCGGCGAAGTAGACCGCGAGAGCCGCCCACGGAAGAAACGCCCCGCCAAGCGCGGGCGCGATCAGGGCGGTCGCCTTATTGACCGTCCTTATGACGGCGAAATGGACCGCGTAAAGGAACAAACTCTGGTTCATGAAATCTCCCGCCGCAGGCAGTCTGCTTCCGTCGATCATAAACCAGAACGCCGCGGCCGCGCAGAGCCGGATCAGCACGATACCGAGCACCGCCGTATTCGGATACCGCACGACAGCGGCACACAGAACCGTTAAAAGGAACGCCGCGCCGCCCGCAAGGCAGTATCTCCGGTCGTCCGTTTTCTCTACAAACCGCTTCCCGTGCACCGCCGCGAAAGCCGCACAGGAATAATAAAGCAGCGCGTCCGTGTTCGGATGCTGGCAGTCGAACCGGAAAGCCACCGACACCGCGAGCAGCAAGAGGTAAACGATCCCAACCGCTTTCTTTTTCACCAGCGCATAGATCACGGGCGAAAGGCAGATCATGATGATCAGCTGATAAAGAAACCAGAAAACAGGCAGATAGCGGTAGTTTAGGACCGCCTGCACCAGCTCCGTCACCGCAAGCGGCGCGGGTTCCCTTCCCACCACGGTCCTCAAAAACGGAAGCCGCGGGATGACCGCATATCCGAGATAGTAGAGAAGGTTCCATGCGATGTAGGGGACCGCTACGCTGAAAAACCGCCTGCGCCATTTCGCGGTCAGCTTTTCCCAGTTGAAGTCACGGAAAAACAGGTAAGCGGACAGCATAAAAAACCCCGGGACCGCAAAGGACACGGCGTCTTGGGAAATGAAACTTTCGATCGTATGTACGGTCCGCCACGCCCCGTCCGCCGGTACGACGCCGGCAGGCGCGAACAGATCCGCGTTGTACGCGTGGACAAAGATCACCATGACGCTGAAAATAAACGACATCCATATGACCTTGTTCCGAAACTGCTGTTCCTGCATGATGATCCTCCGCGAGATTCTCCGCTTCCGGATTTCTGATCAGAATCTATCATACCACAGGAATTGCATTTTTTCCATATGCCGAACGGATTTGACCGCCAAAATTCGGCTTGACTGGCGGAAACGGATGTGTTATGTAATTTTTAGCGGAACCGGCCGCGTCCGGAACCGCGCATGAAAGCGGGAGAAAGGAGTATGCTATGACGGCTTTGGCGGACGGATTTGAAAACCTGCTGCGGGCAACGGCGTGGCCGATGACGGTCTGGCAGCCGTACTCTCCCGAGCACCTGGCACTCGCGACGGCCGGGATCGCCGCGGCGTGGTTTGCGGCCCGCGCCCTGGCGCGTTTTACCGCAGGTTCCAGGGCAGGCTTTACCGCCGATTCGGAAGACAGTTTTGCCGCCGATTCCGGGGCGCACCGCACCGGGAATACCTCCCGCGTCCTTTTCGCCTGCGGGCTGATTCTGGCTCTCATGGAGATCTACAAACAGGGATTCCTCTATTATATTGAAAACGGCGGCCGCTTCGACTGGTGGTATTTCCCGTTCCAGCTCTGCAGCGTTCCGATGTACCTCTGTCTCGCGTTCCCGTTCCTCGGCTCCGGCCGCGCCATGCGCACGGCAGCGGTTTTTCTGCGTGATTTCGGCCTGCTAGGCGGTTTTCTGGCGCTGGCGGTCCCGCCCGGACTGATGCATCCCTACTGGACTATGACATTGCATGGTTTTTTCTGGCATTTTATCCTGATCTTTGTCGGGCTTTACTGCTCATTCTGCGGTCTCTGCGACAATACCGTTCGCGGTTTTCTGCGCGCTCTTCCGCTGTTTTTTGCCTGCTGCCTGATCGCTGCCGGAATCAATGTCGCGGCCGGACCAACCTCGAATGCGGACATGTTCTACATCTCGCCCTACTATCCGTCCACGCAGCCGGTGTTCGATATGATCGCCGCACGGCTCGGCATCCTGCCGGAGATCGCGCTCTATCTGGCCGCGACGGTGTGCGGGGGAGGGCTCGTGCATTTGCTTTTTGGGCGAAAAAAGAATCGTTGATTTTCAGAAAAGACCGCAGGATATCATGACCCATGGCCTCTGTCTTATATGGCGGACAATATCCGGCTGCCCGGGATCCGTCGTAAAATGCATATTCCTTTTTCGGGGAAAAACTGCTAGAATAGCTTTAACAGAATGTTCGCAAGGAGGTTCCGTATGTACAATTTCGATGAAATCATCGACCGCCGGGGCACAAACGCCCT
>CANQGL010000045.1 GCA_947623185.1 uncultured Lachnospiraceae bacterium
CCGGCGAACAGCATGGAAGCCGCAACGTTTGCGATGGCAAGGCCGCCGGTGATGTGGCCGACGATCTTGTTACAGAAACCGATCAGACGCTCCGTGATACCGCCCTGGTTCATCAGGGAGCCGGCGAACACGAAGCCGGGGATACAAAGCAGGGTGAACGAGTTCAGACCTGCGAAGAATCTCTGTGCGAACATGTACAGGGACATGTTGCTGCCGATAAAGTAGAGCAGAGAAGATACGCCAAGGCTGAAAGCAACCGGCACGCCGAGAGCCAGGCATACGATGAATGAAACGAATAATACCGCTACCATATGTTTAGCCCTCCTTCTTCTTCTGGGTGATGATGATATAGATCCGCATAAGGAAACTGATGATGTAAAGGCCGAACAGGATCGCTACGGAAGTGTAGACGTACTTCATCGGCAGACGCAGAGCGGTCGATACCATGGTAACAGGGGTAACCGCGAGAAGGCCCTGGGGGCCTACGACGCAGTTGATAAAGATGAACGCCGAGAACGCGCAGAGTCCGACGGCGATCACGATCTTGATCGTTTTCTGGACCGCTGCCGGGAACATGTCGGTCAGCATCTCAACGCCGACGTACTCATCGCTGATAACAGCGGCGTTCCCCGCGAAAGCGACCATGAAGATAAAGAGGTACCGGGCGGCTTCCTCGGTCCAGTTCGGAGCCGTGGGGAGGAAGGTCCGGGCAATGACCTGGATCAGAACGCTTACGATGAAACCGACCAGACCAAGGATCCCGATATAGGTCAGGATCTCCCGATAGATTTTGATGATCTTTTCCATTTTGCCTCCTGGATTCTTAGCACGGTTTTAACACGCGCCGATAGAGTGAATGCCGGCACCCCATTGCGGGATGCCGGCAAATTAGGGGTATTGTATCAAGCGGGAAGTATGTACTTAGTTGGCAGCCGGATCGGCAGCAACCATCTTCTCGTAGATCTCTTTCTGTCTGTCGGTCAGAACCTCGAGAACGCCTGCAACAGCCTTCTCCTTGAACGGCTCCTGATCAACATCGATGAATTCCATACCCTTCTCTTCAAGAGTGGACTGAAGGTTCGCTTCCTCTTCAAGGAACAGCTCATGCTCGTAGTCGATCGCTTCGGTAGCGCATTCCTGGATCATAGCCTGCGCGGCCGGAGAGAAGGAGCTGTATCTCGCCTCGGAGATCGCGAAGTAAACCCATGCTCTTAAGTGGTCGGTCTTGATAACGTAGTCCTGTACCTCGTACAGAGACGCGTCGTAAATGTTAGCCAGCGGGTTCTCCTGTCCGTGGATAACGCCCTGCTGTAAGGAAGTGAAGATCTCGGAGAACGCCATCGGGGTCGGCTTTGCGCCCATAGCCTCGAAAGCGGCCATCGTCATCGTGGACTCGGGGGTACGGATAATGAAGCCCTGAAGGTCGTCCGGAGTCTTGATGAGCTTGTTGGAGGTGATCTCACGCGGTCCGCGTCTGATCGGTCCAAGGACTCTTAAGCCTGCGGAAAGCATCAGGTCTTCCAGCTCTTTGCCGACTTCGCCGTTCAGAACGGCTTCCATATGCTCGTCGCTGGTGATCGCGTAAGGCATACCGATGATACCAAGTTCCTCAACATAGGTCTGCATGGACTCGCCGGTAAGAACGATGTCGCAGTCGCCCATTCCTGCGATCGCGGACTGTACGGTCTCGATCTCGGAACCAAGCTGGTTGTTCGGATAAATCGTGACGGTGATCTTTCCGCCGGATTTCTCTTCGATCAGCTCTTTGAACTTAAGTGCCATCTTGTGCCAGGTGTGGGTCTCAGCGTTGATGTGCGAGAATACAAGGTTGATCTCCTCGACTTCGCCGTCAGCCGCCGCAGCGTCTCCGCCGGCCGCATCGTTCGCCGCCGCAGCCGCCGTCGTGGAAGCTGTGGAAGAACCGCCGCCGCATGCGGTCAGAGAACCGACTGCAAGTGCTGCTGCCATTACAAGGGCAGCAATTTTCTGGATCTTTCTCATGTTGCTCCTCCTGTCTTTTTAATAGGATTTTTTATTTTTGGCGTTCGCGGTTTACCGGAGCTCTTACCGGAAGCCCGTGTCCGCTGATCGCCAGCTTTTTGATACACTTGTATGGTAGCATATAAGAATGAAAAAGTAAATATGGGATGTTTCACAAAAGTATCACAAACTATTTGTGCACTATTGACAGAAATAATTTTTTAACGATTTGTTTATTGACATTTTGGGGAAAAGTCGTATCATGTACTTGTATGGCAGTACCCGAGGCGTGGTACGCCTATTAAGAAACCGTAAATAAAATAAGAAAAAAGGAGTGTGTCTAGTTATGAAAGCTGTACAGATCGTAAGCCCGAACAACCTGCAGGTCATCGACGTTGAGAAACCGGTCATCGACGAGAAGAACAATGTGCTGGTTCGCATGACCGCCGCCGGCATCTGCGGATCCGACGTCGGGATCTATCACGGGACGAACGCCGCGGCGACTTATCCGAGGATCATCGGCCATGAGATGGTCGGACGCGTTTCCCAGATCGGAGAGAACGTAAAGAACCTCAAGGTCGGCGACCGCGTGATCATCAACCAGGTCACGAGCTGCGGACATTGCTATCCGTGCAAGATCGGCAGAGGAAACGTCTGCGATAACTTAAAGGTAAGAGGCGTACATATCGACGGCGGCTACCGTGAATTCATCGCCGTTCCCGAGAGCGACTGCTATCTGCTTCCGGCTTCCCTTTCCGATGAGGACGCCGTCATGATCGAACCGACGACCATCGCGATCCAGTCCTGCACGAGAGCTGAGCTGGGCAAGGACGACATGCTCTTAATTTACGGCGCGGGCGCTCTGGGCAGCTCGATCCTCAAGATCGCCAGACAGCTCTGCGACCATATCATCGTTGCCGACATCGTCGACGCCAAGCTGGAAGAGGCGAAGAAGAACGGCGCGAAGTACACGATCAACTCCCTGACGGAGAACCTGGAAGAGAAGATCAAGGAATACACCTTCGGCCACGGCACCACGGTCTCCATCGATGCCTCCGGCACGAAAGATTCCCTTCTTACCTTATTAAAGATAACCGGCAACGCGGGCCGCGTCATGACGATGGGCTTCTCGACCGCTCCGGTCGAGGCCAACCAGTTCCTTATCACTTCCAAGGAACTCGACGTCCGCGGATCCAGACTGCAGAATAAGATGTTCGGCAAGGCGATCGAGATGATCAACGCAGGAAAGCTCGACCTTACCGGTTCGATCTCCCATACCTTCCCGCTCACGAAGGCTCAGGACGCGTTTGACTTTACGGACTCCCGCGATCCGTCGATCCGCAAGATCGTTCTTACCTTCGACGAGTTCGACAACGAATGATCGGGACACGAAACGAGGTATACGCCATGAAAGCGGTAAATCTGGAAAAACCCTGGGACGTCTCTCTGGCGGAACGCGAAAAACCGGTTCCGAAAAAGGGAGAGGCGCTGATAAAGATCGTGAGCGCCGGGATCTGCGGCAGCGACATCGGAGCGTTCCGCGGAACGAACACGCTTGTTTCCTATCCGAGGATCATCGGCCACGAGCTGGCCGGGATCATCGAGTCGGTCCCGGAGGACAATCCGAAGGGATTTAAGGCCGGCGATAAGGTGATCGTCGATCCGTATCTCTATTGCGGACACTGCTATCCGTGCCGGATCGGGCGCACGAACTGCTGCACCGACCTGCATGTGCTCGGCGTCCATGTGGACGGCGGCATGGCCGAATATTTCTGCCATCCGGCCGATATGCTGATCAAAATGCCGGAGGATATGAGCTGGACGGACGCGGCGATGGCCGAGCCGCTCACCATCTCTCTCCACGGGATCCACCGCGGCGGCTTAAAGGCCGGAGAGTACTGCGCGATCATCGGCGCGGGCCCGATCGGACTTTTGGCGGGTATGGTGGCCGAGGCATACGGCGCGCACGCGATCCTGCTGGATCTTGTCCAGGAACGCCTGGACTTTGCGAAGGAACTGGGGATCGAGTATGTGATCAATTCAAGGAACGAGGATCCAATTGAGCGCATCAGCGCGATCACGAACGGCGAGATGGCCCAGCAGGTCATGGAATGCAGCGGCGCGAACGCGGCGATCCGGTCCACGCTCGACTATGTCAGCCACGCTGGCCGCATCACGCTGACCGGCTGGCCGAAGACGGCGACGGAGCTTCCGACCGACGTGATCACCAGAAAGGAGATCGACATCCGCGGCGCGCGCACGAGCGCGGGCGAATTCGAGGAGGCGATCGATCTTATTTATAATAAGAAGATCGACATCCAGAAGATCCTCACGAAGACGATCTCTCTCGAGGAAGCGCCGGAGACGATCCGCGACATCGAGAAGAACCCCGGAAACTACATGAAGGTAGTCGTGAACGTCGGAGAGTAAAAGTAAATAACAAAACGACCGGGCGGGACCTGCGGGTCCCGCCTGTTTTTTCGTCCGGCAGGGAGGTTTTTGCCTCGCAGGAAGTTATTTTCGCCCCGCAGGAAGGCCCTTTGTTCCACAGGAACCGCTTGCGCGGGCCGGGAAAAAATGATATGATGTGCCTGTGGATCCATAAAGACACAGAACAATCAGGAAAGCAGGAAATCGGAATGGCGGACATTTCCCAGGACAGGATCAGGAACTTTTGCATCATCGCCCACATCGACCACGGAAAATCAACGCTGGCGGACCGGATCATCGAGATGACCGGCCTGCTCACCAGCCGTGAGATGCAGGCGCAGGTGCTTGACAATATGGATCTCGAGCGCGAGCGCGGGATCACCATCAAGGCCCAGACGGTGCGCACGGTCTACCGCGCGAAGGACGGACAGGAGTACATCTTCAATCTGATCGACACCCCAGGCCATGTCGACTTCAACTACGAGGTCTCGCGCAGTCTGGCGGCCTGCGACGGCGCGGTGCTGGTCGTGGACGCGGCGCAGGGCGTGGAGGCGCAGACGCTGGCGAACGTCTATCTGGCGCTGGACCACGATCTGGACGTGTTCCCGGTCATCAACAAGATCGACCTGCCGAGCGCGGATCCGGACCGGGTGGCGGACGAGATCGAGGACGTGATCGGGATCGAGGCGCACGACGCGCCGCGCATCTCGGCCAAGACCGGCCTCAACGTCGAGGACGTCCTGGAGGCGATCGTCACGAAGCTCCCGGCCCCGAAGGGCGATCCGAACGCCCCGCTGGCGGCGCTGATCTTCGACTCGGTCTACGATTCCTACCGGGGCGTGATCGTGTTCTGCCGCATCAAGGAGGGAACTGTGCGGCGCGGGACGCCGATCAGAATGATGGCGACCGGCGCCTGCTATGACGTGGTCGAGGTCGGATACTTCGGCGCGGGCCAGTTCATCCCCTGCGACGAGCTGTCCGCCGGCATGGTGGGCTACCTCACGGCCAGCATCAAGAACGTGAAGGACACGCGGGTGGGCGATACGATCACCGACCGCGATGATCCCTGCGAAAAGCCGCTTCCGGGCTACAAGAAGGTCACGCCGATGGTCTACTGCGGCATGTACCCGGCCGACAGCGCGAAATATCCGGAGCTGCGCGACGCGCTGGAAAAGCTCCAGTTAAACGACGCCTCGCTGTTCTTCGAGCCGGAGACTTCGGTCGCGCTGGGCTTCGGCTTCCGCTGCGGATTCCTCGGGCTTCTGCACCTGGAGATCATCGAGGAGCGCCTCGAGCGCGAGTACAACCTCGACCTGGTGACGACGGCCCCCAGCGTTGTGTACCGCATACACAAGACGAACGGCGACGTGATCGATCTGACGAATCCCACGAACATGCCGGATCCCTCAGAGATCGACTACATGGAGGAACCGGTGGTGAGCGCGGAGATCATGGTGACGACCGAGTACGTCGGCGCGATCATGAAGCTCTGTCAGGAGCGGCGCGGGACGTACCTCGGGATGGAGTACATCGAGTCCACGCGGGCGCTCTTAAAATACGAGCTGCCGCTCAACGAGATCATCTATGACTTTTTCGACGCCTTAAAGTCGCGCTCGCGCGGCTACGCGTCGTTCGACTATGAATTAAAGGGCTACGAGCGCTCGGAGCTTGTAAAGCTGGACATCCTCATCAACCGCGAGGAGGTGGACGCGCTGTCGTTCATCGTGTTCGCCGACTCGGCCTACGAGCGCGGCCGCAAGATGTGCGAGAAGCTAAAGGGCGAGATCCCGAGGCATCTGTTCGAGATCCCGATCCAGGCCGCGGTCGGCGGGAAGATCATCGCCCGCGAGACGGTGAAGGCGGTGCGCAAGGACGTTCTCGCCAAGTGCTACGGCGGCGACATCACGCGAAAGAAAAAGCTGCTCGAGAAACAGAAGGAAGGAAAGAAGCGCATGCGCCAGATCGGGAACGTGGAGATCCCGCAGAAGGCGTTCATGAGCGTTTTAAAACTCGACGAAGAATAACGCGTTCGCGCCCGGAGGTATCCGGGCGCAAACAACGAAAGAATAAGAAAGACGAAGGGCGGATGATCGCATATGCTTCTGACAACGCTCTGCTATCTGGAGCAGGACGGGAAATACCTGATGCTCCATCGGATCAGGAAACAGAACGACGTAAACAAGGACAAATGGATCGGGATCGGCGGAAAATTCGAGTTCGGCGAGAGCCCGGAGGACTGCCTGCTGCGCGAGGCGTACGAGGAGACGGGCTACACCCTGACCGACTACCGGCTGCGCGGGATCGTGACGTTCCTCTTTAACGACGAGGAAGCGGAGTATATGTTCCTCTACACGGCGACCGGATTTTCCGGTGAACCGCATGTCTGCGGCGAGGGGACGCTCGAGTGGGTGCCGAAGGAAAAGATCGGGGAGCTGAACCTCTGGGAGGGCGACCGTATCTTCCACCGCCTGATCGATGAGGACCGGCCGTTTTTCTCGCTGAAACTTCATTACCGCGGGGACCGGCTCACGGAGGCGGTGCTGGACGGAACGCCGATGGAGCTTCTGGACGTGCTCGGTGAGAACGGGGAGCCGTCCGGCCTCGTGAGGGAGCGGACGCTGGTCCACGAGTACGGCGATTTCCACCGCACGAGCCATGTCTGGGTCGTCAGAAAGGCCGCAGGCGGCGGTTATGAGCTGCTTTTGCAGAAGCGCAGCAGTCATAAGGACTCGTTCGCGGGCCGCTACGACATTTCCAGCGCCGGGCACATCCCGGCGGGAGCGGACTATAAGGAATCGGCGCTGCGGGAGCTCTCGGAGGAGCTGGGGATCACGGCTTCGGAGGACGAGCTGGTCTTTGCCGGCTTCCATGAGGGATATTACGAGGGCGAGTTTTACGGAAGGCCGTTCATCAACCGGGAAAAAAGCGCGGTCTATCTCTGGTTCGCCCCGGACGGCTTTTCGGCGTCGGAGCTTAGACTGCAGAAATCCGAGGTCGAGTCGGTGCGCTGGTTTTCGGTCGATGAGGCGCTTGAGGCGGCCGGATCGCACGATCCGGCGTTCTGCCTTTACGAGGATGAAATGGTGTCCCTGAAAGAATTCCTGGAGCGGGGAGGTGCGGTATGACGGGCGGAAACAAAACGGTGCAGCCGAAACGGATGGAACTGTATGTCCACATCCCCTTCTGCGTGAAAAAGTGCGAATACTGCGATTTCCTGTCCTTTCCCTGCGCGGAGGACGACACGCAACGGCGCTATGTCGAAAAGCTGATACAGGAGATCGTAAAAATGGGTTACAGGTACCGGAAATATACGGTTTCCACTATATTTGTGGGAGGCGGGACCCCTTCTCTCATCGATTCCGGGCTGATCGTGGAGATCTTTGACGCTCTGCGGGAGAATTTCCATATCGAACCGGAGGCCGAGATCACCCTGGAGGCCAATCCGGGCACGCTGACCGAACAGAAGCTCGCCGACTACCGGCGGGCGGGGATCAACCGCCTGAGCATCGGGCTTCAGTCGACGGATGAATCGGAGCTTAAGCTGCTCGGACGGATCCACACCTATGCGGAATTTCTGGAGAGCTACCGGATGGCGCGCGCGGCCGGATTCGAGAATATCAACGTCGATCTGATATCGGGGCTCCCTGGCCAGACGGAGGAGTCGTGGCTCAAGACGCTCCGCGCGGTGACGGAGCTTGAGCCGGAGCACATCTCGGCCTACAGCCTGATCATCGAGGAAGGCACGCCGTTTTACGAAAAGTACGGGGATGAAGCGGTCAATCCGGCGTACCCACCGATCCCGGACGAGGATACGGATCGCCGCATCTATCATCTCACAAAAGACGTCCTGAAATCGTGCGGCTATGAGCGCTACGAGATCTCGAACTACGCGCGGCCGGGATACGAGTGCCGCCACAACATCGGCTACTGGACGAACATGCCGTATCTGGGTCTGGGGCTGGGCGCGTCCTCTTACATGGAGGGAAGACGTTTTACAGATCTCGAATCGTTTGAGGAGTACATGAGCGCGCCTGCGGGAAGGCACCGGAACGTCCGGAAGCTGACCGAAAAAGACATGTGGGAGGAATTTTTCTATGTCGGCCTGCGCATGATCCGCGGCGTGTCTCTGACGGAGTTTGAGAAGCGTTTCGGCTTCTTTCCGGCGAGGGCTTTTCCCGGTGTCATGGAGCGCTTTATCCGCGACGGCGCGGCGGAGCTCGTACACGGATATTTCAGGCTGACGGACTACGGGCTGGACGTCAGTAATTATGTGCTGGCCCATTTTTTGCTGGAGAAGGAGGAATTCCCGTCATGCCGAAATTAAGCGAAAGAGTGGGGACGTTCACCGATTCCGTGATCCGCAGGATGACGCGGATCAGCGATCAGTACGGGGCGATCAACCTCTCCCAGGGATTCCCGGATTTTGATCCGCCGAAGGCGATGCTGGACCGTCTGGCGGAGGTGGCCTACGAGGGGCCGCATCAGTACTCCGTCACGTTCGGGGCGCAGAATCTGCGGGAGGCGCTGGCAAAAAAACAGGGAAAGGCGATCGGCCGAACGATCGATCCCGATACGGAGATCGTGGTGACGTGCGGCGGGACCGAGGCCATGATGTGCGCCATGATGACGGTCTGCAACCCGGGAGACAAGGTGATGGTCTTTTCGCCGTTTTACGAGAATTACGGGGCGGATGCGATCCTGTCCGGCGCGGAGCCGGTCTACATCCCGCTGGTCCCTCCGGAATACGGCTTTAACATAAACCTCATTGAAGAGGGATTCAAAAACGGGGCGAAGGCGATCATCATCTGCAACCCGTCCAATCCGTGCGGCAAGGTCTTTACGAAAGAGGAACTGCAGGCGATCGGGGAGCTGGTGATCAAGTACGACGCCTTTGCGGTCACGGATGAGGTGTACGAGCATCTGGTGTACGAGCCGTACCGGCATACCTATCTGTCGGCCCTGCCGGGCATGTTTGAACATACGATAACCTGCAACTCCCTGTCCAAGACCTTCTCCGTTACCGGATGGCGCCTCGGGTATCTGATCGCGCCGGAGACCGTCGTGGAGGGCGCCAAAAAGGTCCATGACTTTCTCACCGTGGGGGCCGCGGCCCCGCTCCAGGAGGCGGCGGTGACGGGCCTCGCCTTTCCGGACTCCTACTATGAGGAGTTAAGGCGGCTCTATACGGAAAAGCGGGACTACTTCCTGGCGGGCCTGGACCGGATCGGTCTGGAGCACAACGTTCCGCAGGGGACCTATTTTGTGATGCTGAATATCCGGAAGTTCCTGGAACTTCCGCAGTTTAAGGGATACACGGATCTGGAGTTCTGCGAGTGGATGATCCGGGAGATCGGAGTGGCCGCCGTGCCCGGATCCAGCTTCTTTAGAGAGGACATAAACGATCTGATCCGCCTGCACTTCGCCAGAGAGAAGAGCACGCTCGATGAGGCGCTCCGCCGCCTTGAACGGCTCGGAAAACTGACCGGTCAGACGAAAATTGCATAAAACCCCGGAGAGTTATGGGAAACGGTGAAATTATTTGCCGTTTCCCGTAAAATTTTTCATAAAAATGCTATCACTTTTTTCCATTTTGTGGTACACTTTTACTGACAAGTATATCTTTTTCAGGGGGCATTATTATGGCGAAAGAAATGATTGCAATGCTTCTTGCCGGCGGGCAGGGATCAAGGCTCTATGCCCTGACTCAAAAGCTGGCAAAACCTGCAGTTCCCTTTGGAGGAAAGTACAGGATCATCGACTTCCCTCTTTCGAACTGCGTCAACTCCGGGATCGACACCGTGGGAATTCTGACCCAGTATCAGCCGATGGTGCTGAATGAGTACATCGGAAACGGACAGCCGTGGGATCTGGACCGCCTTTACGGCGGCGTCCATGTTCTTCCCCCCTATCAGCAGGCTTCCGGCTCCGACTGGTATAAAGGAACGGCGAACGCCATTTACCAGAACATTCCGTTCATCGAGCGCTACAATCCGCAGTATGTGATCATCCTTTCGGGCGATCAGATCTGCAAGCAGGACTACAGCGATTTCCTGCGTTTCCACAAGGAAAAGGGAGCGGAGTTTTCGGTTGCGGTCATGGAAGTGCCGTGGGATGAGGCTTCCCGTTTCGGTCTGATGGTCACGGATGAGACCGACCGCATCACGGAGTTCCAGGAGAAACCGAAGAATCCGAAATCCAACCTCGCTTCGATGGGTATCTACATCTTCAACTGGGATATCCTGAAGAAGTATCTGATCGAGGATGAGGCGGATCCGAATTCCGAGAACGACTTCGGAAACAATATCATCCCGAATCTCCTGAAAGACGGCCGCAAGATGTACGCCTACCACTTCAGCGGCTACTGGAAGGACGTCGGAACGATCTCCTCGCTCTGGGAGGCCAACATGGAAGTCCTTGATCCGGAACACAGCGGGATCAACCTGTTCGATGAGAACTGGAAGATCTACAGCCGCAACAGCGGCATGACCGGACACAAGATCTGCGCTTCCGCCACCGTGGAGAACTCGATGATCACCGACGGCTGCCAGATCATGGGCGACGTAAAGCATTCGATCCTGTTTGCTGGCGTCACCGTCGAGAAGGGCGCGAAGGTCGAGGACGCGGTCGTCATGGGCGGCTCCGTCATCAAGGCGGGCGCCGTCGTCGAGCACTGCATCATCGCCGAGAACGTTGTGATCGGTGAGAACGCCGTCGTGGGCGCGATGCCCGCGGACGGACAGAAGGGCGTCGCGACCGTCGGTTCCGGCGTCACGATCGGAGCCGGGGCGAAGATCGGCCCGGATGCGATGATCAGCAAAAACGTGGAAGGCGGTGAAGAAAGATGGTAAACTCCAACGCAGATGCATTGGGAATCATTTTCCCGAATACTTATGACAGCCTGGTTCCGCAGCTCACGAACGAGCGCCTGATGGCCTCGATCCCGTTTGCGGGACGTTACCGTATGATCGATTTTATCCTTTCAAGTATGGTGAACTGCGGAATCGACAACATCGCGGTCATCGTCCGCGAGAACTATCATTCGCTGATGGACCATCTCGGGGCCGGCCGCGAATGGGATCTGACAAGGAAGAACGGCGGACTTACGATCTTCCCGCCGTATTCGCAGAAGAATTTGAAGGTTTACACCGGCCGCGTCGAGGCTCTGGGGAGCATTATCCCGTTCTTAAAGAGCCAGAAGGAAAAATATGTCATCCTGTCCGACGCGAACATTGCCGTAAACTTTGACTTTAAGGCCATGATCGACGCGCATGTCGCCTCCGGCGCGGACGTTACGATCGCCTACACGAAGGAGGAGATCCCGGAGAGCGCCAGAAAGAGCGATCTCGGCGGAGACCTCTACTTTACGCTGAAGCTCGACGGCAACCGCGTAAACGAGCTCTACATCAACTCGCGCGAGAGCGGGATCCAGAACTTCTCGATGAACATTTATGTGATCGACCGTGAGCTGCTGATCCGTCAGACCGAGTACGCATTCGTTCACGGCTACACGTTCTTCGAGCGCGACATGCTGGCTCCCTATCTGGATAAGCTGAACGTTCAGGGCTTCTGCTACGAGGGCTATGCGGCGCGCATCAGCAACATCAACAGCTACTTCGACGAGAACATGAAGCTCATCGACGATGACAACCGCGAGGCGCTGTTCGGATCGAACCCGATCTACACCAAGATCCGTGACGATAACCCGACCCGTTACATCGGAGACGCGAAGGCGAAGGATGTGCTGGTCGCCGACGGCTGCGTGATCGAGGGCGAAGTCGAGCGCTCCGTCCTGTTCCGCGGCGTGCGGATCGGCAAGGGCGCGAAGGTCAGGGACTGCGTGCTCATGCAGGATACCGTGATCGAGGACGGCGCGTGCGTCGAGTACGCGATCACCGACAAGGACGTTACCGTCAGCGCAGGCAAGGAGCTCAAGGGCGCGGATTCGTTCCCGGTCTATGTGGCGAAGGGCAAGACCGTCTGAAATGAAAGCGGATACATAGACTGAAATAAGAAGAAATGGCATAAAACGGCCGCCGTGCGGGGGAATCTGCGCGGCGGCTGTTTGCTGTGTGCCGGCAATTTGCGTGTGCCGGATTTTATGAACGTAGGCTTTGGCGTATGTTTGCATATGCCGTTTTGCGAGAGCAGCTTTCTACAGCTCCGCTGCGAGGTTCCGTAGCCACTTCTTCTGCCGGTAGCGCAGATAGCCGAGGATCATCTTGTAGACTTCCTCGAGCATCACCATCGCGTAGACGATGTAGATCGGGAACTTAAAGAACAGTCCGCCGAGGAACGCGAGCGGGACCCCGATGAACCAGACGCCGCTGGTATCGAGGAACAGGCACATGCGTGTATCGCCGCCGCTCCGCAAAACGCCGACGACATTGATGAAATTGAAGTCCTTCGCCGGCATGAAGATCACGAAAACGAGCAGGCACAGCGCGGCCGAGCGGTGCACCTCCGGCGTGATGTTGTAGAGCGACAGGATCGGCTCGCGCAGGATCAGGCAGACCGCCATGCCGAACAGCGTCGCCAGAAACTGCAGCACGAAGAAATTCGTCGCGTAGCGTTCGGCGCGCTTTAGGTTGCCCGCGCCCATCTCGTGGCCGAGGATCACGGCGGTCGCCGCGCTTAAGCCCTGGAACAGCACGATCACGATGTCCTGGACCGTCGTGGCGATGGTGATGGCCGCCACCGCGTTGTCGCCCATGCGCCCGTAGGCCAGCGAATAGATGGTGACGCCGAGCCCCCACATGAACTCGTTGGCGATGACCGGCAGGCAGGTCGTGAGGAACTGGCGCAGGAACGCGCGGCTGTAGCCGAACATCTCCCCGATCCGGCAGGCGATTGCGTACTTTCTTATATAAACACAGGAGACGAGCACGACGGACTCCGAGACGCGGGCGATCAGAGTCGCGAGCGCCGCTCCGACCACGCCGAGTCCGAGCCCGGGGATGTTTACGGCGGTCCCGGCGATCACCGCCTCGCGTGCCGGAAAGATCATCAGGAAATTGAAAACGATGTTGATGACGATCGCCATGCAGCTCGTCTTTACGGGGAGCTTAACCTGTCCGACCGCGCGCAGCATCGCCACATAGATGTTCGTGAACGCGGTGAACGGGTAGGAGAGCGCCGCGATCGCCAGATACGAAGCGCCGACGCGGATCGTTTCGGGGCTTACGGTAAAAATGCGCATTACGAGCTGCGGCCGGATGACGGAGGGCAGCATGAAAGAGAACGCTCCGCCGAGACCGATGATGAGCGCCAGACCCATGACCTTATGGATATTTTTGAGATCGTTGTTTCCCCAGTACTGGGCGGCGAGGATGCCTCCGCCGCTGACGACGCCGAACACCAGCAGGCTGAACACAAAGAATACCTTGTTCGCCAGGCCGACGGCGGCGATCGCGGTCTCACCGAGCGTGCCGATCATCAGCGTATCGACCAGGTTGACGATCGTATTCAACATTCCCTGCATCGCGACCGGCAGGGCGATCAGGAGCGCTTTCCGGAGAAAGACGGTGTCCGAAAACATCTCCTTTACCGACTTAAACATTTGTTCACCTCTTATGTCATCTTTTCTGTCTGTTGTGGGTTTCCCGCCCGGGACAGCAAACCCTATTGTACACTCGTTTCCCGAAATATGCAAGAGGTCCTTCTTTATACGGTCTTAATCCGTCTTTATGTCATCTTAATATTGCGTTTCGATAGTTTTATACCCTCTTTAAACCCTGTGTGATAAAGTAAAACACAAGAAGGGAGGGAGCGGTATGCCGGATGTCCCGACGGTAAAGAAACAGCTGAGCACATTTCAGATCATCATACTGGGCTTTGCGGGACTGATCCTGGCGGGCGCGTTTCTCCTGACGCTGCCGTTCTCCTCAAGGGGCGGAGCGTTCACGCCGTTTGGCGACGCGCTGTTTACCTCCACCTCCGCGGTCTGCGTGACCGGCCTCGTGGTGCGGGATACCGCGACTTACTGGTCGCCGTTCGGGCAGCTTGTGATCCTGCTCCTGATCCAGATCGGCGGCATGGGCGTCATCACCGTGGCGGTCGCCTTTTCCCTTCTGTCGGGCAGGAAGATCTCGCTCCTCCAGCGCAGCGTGATGCAGGAGGCCCTGGCGGCTCCGGCCGTGGGCGGGATCGTGCGGCTGACGGGTTTTCTGATCCGGACGGCGCTTGCGATCGAACTCATCGGAGCGGTCCTCATGATGCCGGTTTTCTGCCGGGACTTCGGACTTTCCGGGATCTGGATGGCGGTTTTCCACTCCGTCTCGGCGTTCTGCAACGCCGGATTCGATCTGATGGGTACGGAAGTGGCTCCCTTCGCGTCGCTGACCGCCTACCGGTCGGAACCGCTTATAAACATCACGGTGATGCTCCTGATCGTGACCGGCGGCATCGGATTCCTGACCTGGGACGACGTCAGAAAGAACGGACGCAACTTCCGCAGGTACCGGCTTCAGAGCAAGGTCGCCCTGACGGCGACCGGGATCCTGATACTGGTCCCGGCGCTGTACCTTTTCTTTTTTGAGTTTACGTCGCTGCCGCCCGGCGAGCGCGTGCTGACCTCGCTGTTTCAGTCCGTCACGCCGAGAACGGCCGGTTTCAACACCGCGGACCTCACGCTCCTTTCGGGGGCCGGGCAGAGCGTCGTGATCGTCCTGATGCTGATCGGCGGCTCGCCGGGTTCGACGGCGGGCGGTATGAAGACCACGACGGCGGCCGTGTTGTTCGCAAACGTCTGCGCGGTGTTCGGCCGCAGGGAGAACGTACAGTTCTTCGAGCGCCGGATCGGGCAGGAGACCGTATCCGCCGCGGCGACGGTGCTTATCATGTACCTGAGCCTGTTTTTCGGCGGGGCGCTTACGATCAGCCTGGCTGAGGGGCTTCCGATGGGGACCTGCCTGTTCGAGACCGCGTCGGCGGTCGGGACGGTCGGTCTAAGCCTCGGCCTGACGCCCACGCTGGGACCGCTCTCGCGCACGGTGCTGATCGCGTTAATGTTTCTCGGCAGGGTCGGCGGCCTGACATTCATCTATGCAGCATTTTCGGAGCCCGGAAGGAACCTCTCCCGGCTTCCGCTTGAAAAAATAACCGTTGGATAAGGAGGATCATCATGAAAGCGTTTTTACTGATCGGACTCGGAAGGTTCGGAAAGAGCATCGCCATACAGCTTCATCAGCTCGGCCATCAGGTCATGGCGGTCGATCACAGGGAGGAGCTGGTGAACGACATCCTGCCGTTCGTGACGAGCGCGCAGATCGGGGACAGCACGAACATGGATTTCCTGGCTTCCCTCGGGGTAAAGAACTATGACGTCTGCATCGTCGCGATCGGAAGCGATTTCCAAAGCTCGCTGGAGACGACCGCAAATTTAAAGGAGCTGGGCGCCAGACTGGTGGTGTCGCGGGCGGCGCGGGATGCGCAGGCCAAGTTTCTTCTGCGCAACGGGGCGGATGATATCCTGTATCCGGAAAAGCAGTTCGCGAAATGGACGGCGATCCGCTACGGTTCCAACCACATCTTCGACTATATCGAGGTGGACAGCGACCACGCGATCTTTGAGGTGTCCGTCCCGCGCGACTGGGTCGGCCACAGCGTCGGGCAGATCGACATCCGCAAGCGCTTCAACATCAATATCATGGCGACGAAGCACGACGGAAAGATGGATGTGAGCGTCACCCCGAGCACGGTCCTGACCGAGGACCGGACCATGCTGGTGCTCGGCGAGTACAAGGCGCTGCAGAAATGTTTCCATATCTGAGCGGATACAGAGCGGACCGGCAGGCGCCGCTCTTTTCGTCCGGGATTTATCGTTTAAATAGCAGATTTTTTGTTCAAATGACAGATAACGGTGGATGATCCCGTGATTCTGTGGTAAAATGATCGGGAAAGACGGAAGCTTTCCGGGCGGTGCCAAAGTCACAGGGGCGGAAGGTGAGCTTTATGGAACAGAAGAACATACATATCCTTGTCGGCCTTTCGCCGTCGCCTACCAACGCGCGTATCGTGCGGACGGCGGCGGGGATGGCCGAAGCGTTCGGCGGCAGGTTTACCGCCCTTTATGTACAGACGCAGGCCGCCGGGCGGATGACGGAGGCCGACAAAAAGCGGCTTCAGGCCAATATCCGCCTCGCGGAAAAAAGCGGCGCGACGGTCGCCACGGTCTATGGGGACGATGTGTCCTACCAGATCGCGGAGTTCGCGCGCCTTTCGCGTGTAACGACGATCGTGATCGGGCGCAGCAACGCGGCGCGCCGTCATTTCTGGAGCAAGCCGACGCTGACGGAGAAGCTGACCGAGATCGCTCCCAACATGGACATCCATATCATCCCGGACTCCGCGAGCGAGACCAGCTACCACGCGCAGAAGGAGAATTTTGAGAAGCCGACGATCCCGACCTTAAAGGACCTCGCCATCACGTTTCTGATCTTAGTTGCCGCGACCGTGATCGGCAGCATCTTTCGCGAACTCGGCTTTACCGAGGCGAACATCATTACGGTCTATCTTCTTGGCGTCCTCTTAAACGCCCTGTGCACCAAGAGCCATATCTGCAGCGGCATCGGCTCGCTCGCCAGCGTGCTGGTGTTTAATTTTTTCTTTACGGAACCGCATCTGACCCTGCACGCCTACGAACCGGGCTATCCGGTGACGTTCGCGGTCATGTTCATCGCCTCCCTGATCACAGGAAGTCTGGCGAACCGGCTCAAGAACCATGCCAAGCTGGCCGCGCAGTCGGCGTGGCGCACGCAGGTCCTTTTTGATACCAACCAGCTGCTGCAGAAGGAGCAGGACGACGGGGCGATCATCCGCATCACGGCGGAACAGCTCGCCAAGCTGCTGGACCGCGGCGTGATCGCCTACCCGGAGCAGGACGGCGCGCTCGGCGAGGGCTATGTGCCGCGGGCCGCGGAGGAGAGCGGCGACGATCCCTTCGGAGCGGAATACGAGAGGGAGGTTGCCGCACGGGTACTAAAGAACGGAAAACGCGCGGGCGCGATGACAGGGACGGATAAGGACGCGCGCGGCCAGTATCTGGCGATCCGCATGAACGGAACGGTGTACGGCGTTGTAGGCATCGACTTAAGCGGCGGGCCGCTCGATTCGTTCGAGAACAGCGTGCTTTTGTCCATTTTAGGCGAGTGCGCGCTGGCGATCGAGAACAACCGAAACGCCAGAGAGAAGGAGCAGGCCGCTGTGCTCGCCAAAAACGAGCAGCTTCGGGCTAATCTCCTGCGGACGATCTCGCACGATCTGCGGACGCCTCTGACCTCGATCTCCGGGAACGCCGACTATCTGCTCGCCTGCTATGACAGGCTGGATGACGAGACCCGGACGCAGATCTTTACGGACATCCACGACGACGCGGAGTGGCTCACCAGCCTGGTGGAGAACCTGCTCTCCGTGACAAGGCTCGAGGGCGGCAACGTGAATCTTCATATGTCCACCGAGCTGATCGAGGAGGTGGCCGAGGAGGCGCTCAAGCACGTCCGGCGCAAATGCGCGGACCACGTTCTCCGCTTCGAGGCCAAGGATGAGCTGCTCCTGTCGCGGATCG
Source organism: uncultured Lachnospiraceae bacterium (assembly GCA_947623185.1). Lineage (GTDB taxonomy): Bacteria > Bacillota > Clostridia > Lachnospirales > Lachnospiraceae > CANQGL01. The sequence continues at coordinate 17,972 of CANQGL010000045.1, forward strand.
ATCCGCGCCTGATCATGCAGGTCATCGTCAACCTGGTGGACAACGCCGCAAAATATACGCCAGCCGGATCCGAGATCACGGTCACGGCAGGGCGGCAGGATGGCATGATCGCGGTCAGCGTGGCCGACAACGGACCGGGGATCCCGGACGACAAGAAGGAGCGCGTGTTCGAGATGTTCTTCACCGGGGAAAACAAGGTGGCGGACAGCCGCCGCAGCCTCGGCCTCGGTCTTGCGCTCTGCCGATCGATCATCGGCGCGCACGGCGGCACGATCACGCTGACGGACAACGTGCCGCACGGCTGTATCTTTACGTTTACATTACCATCAAGCGAGGTGAATCTCCATGCATAAACCGCAGATCCTTGTGGTGGAGGACGACGCCCCCGTGCGCAACCTCATCACGACGACCTTAAAGACGCAGGACTATAAATACATCGTGGCGGGGACCGGCGAGCGCGCCATTATGGAGGCGTCCACCCATCAGCCCGACATCGTTCTGCTGGACCTCGGCCTGCCGGACATGGACGGGGTGGAGGTGATCGGCCGGATCCGCAGCTGGTCGAACATGCCGATCATCGTGATCAGCGCCCGCAGCGAGGACAGCGACAAGATCGAGGCGCTGGACGCCGGGGCCGACGATTACCTGACGAAACCGTTCTCCGTGGAAGAACTGCTGGCGAGACTGCGCGCCACGCTAAGGCGGCTGACGATCATGCAGACAGACGCCGGGGAATCGGTGTTCACCAACGGGAAATTAAAGATCGACTACGCGGCGGGATGCGCCTGGCTGGGGGATTCGGAGCTGCATCTGACTTCGACCGAGTACAAGCTCCTGTGCCTGATGGCGAGAAACATCGGAAAAGTCCTCACCCACACCTACATCACGCGCAACGTCTGGGGCAGCAGCTGGGACAACGACGTCGCCTCCCTGCGGGTCTTTATGGCGACGCTGCGCAAAAAACTGGAATCGGAGCCGGGATCGCCCCAGTACATCCAGACGCATATCGGTGTCGGATACCGGATGCTGAAAGTTGAATAAAAATTGATTTTGCCGGAAGGTAGTGTGAAAGAAAGTAGAGGAAAGCCAAAAAATGGCGCACTGAAACAAGCTATTGAAAAATAGCCTTTGAAACAA
>CANQGL010000046.1 GCA_947623185.1 uncultured Lachnospiraceae bacterium
CCGGCCGCGATCAGAGCCGTCCGCTCGGGATGCGCGGCGGCCTGCCGCTCGAACAGGCGGTTCACGCTGACAAGGTCTACGGGATAATCCGTGTCGTTAAAGCGCTCGATGCGCTCCAGCTCGTCCGCCGGTGTGAGGATCACGTCGCCCAGCGTCCGGGCGGTGAGGAAACTGAGCGCGGTCTCCTCCAGCACATGTGTCAGCCGGTCGATGAACGCACGGCTGTACATGTCCGCGCGGTATTCAAACTCGAAGCGGTACCTGCCCTTTTCCACGAACAGATCGACGGACAGCATGGACTTGGCGACGTCGGGAACGCCCTCGGCGAATACCGTCTTCTGCCCGCCCAGGTCGAACTCGACAAAATCATCCCCCTGATAGACGAACATTACGTCGCTCTGGATGCCGTAGGCGCGGCTGACTTCCGCGAAGGAATAGATGTCATTGCTCATGGAGGAAAGGATCTGCTCCTGCATGGCGTTCATATAGTCCGCGACGGGGCGGCTGTCCGCCGGTTCCGCGTACACCGGCAGCGTCTTGACGAGCATGCCCATGGTGGCGGCGGTCCGCCCGTCGTTTCGGCCGCTGTAGATCGTCGTCAGGCAGACTTCCTCCGTATGCTCGTACCTTCCCAGCACAAAGCCCATCAGCGAAAGGAAGAACACGTTGGGCGTGATCCGCTTCCGGCGGCAGAACGCCTCGATGCGTTCCGGCGAGAGCCTGTCGCTGAAAACGCGGACGAAGCCGCAGCGCTCCTGCTTTTCATAGGTGTCGCGCTCCGGCACGATGCAGCCGGAAACGCCCGTGAACACGCTGTCGTAATAGCGCTTGGCATTTTGATACGATTCGCCTTTCCTCGCCTGTTCCTCGTCGGCCGCCAGGTCAAACTGGGAGTAGGGCTCGCCGAGCAGTTCCTCGCCGCGCAGCGCCCGGTCCAGCTCCTGCGCGAACACCGCGATCGACGAACCGTCGCTGATGATGTGGTGGAAATCGAGGACGAGATAAACGTGCTCGCCGGTGACGAAGACGGCAAAGCGGTACAGCGGGCCGTGCTCAAAGTCAAACGGCCGTGCGAAACCCTTAAAAAACGCCTCGTATTCTTCCCGGGTGCCCCGGACGACGTCCACGTCCACAGGCCGGTCGTCCTGCGGGAACATGAAGACCTGCCCGTCCTCATCCGCGCGGATCGTGCATTTGACGGAGGGATGCGCGTTTACGACACGGCGCACGGCATCGCACAGCTTCTCCACGTCCGTGTCCGCGGCCAGCGGGAAAACGCCCGGGAGATTATAAAAGACCGCTTCGGGATGCTTCATGCACTCCACATAGATCCCCATCTGCGTCTGCGTGAGCGGGTAACGGTCGCGCCGGACGGAAACGGCGGCTTTTTCCGCCGTGTTCAGGTAATTTTCCAGCTTCCGCGCCGTGCTGCATCCGCGCAGCGTTTTGGTGGAGACGGCGGCGCCGAACGCGTTCGTCAAAAGCACAAGGAATTTGATCGAGCCGACCGAGGTCAGTCCAGCCTCGAAAAAGTCCGTATCCGCACCGAAGGATGTATGGCCCACAACGCCCGCGAGAAGCTCTAAAATCTTCTTCTGCACGCCGGTTTCCGGCGGCGTGTAGGTCTCGGTGTGTCTTTCGGGCTTGGGAAGGGCGCGTTTGTCTACCTTTTGGTTCTGATTCAACGGGATGCGGTCGATCTGCATGGTGACGGCGGGCACCATATACGGAGGTTTGGTCTCCCGGATGAAACTGCCCAGCGCCTCGATGTCCACCGGCTCATCGGCGACGATGTAGGCCGCCACATACTTGCCGCCGCCGGGCTCGTCGCAGGCGATCACCGTGGCGTCCTTTATGCCCTCGAACCGGCGGATGACGCCCTCGATCTCGCTCAGCTCGATGCGGAATCCGCGGATCTTCACCTGCGAATCCCGCCGTCCGATAAACTCCACGTTGCCGTCCGGCAGGAAGCGGACGATGTCGCCGGAGCGGTACATCCGCGCAAAACGCGGATCGTCGCAGAACGGATTCTTCACAAAGACCTGCGCGGTCTGCTCCGGACGGTTTAAATAACCGCGCGCGACCTGCGGCCCGCTGATGCACAGCTCGCCCGGTACGCCCACGGGGACGCGGCGTCCCTTCGCGTCAAGGATATACAGTTTGAGGTTGCTCAACGGTTTGCCGATGGGTACGTTGCGGCAGAGCCGGTCCACGCCGAAGACCGTGGTGAAAACAGTGCATTCCGTCGGGCCGTAGCCGTTGGTGAACCGGTAGCGCGGCGGTTCGACAGGCACCAGCGTCTCGCCGCCGACAGACAGATATTTCGGATATTCGCTGTCCGGAAACAGCTCCGCATACTGTCTGCCCACCTGTGTGGTCATAAAGATATGCGTGATTTTGTTTTCCGTTAAATAGCGGTTGATGGCGATCAGATCGAGGCGGATGTCCTCGGCGATGATGTGCAGCTGCGCGCCGCTCGACAGCGCCGGATACATATCCATCATGCAGGCGTCAAAGCCGAAGGAGGCGTATGCAGCCGCGCGGCTGTTCTCATCCATTTTGTAGTATTTTGTGAACCAGCTGCAGAATGCCGTGAGATTGCCGTGCTCGAGCATGACGCCCTTGGGCGTGCCCGTGGAGCCGGACGTGTAGAGCAGGATGAACAGATCTTCCGGCTTCGGACGCGGAAGGATTTCTTCGCTGGCGGGAAGCGCGGGGATCTTATCCGTTGTCAGCACCGCCCCGCCGTACTCCGGCACGAGCGAAAGCAGCGATCTGTCCGCGATGAGCAGCTTTGCGTCCGCGTCCCGCATCATGAACGCGAGGCGCTCCGGCGGATAGCTGGGATCCAGCGGCTGATAGGCCGCGCCGGATTTGAGAACGCCTACGGCGCAGATGGGCATGTATTCACACCTCGGGATCAGAACGGAGACCACGTCGCCCCGGCCGACGCCTTCGCGGCACAGATATGCGGCGATCCGGTCCGTGAGATCGGAAAACTCCCGATAGGTGATGCGCCGGTCCTTAAAGACAACCGCGATGTTGTCCGGGAAGCGTTCCGCAGCGCGGCCGATCCGGTCGATCAGCGTCTCCGCGGCGTCATAGGGCGCGTCCGTCTCGTTGAACGAATCCAGCTCCGCGCGCTGCTTATCGGAGAGGATGCCGATATTGCCGGTATCATCCTCGCCCCGCGAAATGGACTGCAGCACTGCCGCAAGCGAGTCCAGAAGGCGGTTTATCGTGTCCGCGCTGTAATGCGCGGCGTTGTATTTGACGCATACGTCGCCCGTTTGCGTGTCAAAAAACAGGCAAGGCGCGGTTTTGGGCGCGGCGTCCTTAAGCGAAAAGGCGTCAAAAAATTCCTTATCGCAGGTCAGTACCGGCATCGCGGCCAGCCCGAGCTCCGAACAAAGGGTATCGAATCCGACGGCGTCATGCCGCGCGGCCTCGTCCGCCTGTTCCTTTACAGAGCGGCAGCAGCCGGCAACGGATTTTTCTTTTTCAAAGTCGAAATAGACGGGAACGCGCTTTCCCGCGCGGACGACCGCGCAGAGCGCCTCCGTGTTTCCGCTGTATTTCCCAAACAGGAGCATCGCCGCCGTCTCACAGAGAACGGCCGGATCGAGTCCGTTTTGCCGCGCAAGATCCGCAAGAGCCCGCGCGAGTCCGCCCGGCAGGGCGCGGCACAGGAGCGCCCCGTCGAAGCCGTCCGGCTGCGCCTGTGCGTCCGGCAGCGGCATGGAATCCGCGTCCGGGTTGGGGAGCCTGTCCCTGAAATATGCAAGATCCTCGTTCATCGTATCCATAAACCGCACTCCTTTCATTTCCTGGCGGTAATGTTCAGGCTGCCGGTCAGTCCCGCCAGCCGAAACACATCCATCACTTCATCGCACGCCTGCATCACGGAAAAATCCCCGCCCAGCTTCTGCATTTTCTTATATCCGTAGAGGACCGCCCGCAGACCTGACGAGCAGATATACCGGACCCCTCCGAAATCGAGGGCGAGGCTTTTGACGTCTTCCAAAGCCTCCAGGGCCCGCATCAGTTCCTCCGACGACGGCGTGTCCAGCCAGCCCTCGACGGCCAGCACGGTTTTTCCGTTTTCATCATATCTGGTGATTTTCATGGCGACCTCCTGCCGGGTGCTCCGGCACGATTTACAGGGCCGGTCCTGCCTATATTACGGCGTTTCACCGGGTAAGTTAAGCAGATAGCCGGAACCTTCAGAGATTCCGGCCATAAGGCGGCGCTTCCGTCACATTCTGTCTTCTTTATCAGTCGATCCACAGCCAGCCGGAACTGTCAAAATCACTGTAGTCCCAGTCAAATATCCAGTCAAAATGCATATAATCCTTTGTGGCAAATCCCGCTCCCCAGTCCCAGTCATGAGCTCCGAAAACCTTCACCACATCGCTGTCTCTGCTGATCGAGTAGGGATTTATGCCCGGCTCCCACTTCGTGCCGGCAATAACCGTTCCGTCCGCGCGCACCTGCGGATTCTGATCCGGATTGATGTCAATGGCCAAACCTACGCTGTGGTTGCTGTTCAGGCCGTCGCTTCTCCACGCATAGCCGCCGACGCTTGAGATCGGGAACCGCTCCGGTCCATTGAAGATCTCCGTAAAGATCTGCTTTACCTCATCAGCGATACTGCTTAAAACCTGTACCCGGGTGGTACTTGCCACCTTCTGGTTGTTCCGGATCGTCCAGATCGGGATCTCGACCCATGCCATCTCCGCGGAAGCCGCAGCATTGCCGGGATCGGCCTCGATCCTGACGCACTGGTCGTTCACGCTCTTCCGGTAATCCCCCGAGTGAGAGCCGCTCTTATAATAATGTTCCAAAAAATGATAATAGGCTTTGTCTCCCTCACTTAGCGAACTGATATTATCGTACCAGCCGGTAGCGCCGCTTCCGCTTCCCGTTCCGGTTGAACTGCCGCCTGACTGCCTCTGTACGGTCCCATTCACGACCCAGGCTCCCTCAGCGTTCACCTGATATCCATCCGGCGTGGTCGTATCCTTAAGGACATAACCGGATTCATTAAAATAATAACACTCCGACTGTCCGTCGCTGTTGCCGTCGATCCAGACCCATTCTCCCTTCGGATAGGTTCCGTCATCATACTCGTACCATGCCCCGACATTGTCCGTTTTCCACGCCGCCGCAGACGCAGTGATCGTCATTGCCGCCGTAAAGAAAGCTGCCGCCGCCAGAGTTTTCCGCAGAATTTTCTTCATTCTCTTCCTCCATCCCGGTCTCTCTTGTTTTTCACTTTATAAGTACTTTTTTCTACAACACTATAATACCACGCTCTTTTGCAGGGAACAAGCATAAGAAAAAAATTATGAGGCAAAAACGTAAAAAGTAGTAGAAAAAAACGTAAAAGCCATGTAAAATGTAAAATGGAGCAAAGTTCGGGAATTGCATAATCATCACAGGAGAAAGCATGAGCATTTTTGACATAATATCCCTTTTGGGCGGCCTTGCCATGTTCCTATATGGCATGCGCATCATGGGCGACGGGCTGAAGGAAAGCTCGTCCGGCACTCTGAAGACCGCGCTTGAACGGCTCACCAGTACGCCGGTCAAAGCGTTTTTCCTCGGACTGGGGATGACCGCGGTCATCCAGTCTTCCACGGCGACGATCGTCATCACCTCCGGTCTGGTCGGAGCGGGGATCATCTCTCTGCACCAGTCTCTTGGGATCATCATCGGAGCCAACGTCGGTACGACCGTTACCGGCCAGATCATCCGTCTTCTGGATCTGGACTCGTCCGGCGCTTCGTTCCTGCAGTTTTTTACTCCGTCCACGCTGGCCCCGCTGGCCCTGATCATCGGCATTGTGATCATTATGGGCTTTAAGGGCAAGAATACCGGAAAGATCGGCCAGATCGCGATCGGTTTCGGTATCCTGTTTTCCGGCCTCCTGAACATGACGGACGCGGTGGGGACACTGACGAAAAGCGGGATCATCGACCAGCTTTTCGCCAGCATCGGAAAAAACCCGGTGCTGGGATATCTGATCGGTTTGAGCGTCGCGTTCGTTTTGCAGAGCTCTTCCGCGACGATCGGTATCCTGCAGGCGTTTTCCACTTCCGGCCTTCTGACCTTCGGAGGGATCTACGCGGTGCTGGTCGGCGTCTATCTCGGCGACTGCGTGACAACGGCGATCGTCTGCAACATCGGTGCAAAGCCGGAGGCGAAGCGGGTCGGAGCCTTTAACATCCTCTATAACCTGAGCAAATCGGCGGCCATCCTGATCGCGGTGACGGTCATCCATAAACTCGGGCTGCTGGACGGCATCTGGGACAGCGTGATCCATTCCGGCGGCATCGCGAACACGAACACCATCTTCAACCTTGCATGCGCGATCCTGCTGTTCCCGACGGTAGGTTTCTACGAAAAACTGAGCTACCGGATCATAAAGGACGAGCCCGACACCGTGAACGAGCATGACGAGCTGCTGGATGCGCTCAACCCGGTATTCTTCAGCACGCCGGCGTTCGCGTTCGGACGCTGCTTCGACGCGCTTTCGGCCATGTACGACATGGCCCGGGGCAACACGCTGCTGTCGTTTGAGGTGATCGCGCGCTACGACGCGAAAAAGATCACGCAGGTCGAAAAGAACGAGGATTACATCGACAGCATGGCGGACCGGATCAGCAACTATCTTGTTCAGATCTCCGCGCACATTACGGCGCCCAACCATGTCGCGATCATGAACCATTATCTCTCCGTCGTTTCGGAGTTTGAGCGTCTGAGCGACCATGCGATGAACATCACGGAGATCTCGACGAGCCTGCATGACAGCCAGAACACGTTCTCCGATGCGGCGATGGCGGAGCTTCGGGTGATCATGCAGCTGATCGAGACGATCATGGACTATACCAGCCAGGCGTTCCAGAAGCGCAACGTCACGGCGGCGCGCCACATCGAACCGCTCGAGGAAGTCGTCGACGATATGGTGAACGCCTTAAAGGACAATCATCTGGAAAGACTGCGGACCGGATCCTGCACGATGTCCGAGGGAACGGAGTTTCTGAATCTCCTCTCCGAACTGGAAAGGATGTCCGACATCTGCTCCAACATCGGCGTGGCGACGATCGCGAGAGTGAACCCGAAGATCAAGAACCAGATCCACGATTACGTTTCCATGCTGCATTCCGGGCGGGACGAGGAATACAACCGGGAATATCACGCGGCGCACGACCGGTATTTCAGCCTGCTCTACAGCGAAAAGATCAGTGCCAAAGAGACGGCGAAACAGTCATAAACGAAAACGGATACAGGGCTCCGGCATTTTTGCCGGGGCCTCCTCAGTAAGCGGAGGTGCTTTGACATGGTATATGCATATCTTCAGTTAATATTGATCGCGATCCCCACGGTGCTGATATCCGTCGGATTTTACCTTGCGGAGAAAAAGACGGCATTCGGAACGGTAAAACCCGCGACCAGACAGATCATATACGGAGTGGTCTTCGGTATCCTATCAGTCTGCGGTACGGAATTCGGCGCTACGGTCAGCGGCATCACGCTGAATGAGAGCACGGCCGCGCCTCTGTGCGCCGGTCTGATCTTCGGCGCGCCTGCCGGGATCATTTCCGGTCTGATCGGCGGGATCGAGCGCTATTTCGCGACCTTCTGGGGCGCCGGATATTACGGGCGCATCTCCGGAACATCGTCCATTATTATCGCGGGGCTCAGCGGAGCCGCTATGCGCCGTTTTATGTTTGACGATAAGAAACCGGCGTGGTATTACGGACTGGCAGCGGGGATCATCGCCGAGGTGATCGATATGCTGCTCGTCCTGCTCACAAGAAGCGGCGAGCTCAGGGAGGCGTTCGTTTCGGTCGAAGTGGGAGCGGTACCGCTTATTGTCATGAACGGACTGGCGGTCGGACTGGCCCTGTTTGGCGTCTCCATCGCAGGAAAGGGGATCGCCAGAACAAAAGATGGGGAGGCGATCACGCAGACGTTCCAGAAATGGCTCCTGATCTGTGTTACGCTGGCTTTCCTCGCCACGAGCGTTTTTACGCACTGGATCGAGAACGGGATCTCCGAGAGCCAGATCGAAAGTCTGCTGACGCTGAATATCGGCGACGTCTGTAAGGATATCGAGGACGCCTCAAATAAAAATCTTCTGGATATTACCCACAAAGTCGCCGACGAAGTCCAGAAACTGCCGGAAGTGGATATGGATGCGCTGAACAGGATCAGCGAAAAATATGATGTGGCCGAGATCGCTATCACCAACGAGGACGGCATTATCACGGAGACGACCAGAGAGAGCACCAAGGGATTCGACATGGCCTCCACGAAACAGTCCGCGGAATTTCTGGTCCTGCTGGAAGGAACGGTCAGCGAGTATGCGCAGAGCTACCAGCCGACCGGCTACAACGGAGCGGTTTTCCGCAAATACGCCGGCGTTACGATGCCTGCCGGCGGTTTTCTGCAGGTCGGTTACGACAAAAAGCAGTTCCAGAAGGACATTGACGCGCAGGTGATCGGGGCAACGAAAAACCGTCATGTCGGCGAACAGGGCTACCTCATCATATGCGACGCCGACTGGAAGATCGTGAGCGCGCCGGACGGCCAGGAGGCCGGGCATGATTTGGAAGCGGCCGGATACCGGCTGGATCCCAATGAGATACCCGAGTATACAAGTTTTTCCGCAAATATATTCGGAGCGCCGTCCAGGTGTATGTATGTGTATACCGAGGGTTATTATATCATCGGCGTAATACCGGAGAGGGAAGCGTTCTTTGCGCGTGACGTGTCCCTGTACATTTCCGTCTTTATGGAAGTGCTGATCTTCATGGCGCTGTTTATCCTGATCTATATTCTGATCAAATATCTGATCGTGGATAACATCCATAAAATCAACCGTTCGCTTTCCGAGATCACGAACGGCGACCTCGACGTGAAGGTCGACGTGCGCACGAACGAGGAATTTGCCTCGCTGTCGGACGACATCAACTCGACGGTCGTGACGCTGAAACATTACATTGACGAAGCGGCCGCCAGGATCGACAAGGAACTTGAGCTGGCGAAGTCCATTCAGCTCTCCGCGCTTCCGTCCGTCTTCCCGCCGTATCCGAACCGGACCGAGTTCGATATCTGGGCCGGTATGCGGACGGCAAAGGAAGTGGGAGGCGATTTCTACGACTTCTACCTACTGGGTGAAGACCGGCTCGCCTTCATGATCGCAGACGTGTCCGGCAAGGGGATCCCGGCCGCCATGTTTATGATGACGGCCAAGACGCAGATCAAGAGCCTGGCGGAGACCGGCCTTCCGGTCGAGGAAGTCTTTACCGAGGCGAACCGCAATCTCTGCGAGAACAACCGGGCCGGAATGTTTGTAACGGCGTGGATGGGCATCCTGGATCTGGGGACCGGCATCGTGAGCTTTGCGAACGCCGGACACAACCCGCCGCTCGTGCGCAGAAGCGACGGCAGATATGAGTACTTCAAGACGCGGCCCGGCCTGGTCCTGGCAGGCATGGATGGGATCCGCTATCGCCGCGGAGAGCTCGAGCTTCATCCGGGCGACATGATCTACCTCTATACGGACGGCGTGACGGAGGCGACCGATGCTTCCGAGCAGCTTTACGGCGAGGATCGTCTTGAGAGCCGGATCAACTCGCTGGAGACCGACGATCCCGAGGCGATCTGCCGCGGAGTTATAGCGGACGTCGACCGGTTTGTCGGGGAGGCGCCGCAGTTTGACGATATCACCATGGTGTGCTTAAGATACCGCGGATGCGGCGAAGAGATCACGGTGGACGCGGAGACGGAACAGGTCCGTACCGTGACGGAGTTCGTGGAAGGGCTTCTGGAACAGGCCGGTTGCCCGATGAAGGTCATGGCACAGATCAATGTGGCGGTCGACGAGATCTTCAGCAACATCGCCAGGTACGCGTACGGACAGAAGAAAGGAACGGCCACGGTCCGCGTCGTGATCGCGGAGAAGGTGCCTTCCGTGACGCTGACGTTCATGGATTCCGGTCATCCTTTTAATCCGCTTGAGCGGGAAAATCCGGATGTAACGCTTTCCGCGGAAGAGCGCGAGATCGGCGGGCTTGGGATCTTCCTTGTGAAGAAGACGATGGATGAGGTCGATTACGAGTACCGCGAAGGAATGAACCGGCTCAGGATCATGAAGAAATGGTAATTCCCGCGAAATGGGAAAAACACGTTTACAAGAACGGCCGGACAGGTTAGAATATAGGACATGAAAACGTTTATTGTAATGGATCTGGAATGGAACCAGAGTTCCGCGGGAAAAGAGGCGGCGGTCGAGCACCTGCCGTTTGAGATCTTCGAGATCGGAGCCGTAAAACTAAATGAGAAGATGGAAAAGGTGTCGGAATTTCACCGGCTGATCCGGCCCTGCGTCTACCGGCGGATCCATTACATCATTTCCGAGGTGACGCATGTCACCGCGGCGGAGCTGGCAAGGAACGGCCGCCCGTTCGCGGAGGTGATCCGGGAGTTTATCGACTGGTGCGGCGACGATTACACGTTCTGCACATGGGGCGGCATGGACCTGACGGAACTGCAGCGCAACATGGCATACCACGGGATCAAATCGCCGTTTCCGCAGCCGCTCCTGTTTTATGACGTCCAAAAGCTGTACAGCCTCCTTTATTCCGACGGAAAGACGCGGGAGTCGCTGGACCACGCGGTCGGGTTTTTCAGCCTGAGATCGGACGCGCCGTTCCACCGGGCTCTGGAGGACGCGGATTACACGGGAAAGATCCTGGCCCGGCTCGACTTTGAGCGGATCGCGGATTACGTTTCCGTGGACTATTACCGGACGCCCAGGACGCGGGCGGAGGAATTTACGCTGGAATTTCCGAGTTATTCCAAGTTCGTTTCACGCGCGTTTGCCTCACGCGACGAGGCGCTTTCCGACAGGCGGGTCACGGAGATGATCTGCTATAAATGCCACCGGACGCTGCGAAAGAAGATCCGTTGGTTTTCATACGGACAAAGGTATCATCTCTGCCTGGCGAACTGTCCCGAGCACGGGCCCGTGAAAGGAAAGATCCGGATCAAAAAGACGGAGCGGGGAGAGGTTTTCGCGGTGCGGACGGAAAAGCTGATCGGCAATGAGGAAGCGGAACAGATCTCCGGCAAAAAAGACGAGGCAAAACGACGCAACGCAGAACGGAACAAAAAACAGCCGCGGCGCACCGAATGAGGATCCGGTTGTATCCGCGGCTGAACAAATCAATAAGTTTCAACGGAAACCGCGCCTTCGGGAGCGGTTTTTTTGGCGCAGGTGTTCCTGCATGACGAGATCGAACTCGGAGGGGGAATCGCCCCATTCCTTCATGCGCGCCTCACGCTTCTTGCGGCGCTGCATACGTTCGCGCTCCACCTTGCGCTCGCGGTAGATCAGGAAACCGAAAACGACGGCTCCGACAATGCCGATGATCACGATGACGGAGATGACGCGCAGCAGGATGGTGAGAAACGCGGCGGCGGGGTCCGACTCCTCCTGCGGTTCCTGTGGGGCCTCTCCGGCGGAGAGCTCAGCGCCGGCCGTCTGACCGCCCGGGACTGCAAGCGTCGCGGTAACGCCGGAAGATACCGCCGGGACGAGATCTTCGGAAAGCCCCGGGATGTAGCCGTTTACCACCGAGGCTTCCAGATACGCTTCCCCGACTTTATGGTCGCCGTACATATAATCGATCCGCGCCACCGCGTTTTCCGGCGCGGAGGAATTCAGACTGTAGGTAAGCTCCGAGGTGACGTCGGCGAAATCGCCGCTCAGCGGGAGCGTGATCACACTGTCCTCGTTGATCGAGAGGCGCGTCGCCGTGCCCGGAAAGATCCCCGCGACGGAGAGGTCGTTCTCGACTTCCTCGTAGGTGCTGTCGCGATCGGCGATGGAGACGGATTTGAAGTTGTCGAAGCCGAAATCGAGCATTGCGCGCGTGTCCTCGTAGTGCGTCTGGTGGCCGTTTAAAACGACGGCGATCAGACGGAGGCCGTCGCGCTCGGCGCAGGTCACGAGCGTGTTGCCCGCCAGCATGGTATATCCGGTCTTTCCGCCGATGATACCGTTATAGTAGGCGGAATCGCTCTGTTTTAACATGCGGTGGTGCGTGTAATAGCGCCATCCGTCCGGATACTGTTGGAGCTGACCGGGCTGGACGTCGTAATAGGTCGTGGCGTCGATCTCGACAAAGGTCGGGTTGCTGAAAGCGGCGCGGGCGATCAGGGCCATATCATAGGCCGACGTGTAATGGTCGTCGTCGTTTAAGCCGCTGGGGTTGGAAAAATGCGTGTTCAGGCAGCCGAGCGATTCCGCGCGGCGGTTCATGAGTTCCGCGAACGCCTCGATGCTGCCGGAACAGTGCTCCGCAAGCGCATTCGCGACCTCGTTGGCGGACTGCAGCAGAAGCGCGTAGAGACAGTCGCGCACGCTCAGCTTGTCCCCGACGCGCGCGCCGAGGATGGTGGAGTTATACTCAAGCGTATTGACGGCGCTGTGCGTAAACGTCACCATATCGTCGAGATCGCAGTTTTCGATAATCAAAAGCGCCGTCAGTATCTTGGTGATACTGGCGGGAAAATACGATTCCTGCATGTTTTTTCCGTACAGGACCGCGCCGGAGTCGGCATCGATCACGATTCCGCTGTCCGCCGATATGGGACTTGCCGCGGGCCATTCCGTATCCGCATACGCGGGGAGCGCCGGGACGGATCCCAGGATCAGCAGCAGACAGAGAAAAAAACTCAAACATTTTCGCATAAAAACATTCCTTACTTCGTTTTGGAGACGCCGCGTCTCCAGAGGCAGAGGCAGATCCCAAGGAATACCAGGATAAAAGCCGCAAACGTAAGGGCGATCCGAAGCGCCGTGTCCATAAAGAACGGTTCCGGCACGATATTGATCAGCATATCGGTCCTCGGATCCAGGATCCACAGGTCGTTGTCAAAAAAGATGTGATGGAAGACCACAAAGTATTTTGAAAAGTCGGTGGATATGATCCCGGCCAGTACGAGCGCCGCCGCAAAGAAAACGCCGGTGCCGATACAGAGCGATTTCGGGAGCAGGACGCGCAGCGCGGCGAGCCGCTCATTCGGGCCGGACGGGCCGTCCTTTTTGCCCCGGCCCCAGTACGCGAGCCCGATAAAGCAGACCGCCGTGATCGCAAGGCAGATCCGCCTGAGCCAGAGACCGCCGATAAACAGCCCCCGGACGTCGATCATATGCGCGATCTCGCGTTCGTTGAAGAACTCACGGTATTCGCCGCCCATGGTCGTAAACACATGAAGGTCCTCGCGGTTTCCGCGCAGGAACGCCATCATCTCGTCGGTCACGATAAGGAGGTCGTCCATCGTCATTTCCGGAAGGTCGTCGAGGACCTGATATTTTGTGTATTCTTTTTCATAATACCCCGGAGTCCAGTACGCGACTGCCTCGATGGACGTGATCAGAAATACGAACATGAGGCAGAAAGCGCACAGGATCCCTACGGGATAGATCCATTTTGTTTTTGAAGTCATTATTCCCCAGCTTCCGTCAGATATTCTTTGGAGACATACGCCTGTTGGTTATTATACATGATGACCGCCCAGCTGTCATCATAATCTTCAACGTATTCGACGGTAACATCCGGGTCAAGTTTTCCGATCCGGCTGGAGTCGGTGGACGGACCCTGACGGACGTTAAGGGTGGTCGTAGTTTTGTATACGACCGGTTCCGTTTCGGGCGGAGCGGTCGTTTCCGGAGCGGCCGTGGTGGTCGGCGCTTCCGTGGTCACCGGCGGCGTGGTCGGGGCGGGCGTCGTTTCCGTGTTCGGCGTGGGCTTCGGAGAAAAAAGCCGGATCAGGAAGATCAGGATAACGATCAGGACGACCGGGATCAAAAGCTTGAGAAGATCCGTTCCGTCCAGACCCGATTTTTTCCTGCGTTTGCTGCCGGAGCGGCCGGAACCCGAACGTGTGCGGGAAGCGGCCTGACGGGCGGAGGCGTTTACTCTTGAGCCGGAAGCGTCGCGGGAGGAAGATCTCGGCCTTGAGCCGGAGGAACTCCGCGCGGAACCGGATCTCTGGGAGGAAGACTGCTGACTGCGGACCGGCGGAGTCTCGCCGGAGAAGATCGCGGCTTCTTCCTGCAAAAGCTGCAGGGCCAGTCTCGCGTTGTCCGGGCTGGTGTCGCCTTCGCTGTCCGCCCGGTTTCCGAGGGCCAGGATCTGGAGATAATGCTCGGCCGTTGAACGGGAGATCCATTTGTCGCGGTAGAGTTCACGGATCATGGTATCCGTCGGACCCTCGACCATACCGGCTTTGTCACACTGGAGCTTTACGATATACTCCAGGGTCTGCCGGGCTTTGATCATTGAAAGAGTGTTTTTGTTTTGGATGACCAGCTGCTCTGTTTCCTGAACGCTTTTTTGTATCTTATCCCAGATACCGGGGTTATCCATTCTACCCATACTGACCCCTCCGTAAGCTTTTTGCGATTTTTAGAGTTCGCATTCAATAGATATGTATGATGTTGGGGTCAAAAGGTATTTTGACCCCTATGATGCACGGGCCGCTCCGCGTTTTACGCTCGCGTGATCCTGACATCATATATATTATAATAGAAAAGGACAAAGTTTGCATTAACATTTTGTTAACTTTCACAAAATTTTAAGATTTTTTGTCGTAAAAAGCGGCCATAAAATGTTTTCTTGAAAAAAGCGGCCAAAAATGATAGAATGAAGTACACGAAAGACAGGCGGGAGGATCAGGGATGAGGTTACGCCACATAAAAGGCGCAGAGGAAACGATCGCGGAAAGCCCTTATGTCGTACAGGAGCCGAAGGCGAATAAAGGCCGCTGGCATGAATTTTTCGGAAATCGGAATCCGATCGAGATCGAGATCGGGATGGGAAAGGGAAAGTTCATCATGGAACTGGCCGAGCGGAATCCCGATATCAACTACATCGGGATCGAGCGCTATTCCAGCGTTCTGCTGAGAGGGCTCCAGAAGCGGGCAAAACTGGATCTGAAAAACATCTGGTTCCTGCGGCTGGACGCGCTGGAGCTGGCGGAAGTGTTTGATAAGGACGAAGTCAGCCGTATTTATCTGAACTTTTCCGATCCGTGGCCGAAGGACCGCCATGCGAAACGCCGCCTTACCTCGGACCGCTTTCTGGCCGTCTACGATCAGTTCCTGTGTCCGGACGGGCGGATCGAATTCAAGACGGATAATCAGGACCTGTTCCGCTATTCGCTGGAGTCGATACCGGAGGCCGGATGGCGGATCGACGCGCAGACGTCGGATCTGCATAACAGCGGACTCGCAGAAGGCAACGTCATGACCGAGTATGAGACCCGGTTTGTGGAGGAGGGAAAGCCGATCTGCAAACTGATCGCGTCGCGCGGATGAAAACGGGCGCGCGGGAATAAGGACATGCACGCTGCATATACTAAAGAAAATCAGGTCGAAGGGCCGGCTTTTTCATGGACATCAAAAACGGGATCCTGAGGGCTCTTTCACAGGCCACCTGCGACAAAACCGAGCTGAACCGGACGGTTCTGAAATTCAAAAAGCGCTTCGATGAGGCGAGCGCGGTGCTGAACGGAAAAAACGACAAAAAATAAAGGAGGAAACGGTATATGGAAATGCAGTTTACAAGCGAAAACTTTGACAAAGAGGTTCTGGGAGCGGACAGACCCGTGCTGGTGGATTTCTTTGCGACCTGGTGCGGTCCGTGCAAAATGATGGCTCCGGTCGTCGACGCGCTGGCCGAGGAATATGAAGGGAAAGCGGTGGTCGGCAAGATCGACGTCGACGAGAACAGCGATATTGCGGCGCGCTACGGCGTGATGTCCATCCCGACGCTGGTGCTGTTTAAAAACGGCGAGATCGCCCATAAGGCGATCGGCGTTCAGAGCAAGGCGTCGTTAAAGGCGGCGATCGACGCGGCGCTGTAAACGTTTGAACGCGGATGGAAATAGTTCGCGATTTCACTGTCCCCCGCGAATTTGCGGCGCTGATTGCAGCTCTCAGCCGGTTTCCGCGGAGTCCGGTTCGGCGTGAGCCATGGGTATCTTCTGCGCCATTGTCATTCTCATATTGAATCTTTTTTTGGAATATGGTACGATAATAACGAAGTTGTGCCACAGAAAGAGAGGATGCATTTATGAGAAAGAGTTTCTTAACGGCAGCGTTTACGGCAACGATGGCAATTTTCATGAGCCTGACGGCCTTCGCGGGAGAATGGAAAGCTGACACGACCGGATGGCGGTATATAGAAAAGGACGGGACATATCCGGTCAGCCAGTGGGTCTGGATCGATAATGACAATAACGGGACGGCGGAGTGCTACTGTTTCGACGAAAACGGATACTGTTTCATAGCAGCCACTACGCCGGATCATTATACAGTCAACGAGAATGGCGCATGGATAGTGGACGGCGTCGTACAGACAAAACAGGTTGGAACACAGGGACTGGAATCTGGTTTAATTGTTGATCTGTCTCAGTTTTTCTATACCGATTTAAAAAACAGGGATAAGCTTGCGGAATTTTGCGGATGGACACCGGAACAGATCCAGATCTCAATAGATTTGTCCGGTATCAGTTCAAATGATTTAAGCTTGTTTTGCTGGGATAGTAAGAAGAAGGAGCAATACCCATATTACTTTAACTTTAAACACATTAACGGAGGCGGGTTTGAGACAGAGCTGGCCCAGATCAGCCCCATGCAAGGCATACATGGATTTATCAAAGGATTAGACGCAAACAAAAACGATTATGGGGTCTCCGAATTAGAGGCAATAGTGAAACAATCCGGAGCCGTAATCGTGTCAAAGGCAGAAGAAACCACGCAGGACGAAGCATGGGGTCTCAACTCGGATGGTTCCTTTAACATGCATACCGGCGAATATGAGAATGTGTACCATAACAAGTTGGTGTTCGACTATAACGGAGTAAGGTTTACGGCTTATAACAGCAGTCAGTGGTCTCCCTCCATAAATGGTATCTATGCGGAGCCGATAAAATAGCTGCCGGGAAACCGGAACATCTTTTTCCGACATCAGAACAGGCACACATTACATTCGCATAAATGCGGATTTCCGTAACAACGGGAACAGTCCACTTTCCTTGCGGATCATACCGGAAATACAGGGAAAAGCGAGTTTTGACATCGCGGCAGCCCGTCAAAATGACCGTGGATTTAAACCGGTAATTTTGCCTGCGAAAAAAATTAGTAAAAAGTGTTGACTTTTGAGGAAGTGTACCTTATAATAGGGAACGTGCTTTTGATGAGAGCACAAAAACTTCAAAAGTCCTGCGCCCTTAGCTCAGTTGGTAGAGCAGTAGACTCTTAATCTATTTGTCCAGGGTTCGAGTCCCTGAGGGCGCACTGAAAGTGCTGGTTTTGCAGATATGAAGCTGCGGGGCTGGTGCTTTTTTTTGCGCATTGAAAAATGGCGCATTTACGCGGTTTTTGAGGATTCCCCTACAGTCGGGAGTATCCGATGCGAACTTGCATTGTACCGGAATGCCTTGATTATTTGCATAAAAAGAATCGGATCAGTTGGTTGGAGAATGAGAAATGTTGCAGTTTTGTTGCAAATTTTTGGCCCGATGTATTTTCCAAATATTTCTTGTAATCATAGCATAAATTGGGTATAATATAAATATATATGATGGAGGTAAGCAATGATAGCAATTAAAGGGGCATATGACAATGGTCGGATTCAGCTGACTGAAAAGGCGCCTGTGGAAAAGGCCAGTGTTATTGTGATCTTTCCGCAAGACCGGTCAACTGAGAATCATGTATCAGAACGCATGGCCAGAAAGTTATTTGATGATTTTACCGGAAGCATATCGCGGGACATTGACGAAAGATCTGAATTGATGGCTGCGAGGGACGAAAAGTATGCGTGTTCTGATTGATACAAATATTATTCTGGACTGGCTTATGTGCAGAGAACCTTTTCATGACGATTCCAGACTGGTTATGAAAGAGTGCATGTTTGGTGACCTGAAAGGGTATATATCGGCTCATACCTTAACAGATTTATTTTACATTCTCCGTAAAGATTTTGACGTAGAAAAAAGAAAGGATTTGCTATTGCTTCTTTGCGAGAGACTGCGGGTCATTCCTGAAAACGCGGATATGATAATGACTGTTTTGAATCGACCGGAATGGCCTGATCTTGAGGATGGGCTTCAGATGCAATGTGCTAAAGAAAAAGAATTGGATTATATTGTTACCAGAAATATTAAGGATTTTGTGAAGTCCCCTGTTCCTGCGATTGCGCCTGAAAGAATAAGGGAGATGCTTCAAAAACCAGAATGAGCTTAAATAATCACTCCGTTGCCAGTGATGGCGACGGAGTTTTTTCGTCTCCATACCAATAAAGAAGCAGATGAATGTTAGGAAAAAGACTCCAGAGCAGATTCGAACTGTTTTGGGGACATTTCTGGCTTACTAACGATTTGGAACATTTTTGAGTAGTTATTGAAGTTTTACTTTAAAATTAGATAGGAATTTTGATTATCTCTTTAGAAGTTCTTAAATGTCGGTATAGCCCGTGTTTTCGGGCTTTCCCGGCATTTTTGATATGGGGAGAAGTTCACATATACCCTCATAACTCTTTAGGTTTTCTCTCTCAAAGGTAGTAAACAAAGTAGTAAAACCTTGTCCCGGCTATGCGGCAAGACGTTCCATTTC
>CANQGL010000047.1 GCA_947623185.1 uncultured Lachnospiraceae bacterium
CCTGAAGGGATTCGAACCCCCGACCCACGGCTTAGAAGGCCGTTGCTCTATCCAGCTGAGCTACAGACTCAAAAAGCAGGTGATGGGAATCGAACCCACGTTTCCAGCTTGGAAGGCTGGTGTTCTACCATTGAACCACACCTGCATAAACAGCGTCGGGGTGACAGGATTTGAACCTGCGGCTTCCTGGTCCCAAACCAGGCGCTCTAGCCAAACTGAGCCACACCCCGGTTTTCAAAACGGCATACCACCAGCCGCTCATCTGCAACGCAAAAGTTATTATATCTTAACAGCCCCCGGTTGTCAACCGGTTTTTCAGAAAAAAAGCCCGTCTCTCTCCAGATAGTTTACGGTAAAATGGGCCTCTCCCTGACGGTCCGTTTCCATGATGATAAACGACGGTTTCCGTCCCTCCTGGCGCGGATACGAGAGGCTTCCGGGGTTCAGGACGATAAGCCCGTCTTTGCAGTACTCCAGGCAGGGCCGGTGCGAATGTCCGAACATCACGATATCCGCCCCGCGCTCTCTGGCTTCCTCCTTGAGGCGCTCCGTTCCGAAGGAAGCGCCGTAGAGATGGCCGTGCGTGAGGAAAGCCCGGTAGCGGCCGATCGAGATGAGTTTCTCGCGGTCGGTATCGGAAAAAAAATCGTTGTTTCCCTGTACGACACAGATCGCGCACCGGTCGTTTCCGACCCAGTCCCTGAACCGGACTTCGCTCCCCTCGCTGTCTCCCAGATGGACCAGCATGTCGAACGGCGACGTGCGCCTGATCACTTCCTTCAGATTTTCATCCCGTCTGTGCGTGTCGCTGACGATCAAAACTCTCATACCGGATCCCCGATCTCCTCCGCCAGCCTCCGCTCCATGGCTCGGAGCGCCTTCCCGCGGTGGCTGATCGCGTTCTTCTCTTCCATTGTGATCTCCGCCGACGTTTTCCCGTACTGCGGCAGCATGAGGATCGGATCGTAGCCGAATCCGCCGCTCCCGGCCGGTTCGTGCGCGATGCGCCCCTCCATCGTCCCTTCCGTCGTGAAGGTCCGTCCGTCGGGCAGGACCGCCGCGATCACGCAGCGGAACCGTGCTCCTCGCTCCTCCTCGGGCACACCCTCAAGCCTTTCGATCAGGCTGCGGTTCTTGATCTCGTAGGATGTGTCCTCGCCCATATACCGCGCCGAAAGCACGCCCGGCTCGCCGTTTAAATGGTCGATCTCGAGGCCGGAATCGTCCGCCAGAACGATCCCGCCCGTAACGGCCCAGACCGCGCGCGCCTTGATCAGGGCGTTCTCTTCAAACGTCTTTCCGTTCTCTTCGATCTCGATGTCCGCGCCCGCCTCCTTCATCGAGAGGACCTCGGCTCCCAGACCCTTTAATATCTCGCGTATCTCCCGCATTTTTCCCGCGTTGCCGGTTGCAAAAACGATCCTGTGTTCCGTCATGTTTCTATTCCTTTCTCTTCGGCGGTTTCGGCCCCTGGAACTGGTAAAAATATGTCTTCATCATACCGTTGTAGATCTTGCGGTTTTTGTCCGCCTGCCGCCCGAACCAGCGCTCCATCTCCCCGTAGCCCGAGATCACATACGCCGACCACGAATCGAGGGCCGCAAAGCGTTCTCCGAACGTCCGGTAGAGCTCAGGCAGGTTCTTTTTGTCCTCCAGGCGTTCGCCGTAAGGCGGGTTGGTGATGATGAAACCGTACTTTTTCGGATGGCTCAGCTCGCTGACCGGCCTCTGCTGAAAGTGGATCAGATGATCCACCCCCGCCGCTCTGGCGTTCGCACGCGCCGCGCGGATGATCTCGCCGTCCGCGTCGTATCCCTGGATATCGGTCTCTGCCGGATCGCGGATCAGATCGTTCGCCTCGTCGACCGCCTCGTACCAGTATTTGCGCGGGATCAGGTTTCTCCATTCCCCGGCCAGAAAGTCCCGGTTCA
This sequence comes from uncultured Lachnospiraceae bacterium, assembly GCA_947623185.1. Lineage (GTDB taxonomy): Bacteria > Bacillota > Clostridia > Lachnospirales > Lachnospiraceae > CANQGL01. The sequence goes on from CANQGL010000047.1 coordinate 1,932, forward strand.
TGCCCGGCGCGATGTTCGCGGCCATCATGGCCGCCTCGATCGGGAACGTGCCGCTCCCGCAGAACGGGTCGACCAGGATGCGGTCCCCGTGCCAGGGCGTCAGCATGATCAGCGCCGCCGCCAGCGTTTCCGTGATCGGCGCTTTGCTGGTGAGCGTGCGGTAGCCGCGCTTATGGAGCGACTCGCCCGAGGTGTCGATCGCCACCGTCACCACGTCCTTGTTCAGGAACACGCGCAGCGGATAGGCGGCTCCCGTCTCCGGGAACCATGAGATCCCGTACGCCTGTTTCAGCCGCTCGACCATGGCTTTTTTCATGATCGACTGGATATCGGAGGGACTGAACAACTTGCTCCTGATCGACGACGCTTTCGCCACCCAGAATTTTCCGTCCTGCGGGATATAATTCTCCCAGCGGATCTCCTTTGTCGCCTGAAACAGTTCCTCAAAGGTCTCGGCCCGGAAGGCGGCGACCTTTAAGAGCACCCGCTCCGTCGTCCGCAGGAACACGTTCGCGCGGCAGACGGCCTCGGCGTCCCCGATAAAGGATACCCGGCCGTCCTCCACCGAGCTTACTTCGTATCCCAGATCCGTTATCTCACGTTTCATGACCGCCTCGAGCCCGAAGTGGCACGGCGTTATCAGTTCAAATCGTTCCACAGTCTCTCCCCTGTTTGTCCTCTGTCCGGTTACTCTCCATATTTTAAAGGCTTTGCGCCCCTCTGTCAAATGATTTCTGCAAATGGCGGCCGCGGTAATAGTTCAGGCCGCCGCAGGCGTCGATCGCGTGATATCCCATGTCCGAAAGCATGCGGGTCGCCCGAAGGCTTTTCCCGCCGCAGGAGCAGTACAGGATGACCGGCCGGTCCTTCGGGATCCTCCCGTACTGCATCCGCAGCTGCGCGAGCGGGATGTTGACCGCCCCGGCCAGGTGGCATATATCGTATTCTTCCCGGCTGCGGACGTCAAGGAGCGTGAAGTCCCGCGGGCCGGAAAGAAGCTCTTCCAGCTGTTTCATGGAGATCGTCTGAAACATAATGTCCCTCCGTTCGGTTCTTAACAAAAGGATATTCCGCGGCGCTGGGACAGGTTACAAACCAGAAAAACGGCAGGGAACCTGTCCCTGCCGTCCGTCTTTTCTGCGCTTAGTAATTGTTGTCGCAGTTCTGGCCGTTGCTCTGAGAACCGCTCTTTCCACCGGTCTGGGAGCCGCTCTTTCCGCCATTCTGCGAATTGTTCTGAGAATTGTTCTGGGAATTGTTCTTGCTGCTGTTCTGGGACTTGTTGTTCTCGCCCATATCGTAGCTGTTCTTCGACATTTGAAGTACCTCCTAAAATGTGGTTGCGCAGCGCAGGGATTTCGTGCGCCGCATTCGCTATTACGCTCTTAGTATGGTACGTCCGTGTTCGTTTTATGCCTGCCGCGAAAAATTTTTCGCCGATCCCGCAAGTTTTTCTTTTCATTTTCTGAAAACTATGGTATGATGGGTTCACAAAAAACATGCAGAGTAGATGTGTGCGCGTTAAGTGCCTGTCAGACAGGGAGTTGCTGACGGGACGAAGGGCTTGAGCCCGCGGTGCATGTGTCGCATCCCGCTGCGTCAGAAGATATGGCTGCGTTTATCTCCTGTTGTGGGCATGAATTCTGCAAAGGAGGTATTTTTTTATGAAAAAACTGCTTGCTTTGATTTCAGATTCCTACCATGAATTCAAACATGTAAAGACCATCACGGTCTGCGCCATGTTCGGCGCGCTGTCGATCGTTCTTTCCCATGTCGCGTCGATCACCATAACTCCCAGTCTGAAGATCGGGTTCGGGGCGCTTCCGAACGAGCTGGTCGACTTCCTGTTCGGGCCCGTCGTCGGCGCGCTTTTCGGCGGCGGCATGGATGTCCTCAAATACATATTAAAGCCCGACGGAGGCTTTATCCCCGGGCTTACGTTCAACGCCATGCTGGCGGCATTTATTTACGGGCTGTTTCTCTATCAGAACAAGGTCAGCTTCTGGCGCATGCTGGCGGCCAAACTGATCGTTGCTATCCTCTGCAACGCGGTCCTCGGCACTTACTGGCTGGTCCCGGTCATCGGAAAGGGCTTCTGGGTGCTGTTCCCGACGCGGCTCGTCAAGAATCTGATCCAGTGGCCCTTTGACACGCTCGTTTTCTTCATCATCGCGAGGGCTCTCGAAAAAGCCAAGGTATTTGAACTGATCCGGCGCACCTAAGCGCCCGGCCGGCGGACTTATCAGTCGCCGAGCACGTTAACGACCCTGACGGGATTCCGGTACGACAACGCAGTGATCCGGATCCCGTTTTTTGGGTTCGACGCGTGGATCACCTGTCCGTCTCCGATGTACATCGCGACGTGGTTGATCCTTTTTCCCCTGGCGTAAAAGACAAGATCGCCGGGGCGGATCTGCTCCAGCCCGATCGAGCGTCCCTGCGTCGCCTGCGTCTGCGAGGAATGCGCCAGCGAAATTCCCGCGATCTGCCGCATGATATACGCGGTAAAGCCGGAACAGTCCACTCCGGTGCGCGGATTGCTGCCGCCGTAAACGTAGCGTCCGCCGATGAACTGCAGCGCATAATCCACGATCTCGCTCCGCTTCTCCGCCGAAAGATCGACCGTCGTCTTTTCCGCCGTCTCGGCCACCGTCGCCGCGGACGTCTTCGTGTTCAGATACCCTTCCGTTCCGTCCACGGATATCCGGACCCATGTATCGTCGACCTGTTCCAGGACCGTGTAGAGATTTCCCTGTTCGACGGAACCGACGACCTCCGCATTCTCGTCCGGCGCGGCGTAAAGTTCCTGATCCGCGGCGTCCACGCTCACTTCCGTTTTCGTTGAAATATGAATCTCCGTACCGCGCAGCGCCGCCTGCGTTTCCTGCGGAGCGGCCGCCGCCATTATCATACAGCTGCAGAGCAGCCCGATCATTTTTATGTTTTTATTCTTCATTCTCCTGTCTCCTGACTTCTATATCTGAACTTTATTTGTCGTTTATTACAAATCTGTTACAACTTGTTACACGCGAATTATATTTCCGATAAAGATATTTGTCAAGAGTTTCCAGGCATATTTAATACTTTCTTAATAACTTTCCGCGGGCCGGGCACATAAAAAACAGGCGCAAAGTCTGTCTCCAGAGCTTTCGCGCCTGTCATAAATTCGTGCAGTATCTAATTTCTCGGACCGCGGAACATGCGATATACCAGCCAGATCAGCAGTAACGGTCCCGCGAAGCGGATCAGCAGGTAGAATATCCCGCCGAGCGCATAAAACAGGAAGCAGAATACGACGATCAGAATGACCGGTATCAGGATCTTCCAGTACCATTTGTTGAGGTCGTAATAATGGATATTGGGGCCCCGTCCGTCGCCGTCCTGCTGCCTGCCGTCCTCATACGGACCGCCGTTTCCGTAGGAGCCGCCGTATGAACCGCCGGACGTCTCCGTGTATCCGCCGCTCTCCCCGCCGGCCTCGCAGGTGTCGATGATCGTCTGCGCCACGATGCGCGGGCCGCCGATCTCCTCGACGATCTCGTCCACGGTGCGCCCTTTTTCCATCTCCTGCGTCAGATAATTTCTATAGTAATTCAGGTTATCAGCGATCACCGCCTCCGGCACCTCGCCGGTCAGCGCTTCTCTGAGGGTGCTTAAAAATTCTTCCCTGCTCATTCCGATCTCCTCGTTTTTGTCTCTTTACCGTATTTTCTCCTTGATCACGCCGCCGCGGTAAGCCGCCACCAGTTCCTTCAGGTCCTCGATGCGGGCCTCCAGCTCGCGGCCGGTGTCCGTATCCGCCACCATGACGCGCCGTTTCATCTTCTCGACGATCGTCACCTTCGGCGTGTTCTCATGTTCCGGATCGAACGGCCTGTGCTGCGCGAGCGCCAGATGGTGCGAATTGAAGATCAACGTATAGCCCGCGATCCCCGTCTTCGGCTGATAGGATTTGGAAAGCCCGCCGTCGATAACGTAAAGTTTTCCGTTTGCCTTCACGGGGCTCTCCCCGTCCTTGAGCTTCACCGGAACATGTCCGTTTATGATATGGGAATACTCGATCGGAAGATCGAACTCCCGCAGGATCCTGTCGCAGACGCTCTCGTCGGCGCTCAGCCTGTAGTAGGGGTTCATATTCTCCTTCGCGACCGCCTTGTCCGCCACGAAGTAGCCCTCGAAGGTCGCCATATTGTCTTTTCCGTAGACCGGCGACTTCGGTCCGCACCACAGATACCACATAAAGTCGCGGCACCATTCCTTGTTCGGATCGTCCTCCGGAAGGAAATACGCCATCTTGACGACGTCCTCGATATAATCCAGCAGCCGTCTGCCGGAATAGACGATGCCGTTCAGCGACAGCTCCTCAAACTCGCCGTTTTCCTTCATCGGGATGCAGCCGTGATACAGAAGGTTGGAGTTGCAGATCTTGTACATACCGCCGTGCGAGTAAATAAACTTGATATGGCGGTGCAGGATGCGGCTGTGACGGAAGGAAAGGCAGAGCGTATGCATCAGCTCCTCCTCTTCCTTCGTGAGCTTTAACGGGTCTTTCGGATCCACCGTCGGCAGGTTCATATCGAGCATTTCATATTCCTTGCCGCGGATCGTCACGGTCCCCTTTTCAAAATCGACCGCCGTAAGATGGAGACGGTCGTCCATCCCGTATTCCGGGTGGCGGCGGGTGATCTGTCCCTCTATCTTAAACTGGATGACCGCGATCGCCTTGTGCATCTTGGCCGCCAGGCCCGGATCGACCGCGTCGTATATGTTCTCGTCGAGGATCTTCGGCATAAAGCGCGTACAGGGATCCTCACGGTACACGCGAGCCGCGAACATGGACAGCGGCCTGAGGTTGATCCCGTAGCCGTCCTCCAGCACGTCAAAGCAGTTGTAGCGGATCGCGATCCGCAGCACGTTGCAGATGCAGGCCAGATTTCCGGTGGCGGCCCCCATCCACGAGATGTCATGGTTGCCCCACTGGATATCCACGTCGTGGAAGTGCATCAGCTCTTCCATAATAATGTCCGCGCGCGGGCCGCGGTCGAAGATATCGCCGATGATGTGCAGGTTGTCGATCGTCAGGTTTTGGATCAGCTCGCAGATCACCCGGATAAACTCCGGTCCCATCCCGCTGTCGACGATCGAGCGGATGATCTCGTCGTAATAGACTTTTTTGTTCTCGTCATTGTAGTCGACGTGAAGCAGCTCGTCGATCACATAACCGAAATCGGCAGGCATTTTTTTCCGCACCTTGGAGCGCGTATATTTTGAGGAGACCTCCTTGCAGATGCGGATCAGGCGGTAGATCGTGATCCTCTGCCAGTCGTCCGTCACCTTCCCCTCGCGCCGCATTTTCTGCAGGTTCCGGTCCGGGTAATAGATCAGGTTCGCGAGAGCGATCTCGTCCTCTGCCGTGATCAGGTATCCGAACGTCTCGGAGATCTTCTCGCGGATCACGCCCGAAGCGCTGCGCAGAAGGTGGATAAACGCCTCGTATTCGCCGTGCAGGTCGCTGAAAAAGTATTCCGTCCCCTTCGGAAGCCCGCGGATCGCCATCAGGTTGATGATCTCGCCGGACGCCGCTTCGACTGTCGGGTACTCGCGCGCCAGCAGTCTGAGGTATGCCATGTCTCTCATAATACGTCCCCTTTTCCCGCCGATGATCTCCCCGTTTTTCATCGGTGATTGATTTTTCTCATGTTTTATAGTACCATAATTGTAATAAATTGGGAAGGTGATTTTTCATGAACACGGAACTTTTATATGTTTTCGGGACCGGGAACGCCCAGTCGATCAATTTCTATAATACCTGTTTCGCTCTGCGCGATAATGAGGAATATTTCATGGTCGACGCGGGCGGCGGAAACGGGATCCTCGGGATCCTGCGGGATATGCAGGTCCCGCTGGAACATATCCATCATATCTTCGTCACCCACGGGCATACCGACCACATCCTGGGCATCGTCTGGATGGTGCGCATGCTGGCGACCAGCATCCGCAAGGGAACCTACGAGGGCGACGTCCAAATCTACTGCCACGCCAACCTGGTCGAGACGATCAAGACGCTCTGCCGCCTGACGGTCGAGGGAAAATACTGCAAACTGATCGGCGACCGCATCCATCTCGTGCCGGTCGCGGACGGCGAGACGCGTCACATTCTGGATTACGACGTGACCTTCTTCGACATCCATTCCACCAAAGCCGAGCAGTACGGATTCACGCTGAAGTTAAAGAACGGCAAAAAGCTGACCTGCGCGGGCGACGAGCCGTATAAGCCGGTCTGCGAACAGTACGTCGCGGGCAGCGACTGGCTGTTCCACGAGGCGTTCTGCCTGTACCCGGAACGTGAAATATGGAAACCGTACGAGAAAAGTCACAGCACCGTCCGGGACGCCTGCGAGCTGGCCGAGACCATGCGGATCCCCAATCTGATACTGTGGCACACCGAGGACAGTCACGCCGCGGACCGCGGACGGCTGTACGCCGCAGAGGGCAGAGAATATTATCACGGCCGTCTTTTCGTGCCGGATGACAAAACGGTCATCGAGCTGTGACGGCGGGAAAGACCGCGCGAAAGGAGACGCACATGTCCATCAAACCCTGGATCTTCAAGGGATCGACCACGATCGTCAAGGACCGGTGGATCGACCTGCACGCCGACGACTGCGAACTGCCGGACGGCACGAAAATATCTCCGTTTTACGTCAATACGATCCCCGATTTCGTGGTGGCGGTCGCCGTCACGGCCGAAGGTGATTTCGTATTCGTGCGTCAGTACCGCCACGGTACGCGGCAGATCCTGATCGAACTGCCCGCGGGCTGCATGGAAAAGACCGACGTCACCCCGGCCGCAGGAGCCGCGAGGGAGCTCCTGGAGGAGACCGGCTATGCGGGCGACGAACCCGTCTTTCTCTGCAAGGTCGCTCCCAACGCGACCAATCTCAGCTGCTTTGCGCACTGCTATCTGATCACCAACTGCCGCAAGGTCGGCGAGCAGTCGCTTGACGTATCGGAGGACATCGAAGTGCTCGTCCTATCCGCCGCAGAAACGCGCAAGCTGATGGCGGAGGGCGGTCTGGTCCAGACGGTTCATATCGCCGCAATGTACTATGCGGAGCGCATACTGGCGGACCGGCAATAAAATCGCATCATTTACCCGAGGAGTTTTAACAGAATGAATAAACGCGAAATTTCAGAAATAAGAAAGCAGTTCAAAAAGGACAACAGCGCGATCACCCGCATCTGCGGGTGTTACGTCGACGCCCAGAAGCAGATCCGGACCTCCCTTAAAGAATCGTTCTTCGCTCTGTCCGAGGAGGAGATCTTCAAATATTATGAGATCTTCCGCAAGAGCCTTTCCGGCACGATCGGGAAAAATCTCCACAGCCTCGAATATGCGGCGCGGGACGAAGGGGCGGACAGCGCCCACGCGCTTCTGATGCGCCTCCGCGACGATAGGCTGACCGACGACGAGACCGTGGACGCCTTTTTTAACAAGGTGATCGAGAATTACGACTACGGCGAGAATTACTACATCATCCTGATCCACAGCGCATACGACGTGCCGGGAAAAACGTCGGATAACGAGGATCTGTTCGACGCCTCGACAGAGGTGTACAACCATATCCTCTGCTGCATCTGCCCGGTCAGCCTTTCCGAGCCCGGGCTCTCCTACAACGAGCTTACCAACCACATCGAGGAGAGGCCGCGCGACTGGTGGGTGCAGCCGCCGATGACCGGATTCCTGTTCCCTTCGTTCGACGACCGCAGCGCCAATATCCACGGGATCCTGTATTTTTCAAAAAATCCGGAGGAACTGCACAGCGAATTTATCGAGACGTGTCTCGGTGCGCCTTCCCCCGTATCGTTCAAGTCGCAGAAGGAGACGTTTCAGACGATCCTCGCGGACACGCTCGGCGACGCCTGCGAGTACGGGATCATCCGGCAGATCCACGAAAACCTCACCGATCTCACCGAGGAGCACAAGGAAGATACGGAACCGCTGCGGCTGAGTATGCCGGAGGTCCGCGATCTTCTGGAAAGCAGCGGCGTTGAGCCGAACCGTCTCGAGCACTTCGATCAGGTCTATGAAAGCGCCGCCGGGAAAGAGATGTCGCTTCTCGTCCCCGCGATCACCGGTTCCGGAAAGTTCGCCGTCAAGACCCCCGATGTGGATATCCGCGTCAAGCCGGAACGCCTCGATCTCATCGAGACACGGTTCATCGACGGACGCCGATGTCTCGTGATCGCCGTCGAAAACAATGTCGAAGTAAACGGTATGCCGGTAAAAATGTGGAAAGACGGTCAGGAGTGACCGAGCCGCCCCGGCTGTCAGATGACCTGCAAAACGCCCAGACGGATCCCGCATCCGCCGGGCGTTTTTTATATCCGATTTGTCGTGTTTTATCCTGCAAATAGAAATATTTCGACGTCTTGATTCGTTTTTCTAATTTTTATGTTTTTTTATCCAAAAACACACCTGTTTTACATTCTTAAAAACAGCGAAATCCGATACAACAAAGTTACAGAATAATTGAAAAACTGGTGTGTACATATGATTATCTTAAAACAGTATTCTTACGTTTTCAGAAACGGCATTTACTATGTGAAGCCCAAAGAGCCGACGCCTCTTGTATGCCCCGACTGCGGCGGTCCGCTGAAAGTGCGGGACAGCAAAAAGCGCCGCGTGATCTGGGTCGGCGGTGAAGTCCGCACTTTTCTGTTCCGCCGTCTGAAATGCCAGTCGTGCGGAGCGCTGCATCAGGAGATCCCCGATTCGGTCCTCCCGCACAAGCACTATTCCCGTGATGTGATCGAACTGGTGTTAAACGGCGATTATTCCTGCTGCCCGGCTGAGGATTCGACCATCTACCGCTGGAACAAGGAACAGAAAGAACGTGCAGAGGCCGAGCGGGAGAGCGGCTCGAAAGAATAACCGTTCCCCAAAAACAAAGAGAGCCCTCCGGGCCGGTTTGGCGGAGGGTTCTCATGATCTCATACTACGATCTACTTTTCGCTTTTCGATTTCCTTTCCCTTGTCCTCTGGACCGATTTTGTACTGCTCTTGGCAGGCTTCTTTTCCGGTATTCCGTCCAGCTCAATCTCCACGATGTCCTCAACCGGGCACTGCAGGATATTGCAGAGCATTTCCAAGGTATGGGTAGAAACATGCATATTTTTCTTAAGCCTTCCGATCTGTCCCGCGCTGACCTTATAATAGGTGATCAGGCGGTACTGGCTGATGCCTTTTTTCTTCATAGTTTCCCAAAGCCGCGTGTATTTTACCATGTTCATCCCTCCTTACATCTATATAATCACAGATTAGCCATATTTGTCCATTAGCCATATCTGGAATTTGAGAGCCCCATGCCCTCTTTTTCCGCAGGTACAGCTTCATTATAAATTCCCTTTTTCTCCGTGTCAAATCCGGTTTTGACTGAAATGTCCACTTTTTTGAGCGTAACCGGAAAGAGCTCCCGCGGGCATTCAAAGTAAAAAAGCGCCGCCGTCCACGATCCGCCGTGAACGGCGACGCCCTCATTGACGTCTGTATCTAAATTATTCAAATACAATGCAGCCGACGATCGGTTTCTGGAGATCCGTTGTCTTTTCCAGCTCCGCGGCCACACCGCTGTTGGTGGAACGGCCGCACTGCTCGACCAGGATCACGCCCTCGCTCGCGGCAAGTTTGGCCAGCGCCTCCGTCTCCTGAAGCATGTTGCCGCCCCGGACGATCTGAAGTTCCGGGATCAGCGCGCCCAGTTTCTCCGCGACAGCCGAGATCGCTTCATCGGCTGCCGTGCCGACAATGAGCAGCGAACGGATATGATCCGCATAGTTTTTGACGTTGGCCGCGATCAGGCTGTACTCGGTATCCGCCGACTTTGGATCCACACGCCCTTCCAGCCGCCTCAACCACGCATCGATCGGATTCGCTTTCTTCCTTCCGATCACCGGAAGCGTCCCGAGGACTTTCAGACGGTAGCGGCTGCGCAGATCCTTCGCGGAATACAGCTTGTCACTCATCAGGAAGAACACGCATACAAAGAATACCACCATAAATGCGCCGAGCACGCCGCCGAGCACGCCGTACTTGATCCCGCTCTTTAGCGCCGATACCTTCGGCGATGAGGCCGGTTTCGGCTCTTCCATCTCATCCAGCTCCGTCTTCTTCTGGTCCAGGCTGTTATTCAGGGAAACGAGACGGTCATTCTGGGATTTCTGCGTGTCCGAAAGAGCCAGATCCACCAGGGATCCTACGCTCTCGCTGATCTCGCTGATCGTGTGCTCGCCGATGCTGTCGAGGATCCTCGGCTGGGCATCGTCGATCCCGTTTCTCAGCTCTTTCATGATCTTCTCAACGGTCGTCTTCTTGTCCGCCCGCGCCTGCAGCGTCAGGAGGTTTCCGTCGACCGTGATCGTGATCAGCTCTTCCAGATACCGCTCGTCCATTCCGACCTTCTTGGAGACCGATTTGAGGAACTCCAGATTGGTCAAAGACGTGCGGTACGCCTGAAGGACCGTGCTGATATAGTTGACGTTCTGATAATCCATGCCGGGCATGATGACATAGTCCGTCTTGATGAAGAGAACGGTCTTGGCTTCCCATACGTCATACGGGCTCATGTTCATCAGGAGAGAATCTTCAAGATACTCCTGCTGCTTTTCGATGCTCTCGGTCAGGTTCTCGATCTCGCGCTCGCCGGTCTCCTGGTTCTTCTCAAAAAGCTCCACTTCCTTCTGGTAGTCCGCGTTCGCTTTCTCGACCACTTCGGCGTCGTTCTGCGCTTTATAAGTCGTGATCAGCTTGTATCCGCCAAGCAGCGCTCCGATCAGGATCGCCACCGCGATGATCGGTTTCCACTTATAAAGAACCGCGAACATCAGATCTTTTAGATCTATTTCCTGTTCGTACATATTGTTGGGTTCCATATGTATCTCTCCTCGTTCTTATTTTCTGGTTGTGCTGTTAATAATTTTAACATAGACTTTTTCAGAAGGCAACCATAAATTGATGGGAATGGCGGCAATGCTGACGGAAACGGCTGTCATACACATTCTGACTTCCGGGCTGAAAACGCGGGCAGGCATTAAAATACCCCCTGCCGGGGCTTGTACGCCGGCAGAGGGCAGAGCTTCTGACTAATATAATTGTTTGATCCTGTCCAGACTTACGTCTTTGTAGGAATCATTCTCTGTGATCGCCATCCAGACAGCTTCCGCATCAGGAAGGAGCTTCTTTAGCGTCTTTACCAATGCCTTTAAGCCGTTTTCCCTTCCGATGGCGGCCCCAAGTTCCTTTCCGAATTCTTTTCCAAGCTCTTTTCCGATCTCGATACCGAGTTCCCTCCCGATCTCGATACCGAGCTGCTTTCCAACTTCAGTTCCCCGTTCCATTGCGGTCGAATAAATGCTCATTTTCCGTACCTCCCATTCTTCCGACTGCTTCACCTCCGTCACGATCCGGTCCAGTCTCAGGATCCTCTCGTCCTTTACCAGGATCTCAGGATTCTCCAGCCTCGTATCCTTCATATACTGCAGCAGACTAACCGTCTCAGGCTTCCCGTTCTTACTCTTCATGTTCAGGAAGATCTTCATCGTCCCGTCCCCTAACGGTAACTCCGGTATGCCCTGACACCGTTCCTCAAATATGTATTTCGCGCAGTCCTTCTCGAACAGGTCCTCCTGGGTGATCATGATCAGACAGGTCGCCGGCAGATCGCGGTACCTCGTTCCCTTCCCCGATTTCAATACCGGCGTGTCCGTCATCGCCTGATAAAACCGGATCCTTTTCCGCAGATCGTCGTGCTCGGAATCATTCTGCATCTCCGCTCCGATCCTCCGGCCGGACAGGTCGATCCCCATCACATCCAGCTTCACTGACCGCTTTCCTCTTTCGTTCGGGATCACTTTCTCCACCTGGACTTCCTTAAGCTTCAGTTCCGGCTCCTCAAGAATGATGCTCAGCACGCATTCGTAAGCCTCCGTGTTTTCCATCACGGACTGAAACAGCAGATAGTCGCTCAGATTGTCATCTTCCCCGAGCGGTCCGGTATGCGGACCGAATCCAAATCCGGCAGATTCGCCGGAATCCGGACGGGAGGGCAGACATTCCACGGGACTTGCAGGCGCATGATCCCTGCAGGCATTGTTCTCACCGTTCATGTTTCCTTCCTTCCATTCGATTGATGCGCAGGAAGGATCACGCCTCCCTGCCGTTACGGAGTAATAAGCAAAGAGTTCGCGACACCGCTCAGAACAGCGGCAATAGATAAACAGATTATCAGATAGCAGAAACTTTGCCTGAGACCACTATATCATACGCACACCTTTATTGCAAGCAGAAACAGGCGGACAGGCAAAGATGAATTTTTACCTTTTCTCGTACGCCTCGGCCGCGTAATGGATCACCCGCGTCCCGCTGTTTTCGAACTCAAACGGAACGTACAAAAGGTTCTCCATGGCTTTGCGCACGCTTGCGCGTTTATCCTCTTCAACATAAAACACGAGGAAACCGCCGCCGCCCGCGCCGAGCAGCTTTCCGCCGAGCGCGCCGGCCTCGATCCCGCGGGCGTACAGCCCGTCGATGGAATCCGTGGAGATGCTGCCCGATATCCCGCGTTTCAGCTTCCATGTATAGTCCAGAAGACGTCCGAATTCATTGAGATCGGATTTGGAAGTCAGGATCTTCTCCGCGTCGTCGACCAGAGAAAGCATCTCAAGAAGTTGTTTCTGCTTGTCGGCAATGGCTTTCTGCGTCTTGTCCTGAATATCCGAGGAAAAACGTGAAAAGCCCGTAAAGAACAGCATTAAATTCCGGTTCAGCTGCGATTTCCGTTCCGGCGAAATGATGACCGGGTTCACCTCATAGCCGTCCGGCCCGAAGTTGATGCGGTTCAGCCCGCCGAACGCCGCCGCGATCTGATCCTGAACGCCGCCGCTCTCATTGCAGAGGACCCGCTCCAGATAGATCGCATCGTCGGCCAGTTTCCTCTTGTCCGCATATTTTCCTTTCAGCGCATAGAACGCGTTCAGCATGCCGACGGCGAACGAGCTGCTCGTCCCTAACCCCGAGCGGGCCGGAAGATCCGCCTCATAGGTCAGGCGCAGTTCGTGCATGTCGAGGAACTTCATCGCCTCACGGATCGCTGGATGAGCGATGTCGTTTACGTCGGTCACTCTCTCGATCTTCGAATAGGAAAGCTCGGTCGAATAATCGAAAAATCTCGGCAGATGGCGCACCGTCACATAACAGTACTTGTCAAACGTGGTGGAAATGACCGCGCCGCCGTGCTCCTTATAAAAATCCGGGAAATCGGTCCCGCCGCCGAAAAACGACATGCGGAACGGGGTCTGGGTGATGATCATAAGCTCTCCTTCTGAACTGTCGTTGCCGGTATCTGCCTGGCTTGCCGCGGGGATCAGTCTCCGTTGCTCAGGATCTTTTCCACCGCTTCCAGCAGGTCGCTGCACACAAGATCCGGCTTTACGTCATATTTTCGGTCGTTTCCGGCTTCGCCGGTCAGCACCAGCGCCGTTTTGAGCCCCGCATTGATACCCGTCTGAATATCCATCGTGGTGTCGCCGACGATCCACGACCGGCTCAGGTCGATGTTGTACCGCTCCGCGGCCGTCCTGATCATGCCTGTCTTCGGCTTGCGGCATTCACAGGGGATCTTGTACGCCGGGTTCTCCTCCGGATAGCCCTTGTCCGGGTGATGCGGGCAGAACAGGACATCGTCGAGGTACACGCCCTCCTGCCCGAGGAGCGTCGCCATTTTGCGGTGGATCCGCTCCACGTCCTCGATCCCGCAGAGCCCACGGGCCACCACGGGCTGATTGGTTGCGACGATCCCCAGCCAGCCGGACCGGTTGATCTTACGCACCGCCTCGGCGGCGCAGGGTTCAAGTTCAAAATCCTCTTCCTTATAGACCAAGCCGCGGTATTGGTTCACCGTGCCGTCGCGGTCAAGGAAAATGCATCTCTGCTTTTCGCGCAGGCATTTCCCCCCGATAACGCCGCTTTCAATGTCGGCCAGCGTCTGCGCGACCCGCTCGACCGTCCCGACGTCCTTCACATACTCCGGCGAGCGGTATCCGTAGACCGGAACGCCGTCCTCGATCATTCCTTTGATGATGTCGTTCTCAAGATTCTTCTTCACGGGATGCGGCACGCGGTCGCAGATCGTTTTCTCAAATACGAAAATTCCCGCGTTCACGCAGTTATCATACCAGTAGTCTCTCGGCGCGTTGTGCTTTGAATCGAACTCCACCACTCTTCCGTCGCCGTCAAGGACTACCAGATCCGAATCAAACGGATGCCCGTTCGGATGCACAAACAGCGTGGCGGCCGCCTGCTTTTCCTGATGGAACCGGATCATGCGCCCGAAATCGATGTCAAAAAACAGATCGCCCGACATCATGACAAAGGTGTCGCCCTCGATCATATCCCGGATATAATAGAAAGAGCCCGCGGTCCCCAACGGCGTTTCCTCTTCAAAATATCGAATGCGGACGCCAAAACCGCTTCCGTCGCCGAAATATTCCCGGATCTTTGCGCCGAGATGACCGGTCACCATCAGAATCTCGCTGATCCCGTTCTCTTTCAGGCGCTCCACCTGCCACTGAAGCAGGGGTTTGCCCGCCACGGGGATCATCGGTTTCGGGATCTCGTCTTTTGTGAGCGCCGCCAGCCTGGTGCCTTTTCCGCCCGCCATGATCACTGCCTGCATAACCAAGCTCCTTTTCTACTATTTCGCCGCGTCCGTCTGTGCTTTTGAAACGCCCATTGCCAGGATCGTCAGAACGATCGGCGTCGCGATCGGGATATTGATGTTGACGACCGCCTGCGTCATGTACGCCAGGACCACGAACATCGCCGCCGTGATCTCCGGCCGTCCCGTCATCCTCTTCCACATGCGTGCGACGGCCGAACACAGATACGAAATGTAAGCCATCATTCCGATCGGTCCGATGGTGACCAGATAATGGAGATACTCATTGTGGACGCTGTCGAAGAAGATCAGGCGTCCGTAATTGTCTCTCCGGCCTTCATAGTAATACGCCATCAGAAGTTTCAGCGTGTCCGCGCCGTAGCCGAAAACTTTCTGCAACGGAGTGAATTTGTCCTTATAGATCTCCATAGCGCGGATCCACGCATATCCGCGCCGCGATCCCCATGCGTCGTTGAACACAACGTACTGGCTGACCGCCGCGTAACGGTCCGCATTTCCGGCAACGTTTGCGTCGTACAGCACATAGGCCACCGCCAGAACCACGCACGCGATCACGCCGAGCCAACAGAAAGAAAGCCATTTTCCGATCGCATCGGAAGAACCCTCCTTTTTCATCAGCGTAAGCACGGCAACGACCGCCGTCAGGATCCAGAGACCGGCCACGATGCGCGGGAAAAATCCCAGTTTTGTAATGAACATGGAAACGCCGTTAACGCCTATGATCGTCTCGGCGTATTTTTCATCGATCCACGCGACGCACCAGAGCGCCGTGGCAAAGGTCGACAGCGAGATCATGTATCTGCGCAGACCTGTTTTCGTGCGGAACAGCACCAACGGCGAGAGGCCGAACAGAGCCGCCATCGACAAATACGCGTTATCGCTCTGGCCCATAATGAGAGCAAACGCGGTGAGAACCATATTTCCGTAGTACCAGAGCATCCATTTCCAGTTCTTTTCAAACGCGAAAAGGATCGTGGAAACGGCCAGCAGAGCCGCGACATAGATCGTGTAGGTGTTGATATTGCCGAACGTCGACGTATAGATCGCCTTCTGCTCGTCCACCATCTCCGCTTTAAATCCCAGCATGTCCATCTGGAAGTAATCCGTGATGCCAAAAATGCAGACAAAAATGCCGACCGCCAGGAAAACATCCAGATACCATTTCCGGAAGCGGAAAAAGCGCGTCAGGAGGAAATAGATGATCAGGTAGATCGTCATCAGAAAGACCCCGTTGTAGCGCCCCGACGTGCCCCAGAACGCCTCATAGCGCCAGTCCTTGCAGAACACCCACGAGAGCACGTTGCAGAGCCAGAACACGATCATCGACCAGTCCACCAGATTCAGTTCCTTCACCGTCTTCTTAATGTCCAGCTCTTTCAGAGCGGAGACCAGGCGGCCGCTGTACAGTCCGTACGCCGCCATCAATACGATCGTGACGATCGTGATCGCGCAGTAGGTCAGATATTTTGTCTCCAAAATATTGAAATAGAAATCCGTGAAAATCAGCGGCAGGACGCAAAAGACCGCCAGAACGGAAGCCCCCATGATAAACGCCGTGGTATCCCGGAACTTAGTCTTCGTCTTTGCCTCTTTCTTTATATGTTTCGCCATAAAAAATCTCCTTCTGAACCTCCGTAAAAACCCAAATATAGTATAACACTCATCCGATTTTCATGCAACTTACGACTTGACGGGATTCAAAAATTATATTCTTAAGATTTTCTTAATTCAAGTAAAACTTGATATAATTGATTCCCTTTCGCGCACAACTCGGCGGGTTTCTACTTCCGATAATTTCCCTTATAAGAAGTATAATGGCCTCGTAATGCAATTAGGAATTT
>CANQGL010000048.1 GCA_947623185.1 uncultured Lachnospiraceae bacterium
TGTCGTAGAGTATGCCACTCTACGACATTTTCAGTTTATCACTTGTCGAATTATGTTGCACGACTCCAAAATATATGATATGATAGGAACACTTTCCGGGAACGATCGTTCCCGCCTTGTTTCTAAAGGGATCATGGTGGATTTTATTCAGGAGCACGGCACAGAGGTGATAAACATGCTGTTTACGGAATTCAACATGGAAGACGCGCTTGAGGTACGGGGAGAAGAAAAGTACGAAGAGGGACTGACAGATGGAATAGCGCAGGGCAAAGCCGAGGGCCTGGAGACTGGCGAGGTCCGCAATGCAATACATATTACCAGAGCCAAACTTGCAAAGGGCCTTTCCGTCCCGCAGATCGCCGATATACTGGAGGCAGACGAAAGCTATATCGCCGGTATCATCTCTCTCATTCGGGAATATCCAGATGCAGACGATCTGGCGCTTGCCGGACATTACCTTCAGAAATAACAGACCTGACTATGGAAGGGGCGGCATCGCGGCACGCCGTTTTCAAGAAAATACAAAAGAATTACATAACAAAGCGCCCGGCGGAATCATGATCTCCGCCGGGCGCCCCCGTTTTTGTCTGTGGATATCTATCTGTTATGAATGTTTCAGTTAAAAAGCTGCATCAACTGTCCTACCAGCTCAGGAGCATACAGGCAATATCTGAATGTAACCAAAGCGGTAGCCGCCACTGCGCTTCCCATTCCGGCCTTCACACAAGACATAAAATTTCTTGTTTTCATTTCTGCACAACCTCCTTTTCTTTAATGTACTTGCATTATAGCTGTTTTTCGAATATAATACTTGCCAAATCCGATCAAAAACCAGCCAAATATTGCACACGGAGGGACATCATGCAGACCATTTACAAGGACACACAGAATAACTTTTCCATTTTTGCCAAGCGAAACAACCACACCCCGCCCCAACTGCACACCTATCTGGAGTGCGTGTACATGCTCGAGGGTACGCTCGCCATCGGCCAGGAGCAGGAGCTCTATCCGATGAAGAAAGGCGATTTTGCCGTCATCTTCCCGGAAACCATCCACCATTATCAGGTTTTCTCCGAAGAATGCAGCCGGGCCATCTATTTCATGATCGCGCCGGAAAAGGCGGGTTCCTTCGCGGAAGTGTTCCGCCAGTACCTTCCTACGGATCCGGTGATCCCGGCCGAAAGGCTGCATGCCGACGTGCGGCACGCTTTAAGCGCCCTGCGGAACGCGCACGGAGTCCCTTATCAGAGAGATCTGTTTTACGGCTATCTGCTCGTCATCCTCGCGCGGATCATGCCGGAGCTGACGCTTCGGGAACGGGCGGCATCGGAAAGCAGCGACCTGATCTATCAGACCGTCTCCTACATCTCGCAAAACTTCAAGGAGGAGATCTCTCTGGGCAAAATGGCTTCCGCGCTCGGCGTCAGCCCCTATGCGCTCTCGCGGATCTTTTCTTCCACCTTCCGCACAAATTTAAACGGATACCTGAACGGCATCCGTTTAAACTACGCCAGAAATCTGCTTGAAAACACCGATCTCCCCGTCACGGAGATCGCAATGGAGTCCGGCTTTTCCAGTCTGCGGACCTTCAACCGGGTCTGCCGCGAGCAGCTGCGCATGACCCCGCGCGACTACCGGAAGCGCGTCCGGGAGGAATAGGGCCTACGCCTGCGCTTTCCGGGCGCGGTTATAGTTGATCAGACAGCCCGCCTTGACGATCTTCTTCTCGTCCTCGGTCATATCCGCAATGGAAAGACTGATCTCTTTCACCGTCTCTCCGATCACATAGGCCCGGATCGCCTTCATGTCGCCGTCAAGCGCCGCGCGGATCCCGGGAACATAGATGTAGCTTCCGACCTCGAACATGTCCGGCTCCGCCTCCATCTGGAACGGGATCATGCCCCAGTTCATGACGTTGGAGCGGTAGCGCTTGGTGGCGTACTCTTTTACGATATTGGCAAGCCCGCCGATCACTCTCTGGCAGCTCGCCGCCTGTTCGCGGGCCGAGCCGTCGCCCGGCTTCACCGCGTAGATCATGCTGCCGATCTCGGTCTCCGCCGCCTTAACGTTCTCATTTCCGGGGATCGTGCGGATCTTTTCAAACACCCCCTTAAGCTCCGGTTCCGCCTCGCACGGGCAGGCGCCTGCCTCGCGGGCCTTCTCGATCCTGTCCACCGCCTTGGAGCGGCCCACATACTGCGGATCCCTCCGCGACAGGGTAAATTCCGCCAGCCCCAGCGGATTGGAGCGATAGGACGAGGTCTCGCCGGAGGGGATCAGCTCGTCCGTAGTCGTCACGGCGTCCATGATCTTGGAGCAAACCTTAAGGAGAATGTTGTCCGTCAGGGCGGTCATCTCGGGCCAGTCCTTGATGTTCGGGCCGTAAATCAGATCCTTCGTTCCTTCGCCCGCGCCGAAGCCCTGATAGACGCGGTTTTTGTATACGGTATCGTCAAAGTGGTACTCCGGGACCTGATAGCCGTCCGCGACCTCGGTCGCCGCGGTCAGGATCCCGCCGTTTGCCGCCGTGGCCGCGATCGAGCGCGCGTCCATCAGCGCGACCGCCGACATCTGGCCGTTTCCGGGCTTGGAGCCCTCACGGTTCGGGAAGTTCCTCGTCGTATGGCGGATGCTGAGCTCATTGTTCGCCGGCGTATCGCCCGCGCCGAAGCACGGCCCGCAGAACGCGGTCTTTAACGCGGCGCCCGCCGCCATCAGATCCGCGACCGCCCCGTTTCGCACCAGCTCGATGTAGACCGGCTGAGACGACGGATAGACGGACAGATTGAACATGTCACTTCCACAGCTCTTTCCCTTCAGGATATGCGCGGCCTCCATGACGTTCGTGTAGTTGCCGCCCGCGCAGCCCGCGATGATGCCCTGCTGCACCGTGATCTTCCCGTTCACGATCTTGTCGGTCAGGCTCATGTGCGCGCGCCCGTCCGCCAGACGGTCCGCCTCGGTCTCAACGCTCCTTAAGATGTCGCCCGCGTTCGCGTTCAGCTCGTCGATCTCATAGACATTACTCGGATGGAACGGCAGAGCGATCATCGGCTTCACGGTGGAGAGATCCACATAGACCATGCCGTCGTAGTAAGCCACGGAGGCAGGATTCAGTTCTTTGTACGCCTCGGGCCGTTTGTGCGCCGTAAGGAACGCCTTCGTGTCCTCGTCCGTTCTCCAGATCGAGGACCAGCAGGTGGTCTCCGTCGTCATAACGTCGATCCCGTTCCGGAAGTCGGTCGTCATCGTGGAGATGCCGGGCCCGACGAATTCCATGACCTTGTTCTTCACATAGCCTTTCTTGAACACGGCTCCGATGATCGCCAGCGCCACGTCCTGCGGTCCCACGCCCGGCCTTACCGCGCCGTCGAGATAGACGCCGACGACGCCTGGGAACGCCACGTCGTATGTATCGCGAAGGAGCTGTTTTACCAGCTCGCCGCCGCCCTCGCCGACTGCCATCGTGCCGAGCGCGCCGTAACGGGTATGGGAGTCGGAACCGAGGATCATCTTTCCGCCGCCGGCCATCGTCTCACGCATGTACTGGTGAATGACCGCGATATGCGGGGGAACGTAGATCCCGCCGTATTTCCTGCATGCGGACAGGCCGAACATGTGGTCATCCTCGTTGATCGTGCCGCCGACCGCGCACAGGGAGTTATGGCAGTTCGTCAGAACGTACGGGATCGGGAACTCGGTCATGCCGGAGGCCTTTGCCGTCTGAATGATCCCGACGAACGTGATGTCATGCGACGTCAGCGCGTCGAAGCGCAGCCGCAGGTTTTTCATGTCGCCTGCCGCGTTGTGGGCCTTTATGATGCCGTAGGCGATCGTGCCCTTTCTCGCTTCCTCCTTATCGGCAGCCTTCCCGGTCAGCGCCGCGACCTTTTCCGCCTCGTGTTCCGGAACGATCTCCGTCCCGTTTACCAGATAAACACCGCCGTCATACAGTTTTACCATGTGAATCCCTCCTGTTTTTATCAAAGGATCCGGGCCGTCATGCGTCCGGTCCCGTTTCGTTTTCGGTTTCGGTTTTCTCTCCCGTTTCCCGGCTTTCGGCGTTTCCGAACGCCTGTTTCAGGAGATCGATAAAATACCGCTCCGTGCGGTCCAGATAAGTATCTTCCTTATAAATCACATTTACGTTCCACGAATCCGGATCGGCCGCGTAGCGGTAGCAGGAAAACCGCTCCGCTCCGCCCAGCACCTCGACCGCGCGCTGCGGCACGATCGTCACGCCGAGGCCCGCGTCCGCCAGCTGGACCGCCGAGATGCAGCTCGAGACCTCCATGATGCGCGCCGGTTCGATCTTATGGCGCTTCATCACGTCGTCCGTTTTCCTGCGGAGCGCATGGCCGCGCTTTAGCAGGATAAACGCCTCATCCTTCAGGCGTCCGAGACTGACCTCATCCTCCGCGCCGTCCTTTAGCATGTCCGGCGTCACGGTGTCCGGCCCCGTCACCAAAAGCAGTCTCTCCCGGTAGATCACCTCCGTCCGCAGGCCCGCCGGAAGGTCCGCCCGGCTGCGGGGAATGATGTAGAAGCGGATCTCGTCCCTTAAAAGCTGCTCCATAAGCTCGTCGGATTTCGCCTCGTTAAGACGGACTTCGATCCCCGGATATTTCGCTCGGAACTGCTTTAACACCTTCGGAAGCATGTAACCGGCGCGCTCCGTCGGGATCCCGAAGCTGATCATTCCCTTTTCGCCTCCCGTGATGTCCATCAGTTCGCGCCGCATGTTGTCGTTGAGACTTAAAATTTTTCGCGCCGTCTCAACGTACTTTTCTCCCGCGTAGGTAAGCGTCAGCGGGTAATTCTTCCGTTCAAAGAGCTTGGCTCCGGTCTCCTGCTCCACCTTTGAGACGATATAGCTCAAAGACGGCTGTGAGATGTAGAGCTTTCTGGCCGCCGCGGTGATGCTGCCGCAGTCGGCGATCGTGGTGATATAGGTCATTTCCCGAAAATCCATTCGCTGATCCCCGCTTTCTCCGGGACCTTTCTGCCCCGTCATCCGTTATTATACATGAATCCGATGATCTTGCAGAGACTATTTTGTTTCTTTCGCATCGTTCAGCCCGCCTGTATCATTCCTTTTACCCTTATCGTTCGTCTCTCCTGTATCATTCAGCTCTCCCGTATCATTCGGCTTTTCCGCAGGACCCTGCTCTCCCGCATAATAATTGATCAGGCACCCGCTCGTCAGAATCCGCCTCTCATCGTCCGTGAGCGTATCCAGCGTACAGGGGATCTTTCCGGTCACGGAACCGTCCTCCGTAAGCACGTCCAGTTCGACCTGCTCCGCGCCTTCCTCGATCTTTTTGCGGATATCCCGCAGGAACAGATACGTTCCGACCGGAAGCTCCGTCCTGTTCTCCGCCCGAAGCGGCAGCAGGCCCCAGTTGATCAGGTTGGAACGGTAGCGCTTTGTGGCATACTCGCCCGCCAGATTCGCAAAACCGCCAAGGACCTTCTGGGAGCTGGCCGCCTGCTCGCGCGAGGAGCCGTCGCCGATCTGATCGCTTGCCATCACGCCGCCGAAGGTAATGTCCCGCACGGCGCATCCGCATTCCTCTGCCAGCGCGCGAAGCAGCCCGTCGAGCTTCGGCTCTCCGGAAAACGCCACGGGGTTCATCATTCTCTCCCGCTCCAGTCTGCGCGCTTCCTTTGCCCGGTTTACATAATCCGGATTCCGGCTGATCATCATGTAGCCCGATATCTTCTCCGGATTTGAGCGGAACGAGGACGCTTCGCCCGAGGGGACCAGCTCATCCGTCGTGACGGAGCCGCGGTAGGAGCCGGTCACCCGTAAGAGCAGGTGTTTTCCCAGCCTTTCCATTTTGGGCCAGTCGGCGATATTCGGACCCATTGTCAGTTTCTCCGATTCGTCGCCCTTCCCGAAACGGTCGAATACCTGATTCGCGTAGATCTTCGGATCAAAGCGGTGTTTCGCCTCCCGGTAGGAAACGTCAAGCTCGGTCGCCGCCGTGAGTCTGCCGCCGTTTCGGACCGTCGCCGCGATCGAGCGGGCGTCCATCAGACAGGCCGCCGCCATCTGTCCCTGACCGGGTTTCGAGCCCTCGCGGTTCGGATAGTTCCGCGTCACATGGCGAATGCTGATCTGATTGTCGGCCGGCACGTCGGTGACTCCGAAGCAGGGGCCGCATATGGCCGGGCGCATCGTCACGCCGCAGACCGCAAGCTCCGCCGCGATGCCTTGGTTCATCAGGTCCTCCATGACCGGCAGGCTGGCCGGGTTGACGCCCAGCGAAATGCCGTTTCCTGGAACGGTGCAGCCCTTCAGGATATCCGCCATCGCCGCGATATTCTCGAACATGCCGCCGCTGCAGCCGCTGACGAGCGCCTGGTCGGCGTAAAACTCTCCGTTACGGATATGGGACATAAGCGAAAACGGCTCTCCCGCGCTCCCTTTGATCTTTTGTCCCTCGGCCTCCACCGCCCGCAGGATATCCGCCGCGTTTTCCTTAAATTCTCTGATCGGCATCGCGTTGCTCGGATGAAACGGCAACGCGATCATGCACTCCACCTCCGACAGGTCGATCTCGATCATCGCGTCATAATACGCGCCGTCTTTTGGGCCCATCTTCCGATAATCGCCGCCGCGCCCGTGCTCCTCAAGATATTCTTCTGTCTTTTCGTCGGTGCACCACACGCTGGAGAGCGCCGCGCTCTCGGTCGTCATCACGTCGATCCCCATGCGGTATTCCATGGACAGGTTCGCGATCCCGCTCCCGACAAATTCCAGAACTTTGTTCTTGTTAAAACCGTTCCCAAACGTGGCCGCGACCAGCGCCAGCGCCACATCCTGCGGCCCCACGCCCGGCCTCGGCGCGCCCGTAAGCTTTACGGCGACGACCGGCGGATATTTCAGATCGTAGGTGCGTCCGAGCAGCTGCTTTGCGACTTCGCCGCCGCCCTCTCCGATCCCCATGGTCCCAAGCGCGCCGTAGCGCGTGTGGGAGTCGGAGCCGAGGATCATTTTTCCGCCGCCCGCCATCATCTCGCGCATGTACTGGTGCAGCACCGCCCGGTACGGAGGTACGAAGATCCCGCCGTACTTCTTTGCGTTCCCGAGGCCGAAGACATGATCGTCCTCGTTGATGGTGCCGCCCACGGCGCAGAGCGTGTGGTGGCAGTTGGAAAGCACATAGGGGACCGGAAACTTCCGGAGCCCGCCCGCGCGGGCCGTCTGCAGGATATTGACATAGTTGTTGTCCGGAGACACCAGCGCGTCGAATTTCAGCCGCAGATTCTCCATGTCCCCGCTTTGGTTGTGCTCCTTAAGGATCCCATATGTCATGGTACGGGTACGTCCCTCCGGTACATCCGGGCAGAGAGCGCCGTCCAGCAGCTCCCCGCTTCTGTCTAAAAATACGCCGTGTCCGGTAAGCCTTACCATAAGAAATTCCCCCTGATTTTAGATCTCAGATCATGGATTTCGATTTTGGATTTTGGATTTCAGATTTCGGATCCCGGATTCAAATTTCAAATCTCGGATTTCAATTTCCGATTCCTGCTTCTCAATTTCTGATGTACAGCGTTCCTTCCATGATCCTGCGCGCCGTCCTCTGGACCGCCACCGCTGGCAGTCTGACTTCGCCGCCCTCCGTCTCAATGTGAGGAACCATCGTCATGACCCCGCTGGGGTGACCGATCCGCACGGTCGTTCTGCCCTTTTCAGGGGCTCCCAGCGTCTCGTAGAGCAGGGATCCCTTTAGGAACGCCGCCACGGAAATGGAGCTGGCCGAGGTGAGCGGACACGCCTTGTGACACTTGAATACGGAAATGACACGCGCGCAGAGATCCATCTCGGACTCCTGCACGGTCTTTCCGGCGATGTCGGTGAACGTCGCCGGTTTCGTAAAGAATCCCACCTTCGGTACTGCGGGTGAATTTTCCCTCGCGTCCTCAAGGTCCTCTGCGAAGCCCATCATGCAGGCCGCCGTTCCGCGGATCTTCTCCAGAAGTTCGCAGACAGGCGCATTGCCGTTGATCTCCTCGGGGAGCTCGGTGCCTTTCATACCGATGTCCTCGGCCCGCACCAGCACCATCGGATTGGACACGTCGAGGATCGTCGCCCGGATCGTCCCAAAGCCCGGGATCGCAAGCTCGTCGGCGGGATTCCCGGTAGGCAGAAGCTTTCCGGTCTTGGCCCCGGCCGGATTCAGGAAATTTACCTGCAGCTCCGCCGCAGTCCCGTCCACGCCCGCAATGGCGCAGTCGCCGTCCTGCGCGAACGTCTTTGTCTCCGGATCGATGGGCACGGTCACGTTGATGTACTTATCCGTATTGCGGTTGAGCATCCGCACCGTGGTGACCGGTTCCGTGACCGTCACCATTCCCTCCTCCACCGCATAGGGGCCGACCGCGGCGGTCATGTTGCCGCAGTTGGATTTGTAGTCGACCTGGCTCTTTCCGACGATGACCTGGCCTACCAGATACTCCACGTCCACGTCCGGTTCCTCGCTTTTCCAGACGACCACGACCTTATTGTTGGAGGACACCGTTCCGCCCAGGCCGTCGATCTGCTTGGGGTCCGGATCGCCCATCGCCTGCAGGAAAATGCTGTCCCACTCCACCCGGTCGGCCGGAAGGTCCTCTTTGTGGAACATGCAGCCCTTGCTGGTGCCCCCGCGCATAAATACCGTTTTAAACTTTCTCATGATCTTTCCTCTCCGCCGTTATTCGCTCATTTCTGCCCGAACACGGTCATCGCCCGCCTTTCTTCCGGCGGCCGCTTCTTCACCGATGTTCATTTTCTTTCCGGCAATCGGCCTACCACCGTTATTTTTTCAGACGGTCGACCGTCTCGAGCAGGTAATCCGTGAACTCCGCCGCGCTGGCTCCGTCCACATCCGTGGTGACGACTTTCTTTCTCTCGGTGACCGTGCAGATGTCAAGCGCCTGATCGAGGATCGCCTTGCGGTCCGCATAGCCGATATGGGCCATCAGCATTCCCGCTGCGCGGATCAGCGAACAGGGATCCGCGTACTCGCCTCTGCCGTGGCTCATTAAGAACGGAGCCGTTCCGTGGATCGCCTCAAACATCGCGTACTTATTGCCGATATTGGAGGAGGAAGCCGTTCCAAGTCCGCCCTGATGCTCGGCCGCAACGTCTGTCACGATGTCGCCGTACAGGTTCGGCAGAACAATGACCTCGATCCCCTTTCCGAACTCGGGATCCATCATCTTGGCCGCCATCGCGTCCACCAGACGCTCCTGGATCTCGATCTCCGGATACTCCTCGCCCACCTTGCGGACCGCCTTGATGAAGTTTCCGTCGGCCAGCTTGACGATGTTGGCCTTGGTAACGATCGTCACGTTCTTCTTTCCGTTCTTTCTCGCGAACTCGAACGCCGCTCTGGCAATACGCTCGCTGCCCGGGGCGGTCTGCACCTTGAAGTCGACGGCCAGATCACCGTTCACCTGAATGCCCTTATTGCCCCAGATGTACTCTCCCTCGATGTTCTCGCGGAAGAAGGTCCAGTCGATGCCCTTCTCCGGGATGCGGATCGGGCGTACCGCGGCGAACAGCTCCAGACCGCGGCGCAGAAGGCTGTTGGCGGAGACGAGGTTCGGCCACGGTTCTCCGGCCCTCGGAGTGACCATCGGCCCTTTGATGATCACGTTGCACTTTTTGATCTCCTCAAACACGTCGTCCGGCAGACTCTGTAACTTCGCCGCGCGGTTCTCGATCGTCATGCCCTCGATCGTGCGAAGCTCGACTCTGCCGCTCCTGATCTCCGGCTCAAGCAGGTTGTTTAATACTCTCAAAGCCTGTTTCATGATGATCGGGCCGATCCCGTCGCCCGGAAGCACGCCGACCACGATCTTTTCCAGCTTGTTGAAATCGGTGACCTCCTGATCCGCCTTCATGCGCTCGATCCGTTCAAACTCAGAGCGGATCAGCTCCCCGAACTTTTCCTGTGCCGCTCTGATCTCGTTTTCTCTCTCTGCATTCATAACCCTTACCTCCTGATCGAATGATTTCTTTTAGACGATTCCCGCCGTTTTTTTGCAGTTTATCTGTTTCTGATTTTCAAACCGTCTTTCTCGGTTTTCTGTTCTTTATTCCTTGATCACGCCTGCCTGCTTCAGCTCGTTTTTCAGATAGCGGAGCTGGCCGCCGCAGAGGATGACCTCGGTCTCGCTGGCCGTCAGGTCGATCTTCGCGCGGAACGTGATCCCCTTTGTCTTGTCCGTCACCGTGACGGTCCCGGCCGCAATCTGGTCGCGGAAGCCGTTGATCTCCAGCATATCCATCTGGTCGATCTTCTCGTAATCCGCCGGATCCTCAAAGATCATCGGGACGATGCCGTGGTTCACCAGATTGCCCTTGTGGATGCGGGCCATGCTCTTGGCGATGACCGCCTTGACGCCCAGATACATGGGGTTGATGGCCGCGTGCTCGCGCGACGATCCCTGGCCGTAATTCTCGCCGCCAACGATGATGCTCTTTCCCAGTTCGCGCGCCCGCTCAGCAAACGTCGGATCGTAGCGGTGATAACAGTACTTGCTCATCAGCGGAATGTTGGAGCGCATACTGGAGAACTCCGCGCTGGCCGGCGTGATGTCGTCGGTCGTGATGTTGTCCACCGTCTTTAGGCTGACCCGGCATTCCAGATGCTGCTCGGGCGCCTCCGGGACGGGAAGCGGCGCGATGTTCGGTCCGCGGACGATCTCGACCTTCGCGGCTTCCTCGGCCGGAAGCGGTTTGATGATCATCGAATCGTCGATCGGGTA
This sequence comes from uncultured Lachnospiraceae bacterium, assembly GCA_947623185.1. Taxonomy (GTDB): domain Bacteria; phylum Bacillota; class Clostridia; order Lachnospirales; family Lachnospiraceae; genus CANQGL01. The sequence goes on from CANQGL010000048.1 coordinate 10,765, forward strand.
TGTATCGGGCTCGCGGACTTCGGCAAGCTTCGCTACATCCGCGCCCATGATCTCCTCCGCCGTGGAGAATGTTCCGGTAATCGCGCAGGCTGCGGCGCTCTCCGGGCTCACCAGATAGACCTTCGCGGTCGGATTCCCGGCGCGGCCCTTGAAGTTTCGGTTGGTGGTCCGCACCGCCACGCCGTCCGTGGCCGGTGACTGGCCGATCGCGCAGCAGGGGCCGCAGGCGATCTCCAGCAGACGGACGCCCGCGTCGATCAGCATTTCGATATAGCCGTCCTGCAAAAGCTTCTTGTAGATCTGTTTGGAGGATACCGCGCAGGTGCAGCTTACGTCCTCGTGCACATGATGTCCCTTCAAGACCAGTGCGGCCTTTGCGATGTCCGAATAGCTCGCGTTCGTGCAGCTTCCGATCAATACCTGCTGCACTTTCTTCTTCTCGACCTCGCGGATCGTCGTCACGTTGTCCGGCTGATGCGGGCAGGCGACTAACGGCTCCAGTTCGCTCAGATCGATCTCGATCTCGCCGTCGTATCCGCAGCCCTCATCCGGCAGCAGTTCGACGTACTCATCCTCTCTCCCCTGCGCTTTCATGAATTCCCGCACGCGCTCATCCGCCGGGAAGATGGAGGTCGTCGCGCCCATCTCCGCGCCCATGTTGGCGATCGTCGCCCGGGCCGGGACCTCGAGCGTCTTTACGCCCGGTCCGACATATTCAAAGATCTTTCCCAGCCCGCCCTTGACGGTGTTGCGGCGCAGCATCTCAAGGATCACTTCCTTGGCGTTGCAGCCGGGGCGCAGTTCTCCGGTCAGATTGACCTTGATGATCTGCGGCATCTTCAGACGCATCGGCACGCCGGTCATCGCGGTCGCCACGTCCATTCCGCCCACGCCGATGCACATCATGCCGATCGAGCCGCCGTGCGGCGTGTGGCTGTCACCGCCCATGGACAGCTTTCCGGGGGCTCCGAAGCGCGCGACCTGCACCGCATGGCAGATCCCGTTCCCGGGGCGCGATACATGCACGCCGAATTTCTTCGCCGCGGACTGCAGATAAATGTGGTCGTCCGGCGTCTTGTTGTCGAGATACAGCAGGTTGTGGTCGAGGTAGCTGACGCTGGTCTCGACCTGCGTGCGGTCAAGTCCGATGGCCTCGAACGCCAGATAGGTCATGACTGCGTTGATGTCGTGGGTCAGCGTCTGGTCGACTTTCAGATAGATCTCGTCGCCCGGCTTCATCTCCGACGGCTTCGCGAGATGCGCCGAGAGGATCTTTCTTGACAGGTTTTGTGGCATAGCGATTCCTCCTTTTACAGGTTCACGGTTCTTTTCTGATTCCATGATAACAGATTTGAATATATAAGTAAAATATATAGTTTCGTATGAATTTTATATTGATTTATCTATGATTGTTCTTCCGTTCATGCTGTCAAACAGTCGACTGCATTTCCAAGGGAGTTTGCTTTGATATAGGAATATAAATTGCTTGAAAATTATGAACGGTTAAAAATTGGTTTCAGGAATCGAAGGGCAGCTTTTGAACACAAAGGATCCCGCACATCCTGCATTTTTCCGCAGGGTGTGCGGGATCATCTTTGATTATAGACAATAGATCAGTTATATCATACCGCGGTCCTGTTCATCTCGCATACCTGATCGATGAACTGCTTCATGTCTTCAACATAAGAATACGGCGCATATTCCGAATAGATATCCGGATCGTCAAGTATAACGATCTGCACGCCTTCCGCTCGCAATGCTTCCAGTGTTCCGGGCAGGCATCTGGCTTCGTTGATCGTCTTGCACCGATACGCCAGGCAGCCTCTCTTATCAAATATTTTCGCTACAATATATATCTTTTTATCTCCCATCTTTCACACTCTCCAGTTCTCTTAACCGTTCAACAAAATCCCTTTCTTCTGTGATGATCTTATTCTTATAATCCTGATACAACAGCCTTCCTATCTCGGGTTCTTTGTATTTGTAGATATATTCATGGCTCCAAACGTTGAACCTGTAGTCATCTCCGCACCATAGCTGGACTTCTATTGGATAAGACAGGCTGTCTCTCTGGTAATACAAATGGATCGCTCTGTATCCGTCATCGGTCTTCTTTCCCCGGCGCAGATCCACGACCCGATAGTAATCAGGAAACACCTCCGGGTACTCATCAAAATGCAGCCGAAACCCTAATATGTCATTGAAACACTGCTTGAATCCCCCGCCTGTACGGATCGTTTTCTCATATTTTCGGAAAATGGAATCATCGCTTTTAAAGCGCGAACCGATCAGATTTTCTTGGATCAAAGTATCCAGATAACCTGCCCTGTATTTCGCCACATCCTCCAGAATTTTCTCAAGAGGAGTTTCCCGCAGAGAAATTTGTTTCAGGCTTCTTCCGAGCGTCGATGTATATGACAACGCATCCAGTATTTTTTCAGGAATGAATAAACTCATATCATTGTTCATAAATCAATTCTCGCCTTCTAAAAACAAAACAGCGGGCAATTCCGTTTAATCTATAATATCATAAGCCCAGTACATTTTCAATGAATTCTCAATGACAGCTCTCCAACGAAATGAAACACGCTCCGCGAGTTTCACCCGTTATCTCGGCATTCGCCAGATTGACAAACAGTCTTGTCAGCTTGACTCATTGCTCGCGTAAATAAGAAAGCCGGCGGCTTTCCGGGTGTAGTGTCCCGGCGCCGTCGGCTGTTTTTATTTCAGATTCTTATGATTTTGTCCTATACTTTCGTAAACGTTTTGTAAAACAGCACCATCCGCCGTCTTACTTCTCCAGCGCCTGCGCCAGATCGGCGATAATATCGTCCACGCCCTCGATCCCGACGCTCAGGCGGATCATCGCCGGGTCGACTCCCGCTTCGATGAGCTGCTCGTCGCTCAGCTGTCTGTGGGTATGGCTCGCCGGGTGCAGGACCGACGTTCTCGCGTCGGCGACATGCGTGACGATAGCCGCCAGCTTGAGCTTGTCCATGAACTCGGCCGCCGCTGCCCTGCCGCCCTTCAGTCCGAAGGAGATCACGCCGCAGGTGCCGTTCGGCATGTATTTCTGCGCCAGCTCATGGTACTTGTCGCCCTCAAGGCCCGGGTAATTGACCCACGCCACGTCGTCGCGGCTCTTTAAATACTTGGCGACCGCCAGCGCGTTCTCACAGTGGCGCGGCATACGCAGGTGCAGCGTCTCCAGTCCGACGTTCAGAAGGAACGCGTTCTGCGGGGCCTGGATCGGTCCCATGTCGCGCATAAGCTGAGCCGTGGCCTTGGTGATATATCCGGTCTTCCCGAATTTCTTCGTGTAGACTACGCCGTGGTAGGACTCATCCGGCGTGGTAAGTCCGGGGAACTTGTCCGCATGGGCGTCCCAGTCGAAGTTTCCGCTGTCCACGATGCATCCGCCGACGGTCAGCGCGTGTCCGTCCATGTATTTCGTCGTGGAATGCGTTACGATGTCCGCGCCCCACTCGAACGGACGGCAGTTGATCGGGGTGGCAAAGGTATTGTCGACGATCAGCGGCACGCCGTGCTTATGGGCAAGCCGGGCGAATTTCTCAATGTCCAGAACAACGAGGGCCGGGTTTGCGATCGTCTCGCCGAAGACCGCCTTCGTGTTGGGCTTAAACGCCTTCTCGAGCTCCTCCTCGGGAGCGTCCGGATCGACTAGCGTGCACTCGATCCCGAAGCGCTTTAAGGTCACGGTGAGCAGGTTTGAAGTCCCGCCGTAGATGGTCGCCGCGCTGACGACATGATCGCCCGCCGAGCAGATATTGATGATCGCGAACATGTTGGCCGCCTGACCGGAGGAAGTGAGCATTGCTGCGACGCCGCCCTCCAGCTTGCAGATCTTGTCCGCCACGACATCGTTCGTGGGATTGGCCAGTCTGGTATAGAAGTAGCCGCTTTCTTCAAGATCAAACAGCCGTCCCATCTGTTCGCTGGTCTCATACTTAAAGGTGGTACTCTGATAAATCGGCAAAACACGCGGCTCGCCGTTCTTCGGCTGCCAGCCGCCCTGGATGCAGATGGTGTCAAGTGATTGTCTGTTGCTCATGATTTTTCCTCCTGTCATGAAATTTCAGTGTCTCTGTTCTCCCCGATCATTCCGGCGTGGCCACAAGAAAGCACATGTCGTTCAGCTCACCGGCCGCCTCGTCAAAGTAATCATAGAAGGTAAAGTTGTACAGGAAACGTTCCGCCGGATAAATGCCATAGCCGTCCTGATTATGGTCGGTAGTGTCGTAGGGATCCGCGACAATAATGACATCGTCCTGCGTCGTCTCCGTTCCCATATTGTCATAACCGATGATGATCTGCCAGTGGGCGCCCCAGTCATTCCACCCGATGATGATCGGATCCCCTGCCGCCAGAGTCTCGCGAATATAATCAAAGGTAAATATGTCGTGGACCTTCTCACCCGCGTCGATCGCGGAGTAGCAGCGAAAACCGCCCACGCTCTCAAAGAGGCCGACCATCTGGCTTAAGCTCGTGGCGACCGGTTCCAGACCCTGGGGCCTGAGCTGAGCCAGCTTCTGCTCATCATAGTCGCCGCGCCTCCCGTACCACTCCAGAGTCATCAGCGTGCACGCCACCCCGCAGCTCCATTCGCTGGACTGCTGGATGGTCTTAAAATGCGGCAGGATCGTCAGTGTGTCGGTGGAAGTCATGTTATAAAAATCGGGATGGACAAAATAGGGGCTGTCCTTATGGTCGCCCAGGCGCTCGACGCTGTCCGAACCATCCTCGGGACTGATATCCGCGCCGTCGTCGAATTTCATTTCATCGCTGTAATTGCCCGCGCTTTCCGTGATTTCGGATGTGACGCCAGGATCCTCCGGATCGGCGGCAGCCGCGTTCAGGCACATCCCCATGCTCATGCTGAGTGCAAGCAAACATGCAATTAATCTTTTCATTTTCAGCCTCCTGTTTTGCCGGTCAAACGGTTCCGTCCCGAGCCTTTCCGGCCGGGCGCTTCCGAAACGGCGCGTCTCAGATCCGTATGGGACGCGTAAATACGTCCTCACTGTTCTCTGAAAACGATCTCTCCGGTTTCGATATTCATGCTATCGACGATCGCCAGCGATTCCAGGCGGTATCCCTTCTCGCGGATCGTTTTCCCGCCCGGCTGAAAGCCCTTCTCGATGCAGATGCCGATCCCCTCGACGGTCGCTCCCGCGGCCGTCACCAGATCGATCAGCCCCTGCAGGGCGCAGCCGTTCGCAAGGAAATCGTCGATGATCAGGACATGGTCCTTCGGTCCGATGAACCGTTTGGATACGGTGATCTTATAGGTCTGTCCGTAGGTATAGCTTCTGACCTCGGTCGAATAGACATCGCCCGAAATGTTCAGGCTTCTGGCCTTTTTCGCGAACAAAAGCGGCACGTCGAAGCACTGCGCCGTCATGCAGGCGATCCCGATGCCGCTGGCCTCGATCGTTAAGATCTTGTTGACCGGGCGGTCCGCAAACAGGCGCTTAAACTCCCGTCCCATCTCGCCGAGAAGGCGCATATCCATCATGTGGTTCAGAAAGCAGTCCACTTTCAGCACGTTGCCTTCCGCCAGGATCCCGTCCCGGCGGATCCGTTCCTCCAACAGTTTCATCGCTGTCCTCCCTGATACTCCGGCGGCCGCACGGTCCGCATTCGGAGTTGCAGTTATTCTACCGCAGATTTGTCGAAATGGCAACCGGGAATTTTACATTCTCTCCTTTTCCGAGCCGCCGTTTCTCCAAAACTTATCCGGACGGTGCAAACAGCTCGCGGTTCATCGACCGTTTCCGGTATTCGCCCGGCGTCATGCCGGCCTGTTCGCGGAACGCCCTTGAAAAATGGCTCTGGGAGGAAAACGCCAGAGTGCTGGCGATCTCCGCCGAAGAAAGCTCCGAGAACGCAAGCATGTTTTTCGCCGTTTCGATCCGTCTCTCCATGATGTATTCGGAAACCGGAACGCCGGTCTCTCTGGCGAACAGTACGGACAGATAGGAGGGAGACAGGCCGGTTTGCTCCGCCAGTTTTTTTAACGTGATCCTCTCGTGAAGATGAAGGCGGATATAGTCGATGCACTGCAAAACCGCTTTCGACATCGCACTTCCCCTCTGGATCTCGGACATTTTGCAGGTAAAGAAGGTGAACATGTCTTTGTGGGCGGCCCGCAGCTCCGCGACGGTGCGGCACCGGTCAAATTTCCGGATATAGAGATCGCTGGCGCTGTATGCCGTCTCACTGTCCATGCCGCCCTCGATCGCAAAACGGGTCGCCAGCGTGACCGACGCGACGCAGAGATACAGCATGTTCTTGACCGGATCGTCGACGATATGTCCCGTCTGCCCGGACTCCCACATTTTTACGCTTTCTTCGATCGCGCGCTCGTCGCCGTCCCGGAGCAGGCAGTACTGCTCCATTTCCCTGTTGTAGGCGTGATGGCGGATCCCGTTTTCACGGTTGTAATACTCCAGATAGGTCAACTGTTTCTGATCGACAAGCGCCATATCCGCTCCTCCTTCCTTTGGTTCGGGCTACCCGGCCGCAAGTTCCCGCCGCCGGGAGCAAAAACCGTTTTGACCATATCATTCTATCATAAATCAAATAAAAATGATAGAAAGAAATGCAGATACCGGTTAGAATGGTAAAAATCATTGCAGTACGGGGGAAAATTATGATGTCTGGGCAAACCATGAATAAGCGTTCCTATCCTCAGTATGCCGCCATGTATTTCTTTTATTTTTTCGGCATGGCGAGCTATGTCTCGATCCTTTCGATCTACCTGCGCGGAATCGGGAAGTCCGCATCCGACGTCTCGCTGATCGTATCCGCCTCCGGCATTTTTACGATCGCGTCGCAGCCCTTCATCGGGGCGATGTTCGACCGGACGCGAAACCGCCGGCTGCTCTGCGCAGAGCTTCTCGGCTTCTCCTGTCTGGCCGCCGTTCTGTTCTCGCTGACCGAGCGGACACTGTTTCTGTTCCTGCTCAACGGATGCGCTCTGGCGGCGCTCAACAGCGTAAACCCGATCTGGGAGCGTTTCGCCACCGGAAGCCCTTACCGCTACGGAACGATCCGCATCTGGGGCGCGATCGGCTATGCGGCCGCCGCGCAGCTGGCAGCCGTTGTGTATGAACACGTTTCGCCGCGCATGAATTTCTGCATTTACGTTTTTGGCCTGATCTTCGCGCTGGCCGGCTTCTGCAGCATCCGCGACAATTCGTTCTCGGAAAAACCGCAGGAAAAGAGCGATGTCCGGGCCGCGTCCATGGCCGATATCTTCTCGGTGCTTTTAAAAAACAAGGGGTACCTGCTGTTCGTCATCATCAGCTTCCTCTTTTCCGGCGCGGCCGGGGCGAACAACACCTATCTGCCGCTGCTCCTAAACGATAAGCTCGGCAGCGTCAGTCTCACCGGAACGGTCCTGTTCCTCGGGACGCTGACGGAGATCCCGCTGATCCTTTCGTCCAACCGGTTTATGGACCGCTTTTCCGGAAAATTCCTGCTGTCCGCGAACTTCCTGCTGCTTGCGGTCGAATTCGCCGTATACAGCTTCTGTCCGCTCACGGCCGGCGTCTGCCTCGTGGTGTTCCTCTGCAAATCGACCGCCACCATGCTGTTCATCATGGTAACGCTCAAGGTCGTGCTGAGTCTGGTGAGCGAGGACGTCTCCGCCACGGCGTTAAGCGTTGTCAATACCGCAAAGCAGGTCGGCAC
>CANQGL010000049.1 GCA_947623185.1 uncultured Lachnospiraceae bacterium
CATATTGGCCACGTTTCCCGCCACCATCATGATCGCCATAGCCTCCCCGATGGCCCGCCCGATGCCCAGCACCACCGCCGCCGCGATGCCGCTTTTGGCAGCGGGGGCGGATACGCGGAAATACGTTTCCAGTTTTGTCGCGCCAAGGGCCAGGGACGCCTCCTCATACTCCTTCGGCACCGCTTCCAGGGCGGTCTCCGAAAGAGAAATAATGGAGGGCAGGATCATCACGGCCAGCACGATGACGGCCGCCAGCAGGCTGTCTCCGGCGGGCAGGTCCAGCCAGCTGCGCAGAGCCGGTACCAGGACGCACATACCTACGAGGCCGTAGACCACCGACGGGATGCCCGCCAGCAGACTCACCGCCGGGCGGATGAGAGCCGCCGCCTTTTTCGGCGCGGCCTTGGCGAGAAATACCGCCGTGAAGAAGCCGACCGGCACGCCGATCACGATGGCTCCGGCCGTCCCGTATATGGATGTAAGGATCAGGGGGAGGATCCCGTATTGGTCCTGCCCCGCCGCCCATGTCTTTCCGAAGAGGAAATTGAAAAGGCCGATTTTACGGATCGCCGGAAGACCTGAAATAATGAGGTAAACGGTGATGAGCAGCACAAATCCCACCGCTACCAGTCCGCATAGGGTAAAGAGGACCTGCATGGTCCTCTCTGCCGCTTTTAACTTTGCCTTTTTCATATCAGTTCGGATACACGGCGCCGGCCGCGGTGATGTATTCTGCGGCTTCTTCGCCGGACGCAAAATCGAGGAATGCCTGCGCCGCTTCGGAAAGCTTCACGCCTTCTTTTGTGACCATCACGAAAGGACGCTGGATCGTGTAGCTTCCATCCTTGACCGTAGCTTCGCTGGGAGTAACGCCGTTCACCTTCGCAGCGGTCACGCTGTCGTCCACGGCCGAGAGCGAAGCGTATCCGATGGCGTTTTCGTTGGAGGCGACATTTCCGATGACATCGCCGGTGGAGCCGTATTCGTTGGTGTAGACGCAGGCGCCCTCCACGCCTGTGATCTCCTCGAAGGCGCTGCGCGTCCCGGAACCGTCCTCACGGCCGTAGACCGCGATGGGCGCGTCCGCGCCGCCGAGCTCGGACCAGTTCGTGATCTTTCCGGTGAAAATGTCCGCGATCTGCTCCGTGGTGAGGTCTGTCACGGTGTTCTTCGGGTTTACCACAACGGCGACGCCGTCCAGCGCGATCACATGCGCCACGGCTCCCTGATCCGTCTCTTCCTGTTTCAGTTCGCGGCTGGAGAGGCCGATGTCGCAGGTGCCGTCCAGAACGCCGCTGATGCCGGATCCGGAACCGGTGCCGGAATAGTTGACGGTGATATTCGGTTCTTTTTCCTTAAAGGCCTCTGTCAGAGCCCCCATCACGTCCGCCATGGAGGTGGATCCGTCCGTGTTGACTGTGCCGCCCTTCTTCTGCGAGGAACATCCCGCAAGCGCCGATACTGCCAAAGCGGCGGCAAGGGCCAGTGTTAAAACTTTCTTCATTTCAAAACTCTCCTTTGCTTTTTTCATTTCCCTTTTGGGTACGGCATCATGTTAGCCCCTAAAAATCAAATCTGTTATCATGGTCATGTAAAATGCATGTAAAATCTGATGAAGGCATAGTGATAAATACTGCTTTTCCCTCCGATGCCCGCGCGGCAGGCGTTTTTTTCGACAAAAAGGAGAGAAACCGACCGGGATTTCTTGTGGGTTTTTAACCTTGTATTTTGGGAGCCGCCGTTGTATACTCTAGTCCTGTTCCGGAAATGAAACACCGCAGATACCCGGGACCGCCCGACGCGGCCGGTTTTACCCAAACTCCGGCAGCGGAACCGTCCGCCGCGTCGCGGCATATGAAATGAACGATGCACAATCATTAACAGAAAAGAGATGTAAGATCAATTATGGATACATTATTATCGGTTTCGATCGCGATCCTGGCGGGACTGCTTATGACTCGGGTCTTCAAGCCCTTTAAGCTCCCGTCCGTTACCGCCTACCTGATCGCCGGCGTGCTGATCGGTCCGTATTTCCTGGGCGCGCTGGGCATCGGCGGACTTGGCTTTACCTCCGGCGAGGCGGTGAGTTCCATGTCGCTGGTCTCCGAGGTCGCGCTCGGATTTATCGCCTTCTCGATCGGAAACGAGTTCCGTCTCGAGGAACTGAAGACGACCGGGCGTCAGGCCGTCGTGATCGGCATTTTTCAGGCGCTCACTGCGACGCTTCTCGTGGACCTCGCTTTGTTCGCGGTCCACATGATCATGCCGGAATACATTTCGGCGGCGCAGGCGCTCACGCTCGGGGCGATCGCCACGGCTACCGCTCCGGCGGCCACGCTGATGGTCGTGCGCCAATACAAGGCGAAGGGCCCGCTTACGAGCCTGCTTTTGCCGATCGTGGCGCTGGACGATGCCGTGGGGCTCGTGGCCTTTGCGGTCTCCTTCGGAATCGCGAGAACGCTCGTGAGCGGAACGGCGGATATCGTTTCGATCCTTGTGGATCCGTTCGTGGAGATCGTCTGCTCGCTGCTTCTGGGGGCGCTCATGGGCTGGATCCTCACGCAGCTTGAAAAGCTGTTCAATTCAAATACGAACCGCCTGAACATGACGATCGCGTTCGTGTTCCTGACCGTTTCGCTGGCGATGGCCGAATTTGAGATCGGACCGGTCCGCATCGGGTTTTCCTCACTGCTCGTCTGCATGATGCTGGGCACGGTGTTCTGCAATACCTGCCCGCTCTCGCGCGATCTGATGGGAGCCGCAGACAAATGGACCTCCCCGCTGTTCGCCCTGTTTTTCGTTATCAGCGGCGCGGAGCTGGAGCTCGGCGTGTTCGCGAGCGCGGCGATCGTCTGCATCGGACTGGTGTACATTGTCGTCCGGTGCATCGGCAAATACCTCGGCGCGGCGGTGAGCGCCAGGGCGATGGGCTGTTCTCCCGAGATCTGTAAATACCTCGGCGTTACGCTGTTTCCGCAGGCGGGCGTTGCGCTCGGCATGTGCGCGACGGCCGGACAGCTCGGAGCGGAAGGCGCGCTGATCCGCAACATCACTCTTTTCGCGGTGCTGGTCTATGAGATCGTTGGTCCGCTGCTTACCAAGGATGCGCTTACCAAGGCCGGCGACATTACGCCGATGCCTGAAGAGATCAAGAACCGCCGGAAGATGAAACTGGCGGCGTTGAATAAGAACTGACCTTTGCGGTCCCGGCTATGACGGCGCATGCGGCGCGCCCGACGGCCGGGATTTTTCTGTTTTCCGGGGATATTCGGAAACGTTAAAGAGATTACCAAAAAGATCGAGAAACCGCGTTTTATAATGATGGAAAAAAGAGCGGGGCCGTGATACAATAAAAACAACGGAAAAGACGAAATTTTTACAGTCAGGAGGGATATGCCTTATGGAAGAAGGAACACTGTATATAGAGCCCGGCGCGGAAGAGAGAGCGCGCAGGATCGCGCGGTTCAGAAGCGATATGGTACAGGCGGGGGATGAGCCCCGGAAACGCGAGCTGTACGAGAACTTCATCACGGAGATCCGCGGCGGGATCGAAAAGTCGGATGCGCTGTTTAAAAAGGTCATCGCGACGCAGAGTTTTGTACAGAACTACAGGGCCGGAATGAAATACGGGGCCGACGCGCTGCTTGCCGCGATCGACTTCGGGGATTCCTCCGGCTTCGACACGAAGGAAGCGGAGAAACTGGCGGTCGACACGATGGTAAAGCTTTGCGCCCCGTACGCGTATGAGCAGAACGTAGACAAGATCGTCGTCCAGAAAGTCGACAACGCGGAGGACGAAGTGCGCGAAATATACGCGAAGGAATATGACCGGCTGGTCGAAAAGATCCGCGGGAGCGAGCCGGATTATGCGCCCGCCGCGATCCAGCGCGAGCGCGCGACGCAGCTTCCGAAACGGAAGGAGAGCGAAAAGAAAACGGAAGGAAACGGTTTCCTGGCGTTTTTGCGCGGACTGTTTTCCAAAAAAAAGAGCGGGGATCCTCAATGATCCTGCTGAGAAGTCCCTTTACGGACGCGGCGCTTAATCTTGCGCTGGAGGAATACGCCTTTTCGGAACTTGATCCGAAATATGGGTATTTTATGCTCTGGCAGAATGAAAAAGCCGTTATTATTGGTAAGCATCAGAACGCGCGGGACGAGGTGGACCTGACATACGCCGCGGAACACGGGATCCCTGTGGTGCGCAGGCTGTCCGGCGGCGGCGCGGTCTACCATGATTTGGGGAATCTGAATTTTACCTTTATCGAGGATGGAGACGATTCCTGTCTTTCCATGGAACGGTTTACAAAACCGCTGCTTGCGGCGTGCCGGACTTTCGGGATCCGGGCCGAGATCGCGGGGATCAATGATGTGACTGTGGGAGGACGCAAATTTTCCGGGAACGCGGGCTATCAGAGGGACGGAAGGATCCTGCATCACGGGACGGTGCTGATCGCGACGGATATCGAAACGATGGCGGGTGTCCTGACTCCGTCCGACGCGAAGCTCCGCTCGAACGGGGTGGGTTCGGTACGGGAGCGCGTCGTTAATCTTTCCGACTGCAGCCCGGGACTGACCGTGGCCGCGTTTGCACGCGAGCTCGGACGTCAGGTATTTGGCACGGACAAACCGGCCGGTCACAGATGGAGCCGCAAGGATCTCGGACGGATCCGGAAACTGAGCCGGGAACGCTATGAAACGCTGGAGTGGAATCAACAGGAGGTTACAAATGAAAAATTATCAGGTTAAGCCGGCCGGGGCGGAAACTGCGCAAAAGAGCGAAACGGAAGCCGGCCGGGTATCGCTCAAGGAGAGCCTGATGGCGCTCAGAAAACCGGAACTTTGGGAGCTCGCGGGAGAGCTCGATATGTCGGGATACAGACGCCTGAAGAAGGAACCGCTGGCGGAGGCGGTCCGTGACGAACTTCTGCGCCCCTCCGTAATGGAGTCCCGGCTGATTTTTTTTAACGACAATGAGATAAACGCTCTCGAGGAGGCGATCGAAAAAGACTGCTGCTATCTGCCGGACGAATCGGTCATGGGACTGATGGACCGGCTGTATCAGATGAATTATCTGGTGATGTTTGAGGACGATCATGTGGACGTGCCGCGGGAGGTGGCGGCGGTCTATGCGCAGATCAGCACGCCGCAGTTCCATGCGCTGCGCCAAAAGGTCGCGTGGCTGTACGACTGTCTGCTTACCGCCGGTTTTCTCTATATTTCGGCTCCGCTCGAGATCCTTTGCAGGATGTATGCGAAGGGAGACTTCGGGGAGCTGGATCGGGGAACGTTTAACGAATTGTTTTCCCGGATCCCGTATATATACAACCCCAGCGTGGTCCGAGACGGAAAGGTCATCCATAAACCGGCGCTGGTGGACGGTATTTTCCTTGAGATCGAAGACCTGCAGGGCGACAGGGAATTCTATATCCCGACGTACGGAGAGATCAGGGAATATGCGGACAAGGGATATCCAGCGAGCGAGCCCGGCTACCGGAGATTTAAGGAATTCATTATGAAACGTTCCGTATTCGACAGCGATGAGACGGATCTTCTTCTGTCGCTGCTCTGGAAACACCTCTCCATGGGAGCGGAACAGGACGATGTCGAGGAGCTCCTTTCCGAAGCGGGTCTCGGAGATATGGAAGGCGAAGAAGAGAAGGAGTTTAGCGGGATCTTCGGGGAGATCAGCGCCCGGACAAGAATGGTACAGAACCGGGGCTTCATGCCCTGCGAAGAAGCGGGCTGACGGCATATTCCCGTCATGTTTCCCCCGCCTGCGGCATACATTGTAAAAACAAGTATTCCGGGGGATTTCCGTGAAAGAATATATTGAGGAGCGGGCGATTCAGATCGCGAACTATATCATCGACGAGAACGCGACCGTCCGGCAGACTGCGAAACAGTTCGGGATATCAAAATCAACGGTACACACGGTTGTAACAAAATAGACAGAGTAATGAGGTGGCGATCTATAAAGATCGGGTGGAGATCTATAATCCCGGCGCGTTCCCGGAGGGATATGAGCCTCAGGATTTTATTGACAAAGCGGAAAGGCCGATCCGCAGAAATCCCAAAATCGCGCGGATGCTGTATTACTCAAAAGATATTGAGAGCTTTGGGACCGGATTGAAGCGTATTGCTGATGCCTGCGATGAGGCGGACGTAAAATATGAATTCAAAAAAATGAAGTCCGGTTTTGTGGTCTGCTTTTATCGGTCAGAGGAAAAAGCCGATAAAAAGCCGATAAAAGCCGATAAAAAGCCGATAAAAGCTGCTCGTCAGGAAATGATTCTACAGTTTATAAGAGAAAACGGTTCCATTGGAAATATTGAGGCGCGCAAATTGCTTGACTTGGCGGATTCAACTGTAAAAAGAATCTTAAAAGAAATGGTGAATGACGATCTTTTAGTTATGGAAGGCGAGCGCAAGGGAAGAAGATATTTACTGAAACATTAATTTTAAATCATGTGTTATGGGAAATCGTATATTCTGGGAAATCTCCGGTTGATTCCGGGGATTTTCTCTGTTATAATATGGATACACATATAGCCGATCGGGGCTCCTGCGGGATCGTTGCCGGTTTGGTTTGTGTATCCGAAAATACCGCCCGAAATCAGGCAAATATTTGCGAAAAACAGATTGACGTTTTCCTGAGGGGGGGGGTATAATGATAGTGCAGTATTCTATGAGTATATCATGCCGTGAAACGGGACATGAAGCTTCACAGTGAAACGGAGACGGATGATAACCAGTATGCGGAAAGGAGAGACAGCAATGAAAAAGTTACGGAAAAGGCTTGCGTTGGTAAGCTGTGTGCTTCTCCTGCTTTCGATGACCTGTAACAGCGTGCTGGCGGCAGAAATTCCGTCAGGCGAAGGTACGCCGAACGCAGAGATCACCTTGGACGAGACCGGCGATCCTGAACCGGAGGAGAAAGAAACGGAGGAAGCGGCGCCGGAGGGAACGGAGTCCGAGCAGGACGAGACGAAAGAGGAAGAACCCGAGGAGCCCGAAACCAATGGGACGGAGACCGATGTAGTGGAACCCGGCGATTCGGAATCTGACGATGCGGAACCCGAAGAAACGGAATCGGTCGGGAAGGAGACCGAGGTGACCGATCCGACAGAATCGGACTCTGAAGGAACGGAACCGGAAACAAAGCTCCCGGAAGAGGGCCAGCCCGCGGAGCCGGAGGACGAAGAGAAAGATCCTGCGGAAACCGAAGCGGTAGAAACGCCTGAAACGCTTCCGGAAGAGAACCAGACGGAAGAAACACTTCCGGAAGAAAGCGAAGCGGCTGAAGAAGCAAATGAAAAGGTAAACCTGCTTAGTGTTTCGCAGAAAATGACGATGCCGATATCACTTGATGGAACGGTTACGCTGGAAGGTTTTGAAGGAGATGGCGTTACTGTTACCCTTAATGAGGATGGAACACTGAAGGAAATCCCGAAAGCTCCCGAGCGGGTTGGCTGGGACTTTGATGCCTGGTATACGGCTGAGGTAAAGGAGATATATCTGGATGGCGGCGATCCGGAACCCAAGGGAACCTTTGACCCGCAAAAATCTCTTCCAAAAGAAACAATAGCTGGGAATATCAAGGAAGCTTTAACCGGTACAAAGACGCTGGAAGATTTAGAAAAGAAATATCCTGGAGACGTAGAAGGACAGAAGAAACTTAACGCGGAACTTTTGGAGATGCATCATTCTTGGGTTATCGATACCTGGGGCGAAAAGGTTACGTTGGATACCGATTTGAGAGAGATCGATACTATTTATGCCAGATATACGCCCAAGAAGGCTGAGATCACCTGGGATTCGGACGGATGGAACGCGAGCTCGGGTGCGCTGCATTCCGGAAGATCTTACGGAAGCTATGTTTATCCGTGGACGCTGAATCCGTCCACATGGGGAGACCGTATTTTTGAAGGCTGGAGTTTCACGAAAGGCGGAAAAGCGGAGATTGACCCCAATACCGTTTATCAGGTCGGCGAAGAGCCGCTGGAATGGGATAAATTTGAATCCGGATCGGTCCGTCTCTATGCGGTATGGAAAGGCGGCCCGCCGCGTGTTGTTTCCGAGATAACCGTCAGAAGGGATACATCGTCTGACCGCCTGCGTCACTACAATTACGGCTGGAAGGTCAGGCTGTACTATGAGATCAAACCGGAGGGGGCGATCTATGATTCGGTCGAATGGAGCTCCGATCAGCCCAGTCATGTCAGCATCGACCCGCAGAGCAACAACAGTGCTATGGTCACCGTCTATGATGGCGTGCCGAGTGAAACCGTGACGGTCACGGTTTCGGCAGGCGGAAAGACGGGAGAGATCACGATCCCCGTAAAGCATGACTGGGTCCTTAAGTATAAGCAGGATCCCACCTGTCAGCATACCGGATATGCCGTTTACAAATGTTCGGGTTGCCCAGACACATGGCAGCCAACACTTCCGCAGACGGAACATAAATTTAAGAGCAGTTTCTCTGCGGCCACATGTACGGAAGATGGCTATCGGATCGATGAGTGCACTTACTGCGGATTTACGCAAGAGACCAAAACAGACGACGCCAAGGGCCATGACTTTGAGACCACTACGGTAACGGGCTGCGGCGGCGAGGTCACCACCAAGACCTGCCGGGTCTGCGGATACACGGAATCGGATGTGGATGTCAATGCTGCCGATCATCAGTGGGAGAGCAGTCCCCGGATCGACAAGGCGCCCACCTGCTCCGAGAGCGGAAGCCGTTCGACCCATTGTTCGCTTTGCGGTCTGACAAAGGACAGCGAAGTGATCCCGGCAGATCCGTCTCTTCACAAATGGAAAGGCTGGATGCCGGATAAAAAGGCGACATATGAAGAGAGAGGCCTGGAAAGCCGCGAATGCCATATCTGTGGCGCAAAGGAGACGAGAGAGATCGAAGTACTGATCCTCGGCGAGTCGAATCCTCCCTCGAACATTCCGGGCAGCGGATCCGGAAGCTCCGGAAGCAGTTCCAGCAGCAGTTCCAGCAGCAGTTCCAGCAGCAGCTCCAGTAGCAGTTCAGGCGGCGGCAGTTCCGACAGCGGAAGCAGCCAGAGCACGACATCCCATAACAGCACCGTACCCGGACCGGGCAACGAGTCGGTTTATGTTCCTTCGGTCGTTCCGGGGACCGGCAGCCAGGTCACGACGGTCGTAAACACGGTTGCGGACAGCAACGCGACTGCGGGCGTTACCAATGCGCAGGTCGTATCCGGCGCATGGAGCCAGAACGAGCAGGGCGACTGGTCGCTGTCGTACGGCGACGGAGCGGTTGCCTCCAATACCTGGGTCTGCGTCACGGAAGCCGACGGCGCGCACTGGTATCACTTCAGCGATACCGGCGTGATGGATTCCGGATGGCTGAATCTGGATGGCAAAGTCTATTTCCTGCATGACGTTCATGACGGCACGGCGGGCCGTATGCTCACCGGCTGGCAGTTCATCGGCGAGAAATGGTATTACTTCAGCAAGGAGGAGGACGAGACGCTCGGCCTGCTTCTGACCAACACCACGACGCCGGATGGATACAAAGTAAATGACAAGGGCGAGTGGATCCAGTAAACAGACAAAAACATACAGCTACTCATAGCTTTTTGCCGGCAGGTATTACCTGCCGGCAATTTTTATGCCCGCCTGTCCGGCAGCAAGTCATAAGAAAGCGGGGGACGGAATACTCTGAACTATGAGGACAAGGAGGGGTCATATGTCGGTTTACATACATTTTTTTGATCCGAACACGGCTTCGGAGACGGAGAAACTGGCGACCCGTTTCATTGTAAACGCGGCCGTTAAACTTTTGAGGAAAGACGAGGGATGAGGGCGGACGCCCGGCGGTTCTCCAAAGCGGGAGGGAGCCCGTCATGAAAAGAAGAGCGGCGGCCTACTGCCGCGTATCTACGGAAAAGGAAGACCAGCTTAACAGCCTGGCGGCCCAGCGGGAATATTTCCGCATCCATGCGGAGGAAAACGGGTATGATCTGGTACGGATTTACGCCGACGAAGGGATCACCGGAACGAAGAAACGAAACAGGAAAGAATTTCAGCGGATGTTAGAGGATGCGGAAAAAGGAATG
Source organism: uncultured Lachnospiraceae bacterium (assembly GCA_947623185.1). Classification (GTDB taxonomy): domain Bacteria; phylum Bacillota; class Clostridia; order Lachnospirales; family Lachnospiraceae; genus CANQGL01. The sequence continues at coordinate 10,092 of CANQGL010000049.1, forward strand.
TTTTCCGTGCTCTTTGTAAAGGACGTGTCCCGGTTCGCAAGGAACACCGTGGATTCCCTGGAGAGCGTCCGGCTATTGAAGGATAACGGTGTAGACATCGTTTTCGTCAACAACCGGGGCATCCTTGAGACCAGCTCGGAGCTGATGTTCACGATCATGTCCGCCATGGCCCAGGAGGAGAGCGTGAACATGTCGAAAAGAGTCAAATTCGGCAAGGCGCAGAACGCGAGGAAGGGCCGGGTCCCGAACCTGATATACGGATACGACAAGACGCCGGGGGAGTATTTCACCCTTAAGATAAACGAGGAGGAAGCCGAGGTCGTCCGCCGGGTTTTCCGCATGTATCTGGAAGAGGGATCGGGCTGTCTTGCGATCGCGAACATCCTGAACGCGGAAGGCAAAAGGACGCAAAGAGGTTCGTGCTGGTCCCAGAACGCGGTCTCCAGACTGCTGAAGAACGAGATCTACATCGGAAAGGTCGTAAACGGCAAGGAAACGACGAAAGAAATTTACAGCAGCAAACGGGAAAAGCGGCCTCCCGAAGAATGGATCACGGTCGAAAAGCCGGAACTGAGGATCGTCTCCGACGAGGAATACTATAAGGCGCAGCTTATACTCGGGGCGCGGTACGACGATTTCCGTATCCGGAAGGAACGTCAGAGCAGCAGACATCTGTTTAGCACGCTGATCAAGTGCGGATGCTGTCACCGGTCTTTCCGCCGGATCGACCGCAGGCTGAAAAACTCCCGCTATGTAAGATGGGTGTGCAGCAGCCGGAACGGAGACGGGGCCGGGGCGTGCGCGAACGCCGTAAAGATCAGGGAAGACCAGCTCCTCGAAGAGATCATCCGCTATTTTGAACAGCGGATCGGAGACCGGGACGCGCTCGCGGGAGAGATCAAACGACGATACGCCGCGGAGACGGGGACCGGTGACCGCGCGCTGCAGCCGGTCAGGGCGGAACTGACAAGATGCCGGAACAGGCTGGACAGGCTCAGGAATCTGTATGTGAACGGGATGCTCGATATGGACAGGCTGAAGGAGCAGAGCGCTCCGGTCGAAAAGCGGATACAGGAGCTGGAACAGAGATCGTTTTGCGCAGAACGGACGATCCGCTCCGAACAGGAAACGGAGAGGCGCATCGACGATATGGTCCGTGAGATCCGGACGGTATTGAACGCGGACAACCTTACAAACGCGATGCTGAAGCAGGTCATCGATAAAATCGAGGTGGATGAAAACGGGAATATTGATGTTTTCATTAAAAAAGCCGCGGGATAGAATGTCCGGTTTGCGACGGCAGTACACAAGGATGTAACGGACCGCCTGATCCACATCAATCCCAATCTCGCGGCGCAGGCCCGCATCGTGCTCGACATCAACAAGGCGGAGCGGCACATCCGCGGCGGACTGGCTACGAAGGAGAAATACGAGCATCGGCTGCAGGCGTGCAGCACGCAGGAACGGCTGCTTTAGGCCGGAGACGGAGAACATATTTTATAACGGGACTGCCTGGCGGCGGTCCCGCTTTTTACGCAGAAACGGCATACCGGTGACGCTCCGGTGACGCTCCTGCGACGCTCCGGGGCCCCATTCTTTTAAAAATTCCGATTGCAACCGCCCCGACTTGGTGTTATGATACCGATTGGGACTTTTGAGATACTGCAGTTTCATTACAGACAAAGGAAAAGGATCATATGAGTTATAAAGTACGTTTTTCACTGTTTTTTATCGCCGTCATACTGTTTAATCTGGCGTCGAATTTCGCCCACCCGGTGACGCCGACCGTTATCCAGAATCTGCACCTGCATGATTATATGTTCGGAGTGGCGCTGGCCGCCATGATGTTCACCAATTTCCTGCTGTCGCCGTTCTGGGGGAAACTGAACGTCTATATTTCCTCCCGACTGTCGCTTCTGATCTGCTGCAGCGGTTACGGCATCGCGCAGGTCTGGTTCGCCTATGCGACGACGGAGGCCATGATCGTTCTGGCGAGAATGTTCGCCGGTATGTTCGTGGGCGGGATCTTCGTAAGTTTTCTCACCTATATCGTCAATGTGGGCCGTCCGGAGGACCAGGGACGCTACCTGACCTACAGCGCGACGATCAAAAGTGTGGCCGGTGCGTTCGGCTATCTGGTAGGCGGCGTGATCGGAGAGCTCTCCGTCAAGCTGGCCTTTCTGGTGCAGGCCGGGACGCTGATCGCGGTCGGCGTCATCTTTTTCCTGATCTGCCTGCCCGACGGAAAAGCCGGGCTCAGGGAGATCCCGGCCGGACAGCTCGTGAGGGAGGCCAACCCGTTCCAGGCGTTCATCGACAGCAAAAAGTTCATGAACACGGCGTTTGCGCTTCTGTTTGCGGTCAACATCCTGACGAATTTCAGCAATACGGCGTTCGATCAGGCGTTCAACTACTATCTGAAGGACGTCCTCGGCCTCACCTCGTCCTATAACGGGCTCATCAAGGCCGCGGTGGGACTGATCTCGTTTGTCGCCAATATGTCGCTCTGCTTGTGGATCATCGCAAAGACGGAGACGAAACGCTCCCTGTCCATGATCGTCGCTGCCTGTACGATCACCGCGCTCGGCACGGTCATCTCGACCAACATCGGGATCTTCATCGCGTTCAGCGTGATCGTGTACGCCGGATATTCGGTGAGCGTTCCGGTCCTGCAGAATATGATCGCGAATCTGGCCGATCCGGCGCAGAAAAATTTGGTGATGGGCTTTTTCAACGCTACCCAGTCGCTGGGCAGCATCATCGGATCCCTGACCGCAGGCTTTATCTACTCGCTGCATGAAAAACTGCCGTTCGTCTGCACCTGCGCTGTTTACGGCGTCGGCTTCCTGGTGTGCCTTGCATACCTGATGCGGAGCCGCAGAGCGGAGCGCGCGTAACGGCGAATCCAAAAGCCGCAGACCGAAGCGCGCGTAACGACGGGTCGGGGACAGCAATCCAGAACGGACAGAACAACAAACCGTAATATGCAAAACATGTATAACTAATCTGCAAAAAGCGCAGCAGCCCTTGCGGCTACTGCGCTTTGATCTCTTTCCACAGTTCGTTGTACCGGTCTTCCGCCTCGGTCCCCAGATAACGGTAGACCTCGGAATTCGTCATCTGCGTGAGATCCGGGAATACGTCGGGATCCCTGCGCTGATCCTCATCCAGGATCCAGCGGGCGGCGAAATTGGGCGTCGCGTAAGTGATGTATTCAAAGTTCTTCTTGGCGATGTCCGGCCGGCAGAGAAAGTTGATCCATTTCTCCGCGTTTTCCTTGTTGCGCGCGTTGTACGGGATCACCCATGAGTCGATCCAGATGTTGGTCCCTTCTTCCGGCACCACATATTCGAGCTCGTAATCCAGCCCAAGCGCCTCGGCCTCCTCCCGCAGATAGAGGAGCTCGCCGGAGTAGATGACGCCGACGGCCGCCTCGCCGTTTAACATCTTGTCGCGCACCTGATCGACGACATACGCCTGTACGAGCGGCTTCTGCGCGAGAAGAAGATCGGCCGCCTCGCGGAGTTCGGCGGGATCGGTCGAATTCAGGGAGTATCCCAGACGCTTTAGAGCCACCGTGAATGCGTCGCGCACGCTGTCCTGCATAAGGATCTCGCCCGCGTAGCGCTCGTCCCAGAGATCCGCCCATTTGGTGGGCGCCGGGACGCCGAGCTCCTCGATCCGCTTTGTGTTGTAGATGATCCCCACGGTGCCCCATGTATACGGAACGGAATAGAGATTGTCCGGATCGAAAGCCCGCGACCATTCCATATATTCCGGCCCGATGTTCGCAATGTTCGGAACGTTGTCAAAGTTGATCTCGGCCAGCAGCTCGTTCTCGGCCATACGCTGGATCATGTAATCCGAGGGACATACCACGTCGTAGCGGACCGCGCCGGCCTCGATGACCGGATACATCTCCTCGTTCGTCTCAAACAGGTCGTAGGTGACCTGGATCCCGGTCTCTTCCGTGAACCGGTCGATGACGCTCTCATCGATATACTCTCCCCAGTTGTAAACGTAAAGCTCGTCGGAAGCGGAGGCGGTCAGATGTTGCCACGTCACGCCGCTCACGCCCGCGACGACCAGAAAAGCGGCGGCGATGAGCACGAAGCGCTGGAACGAATTTCCGCCGGGCGCCTTGCGCGTGAGCGCGGCCCCCGCTCCTCCGTCGGATCTTGAAGGATGCTTCGCGGGCGAGAAATTCGCGATCAGCAGCAGGGTCAGGACCGTCACGAAGATCACGGTGGAGAGCGCGTACATGGTCGGCCGGATGCCGCGGCGCACCTCGCTGTAGATCAGAGTGGACAGCGTGTTGATGCCCGCCCCGCGGGTAAAGTGCGTGATGATAAAATCATCGAGCGACATGGTGAACGCCATCAGAAAGCCGGAGAGCACGCCGGGCATGATATCCGGGAAGACGACCTTAAAAAACGCCGTCACGGGCTCCGCTCCCAGATCGAGAGCGGCCTCGTAGGTGCTGCGGCTCGTCTGCTTCAGCTTCGGCATAACGCTCAGAAGGACATAGGGAACGTTGAACGAAATATGCGCGAGCAGGATCGTCTTGAACCCGAGCGAGACTCCGAACGCGATGAACATCAGCATCAGAGAGATACCGGTCACGATGTCGGAGTTCAGCATCGGGATGTTATTGACCCCCATATAGACCGACTTCGTGACTTTCTTCATGCTGCCGATCCCGAGAGCGGCCGCCGTGCCCAAAACGGTGGCGATGAGCGCCGACAGGAACGCGATCAGCAGCGTATTGTAGAGCGCTTCCACGATCGAGGCGCTTTCAAACATGTGGCGGTACCATTCGAACGTGAATCCGCCCCACTGGGAACGCGATTTGGAGCCGTTGAACGAGAGGACCATCATCACCACGATCGGCGCGTAGAGGAACAGCAGCGTGAGGACGAGGTAAAAATCCTCCAGAAATTTCCGGAAACGTGTTTTCTTCATCAGAACGCGCCTCCTTCCCCGGACTTATCGTACCGCCCGAGCAGAGCCATGCTGAGCAGGATAAAGACCATTAAGACCATGGAAAGCCCCGCGCCGAGGTTCCAGTTGCTCCCGCGCGTGAACTCCTGCTCGATCACGTTGCCGATCAGCAGGATCTTGCTGCCGCCGAGAAGATTCGAGATGACGAAGGTCGTGAGGGCCGGGACGAAGACCATGGTGATGCCGCTCACGATCCCCGGCACGCTTAAGGGCATCAGGATGCGGATGAGGACCTGGCGTTCGTCCGCCCCGAGGTCCTTCGCGGCGTTGATGACGTCGTCGCCGATCTTCGCCAGCGCGTTGTAGACCGGCAGGATCATAAACGGCAGAAAGTTGTAGACCATGCCCAAAACGATGGCCGCCGGCGTGTTGATGATCGCGATGGGCGGGAGACGGAGAGCGGCGAGCAGGGCGTTGATGACGCCGTTGCGCTCAAGGAGCGTCTGCCACGCCATCGTGCGCAGCAGGAAATTCATCCACATGGGCAGGATAAAAATGAACACCATAAGACCGCCCTTCCCGATGTTGCGGGAACGCAGGATCAGGGCGAGCGGATATGCGACGATCAGGCAGATCACCGTGCTGACCGCGGAGAGAAGGAGCGACAGGATCAGCGCCTTCATGTGCTCCGGGGCGGCGATCGAAAACAGATTGCTTAAGGTAAACGCGCCGTTGCGGTCCGTGAGGCCGTAGAAGAAGATCATCAGAAGCGGGATCACGATGAATCCGGCCATCCAGAGTCCGTAGGGAGCAGCGAGCCACCGGACTTTTTTACTATTCATTGACGCCTGCCGCCTCCTCATCCTCGGATTCCGGCTTGTTCATGATCTGGATATCAAAGGGATCCACATGGATGCCGACCTTCTGCCCGACCGGGAACATGTCCGTGCTGTGCACGAGCCACTCAAAGCCATCCGGCGTCGTCACTTCCATCTCGTAGTGGACGCCCTTGAAGATCAGGTGTGTGACTACGCCGCACAGAGTGCCGTCCTCCGGTTTTACCAGATCGATGTCCTCCGGGCGGATCACGACGTCCACCGGTTTGTTGACGCCGAATCCCTTGTCGACGCAGACGAATTTCGCGCCGAAGATCTCCACCAGCTCGTCGCGTAGCATGATCCCGTCGACGATGTTGCTCTCGCCGATGAAATCCGCGACGAAAGCGTTTTCCGGCTCGTTGTAGATCTGCTCCGGCGTGCCCATCTGCTGGATATAGCCCTTGTTCATGACGACGATCGTATCGGACATGGTAAGCGCCTCCTCCTGATCGTGCGTCACATAGATGAAGGTGATCCCCAGCTCGTTTTTCAGGCGGATCAGCTCGTACTGCATGTCCTGGCGGAGCTTTAAATCGAGCGCGCCGAGGGGCTCGTCCAGGAGCAGGAGCTTCGGCTCGTTGACGATCGCGCGCGCGATGGCGATCCGTTGCTGCTGGCCGCCGCTTAACGAATCCACGCTGCGGTTCTCAAAGCCCTCAAGGTTTACGAGCTTTAACGCGTAGCGGATCTTGTCGTCGATGTAGCTCTGCGGTTTCTTCCTGATCCGCAGCCCGAACGCGATGTTTTCCGCGATCGACATATGTGTAAAGAGCGCGTATTTCTGAAAAACGGTGTTGAGCGGACGGCGGTTGGCGGGCATGGAGGTGATGTCCTGCCCGTTGAAGAGGACGCTGCCCTTATCGGGAGTCTCGAACCCGCCGATGATGCGCAGAGTCGTTGTTTTTCCGCAGCCGCTCGGGCCGAGGAGCGTCACAAACGAATTCTCCTTCACGGAAAGATTGAGGTCGTCGAGGATCAGATTTCCGTCGTAGCTTTTTTCGATATTTTTAAGTTCGATCAGCGGAAGGCTCATTTCGGGCTCCTTTGTCTTTTTTTATAGTTTACGCACGAATTTGGCGAGATGTCAATATATTTTAGGAAAATCGCGGCAAAATCTGATTAACAAACGGGGGTCCTGTATGTTACAATGGGGATATCCGAAAGACGTGACAATACAAAGGAGGGAAACCAATGAGCGTTTATGAAACGATCACAAAAATGGCGGATGAGATGGCTCCGGACCTCGTCGCCCAGCGCCGCGACTTCCATAAGTATGCGGAGATGGGGTGGTTCGAGATGCGCACGTCCTCGATCATCGCCAGAAAACTGAAGGACATGGGCTACGAGGTCCTGACCGGCGATCAGGTCTGCAAACGCGAGTCGCGGATGGGCGTGCCGTCCGAAGAAGAACTCGAGAAACAGTACGAGCGCGCCGTGGCGCAGGGAGCCGATCCGGAATTCGTACCCCGCACGCGCGGCGGGATGACCGGCGTGATCGGTATTTTACGGTGCGGCGAGGGCCCGACGGTCGCCATGCGCTTTGACATCGACGCGCTGGGCGTGTTTGAGGAGAAGGACGCGGGGCACCGGCCGGCGTCCGAGGGCTTTGCCTCCGTGAACGAGGGATTTATGCACGCCTGCGGGCACGACGGACACGCGACGATCGGCCTCGGGGTCGCAAAGATCCTGATGGCGGTGCGGGACGAGCTCCACGGGACCGTAAAGCTGATCTTCCAACCCTCGGAGGAGGGGGTGCGGGGCGCGAAAGCGATCGTCGACAACGGACATCTGGACGGCGTCGATTATCTGATCGGCTCCCATGTCACCGATAAGGAGGACGGCGATCCGGCCGTCGTGATCCCCGGAAGCTACGGCTCCCTGGCGACTGCGAAGTACGACGTTGTATTCCACGGAAAATCCGCCCATGCCGGCGGTTCCCCGGAACTCGGGAAGAACGTCATGCTGGCGGTCGCAACTTCGATCCTGAACCTTTACGCGATCCCGCGCCACTCCGGCGGCGAGACGAGGATCAACGTGGGGACCGTCACGGCGGGAAGCGGCCGCAACGTGATCGCGGACGAGGCGAAGATGCAGATCGAGGTGCGCGGCGAGACCACGGAGATTAATCAGTTCGTGGAGGACTACGCGGTCAGCATCCTGGAAAACTCGGCGAAGATGCACGGCTGTACCTGCGAGATGAAGCTGGTGGGCTCCGCGTTCTCGCTGACGAGCGATATGGAGCTTGTCAGGCGCATCCGCCGGGTCTGCGAGGAAGATCTCGGCCTTACGGTCTCCGGGA
>CANQGL010000050.1 GCA_947623185.1 uncultured Lachnospiraceae bacterium
CCAGGCTGAGGACCATTGCAGTAGCAAGTGCTGTTGCGATCAGTTTTTTCATAATAGTTTTCCACCTTTCTTTTATTTATTGTTCACAGGGCCGCCGCCCTGCAAGGTACGGTGTGAAAATTACTTTCTCATAAAAAGCAGATATCAGACAACTATGATTCTAAATGATATCATATTATCTGATGTCTGTCAACTCGTTTTCGTCATTCTTTACAGTTTTTTTACCGGATGTTATATGAAATTGTAGATTTTCGCGAAGGAAGAACCGTTGCCTCCAATATCCGCATATGCAGAAGCAAAAGAGCGATTCATTTATTGTCGGACAACGTTTCTTCCCAGTCTTTCCCGAATTTCTCGCGAAGGCGCTCCTCATTGACTCCGAGCAGGGCCTCCATCGCCTTTTTTGCCGCTTCTCCGTCATGTTCGCTCACCGCGCGCACGATCTCATTGTGCAAGTGGCGCGTAGCCAGAGTTGAGCTTCTATTGATCGTCGCCAGAGATGCGCTGTTATTGATCGTCGTCATAAATTCCTGGATGCCCTCCACAATGACCGGGACCAGCCGGTCCATGACCACGTTCTTGGTCGCGCTGGCCAGAGCGCGGTGAAACTGCTGGTCGGACTCCAGATGCGGCTTCTCCTCGGCAATGTCCTGATTGATGCGGTCGTTCCAGTATTTGATCTTTTCAATGTCCTCCTGGGTCGCGTTTTGGGCAGCCATCTCCGCGATCGCGGGTTCGATGACTCTGCGCAGGGCGCTCCAGTCCTTCGCCAGTTTGACGCGGTCCTGAACAAAGTCAAGCCCCAGGGGATCGCTGATATTTCCCGGCGTCTGGGAGAGAAACGTGCCGCACCCGCGGCGCACTTCGACCACATTGCGGTTCTTTAGGATCGCAATGGCTTCGCGCACTGTGCTGCGCCCCAGATTAAGCTGTTCCGTCAGTTCCAGTTCGGTAGGCATCCGATCCCCGGGATTCAGATTGCTCTCCCGTATCCACCGAATCAGGTAATCCGCTACCTGATTGGGAAGCGGGTTGCTGTTGTGGATAAATCCATTCATGTGTTCACTCTTCCTTATTGTTTGAATTTTCGGTATCCGGTCGCCATATCCACCGGGTTTTCAAGCTCCTCGCCGCGGGCGTAACGTCCCAGATTTGCGATAAAAAGCTCCACGATATAGTCCAGCGTCTCCTGCAGGTGATAATTGCCCGCGATGTGAGGAGTCAGCAGCAGATTCTCGCATTTCCACAGCGGATGTCCCTCGGGAAGCGGCTCCGGATCGGTCACGTCGATCGCGGCGGCCATCAGCGGCCCGTTGTTCAGCGCATGGTACAGTGCGTCGGTATCGATCACGCTGCCTCTGCCCACGTTGAGAAGAATACTCCCGCGTTTCATCCGTCCCAGGCGCTCCGCATTAAAAAGACGGTACGTCTGCGGCGTGTGCGGCAGAGCCAGAGCCACGATATCGGCCTGCGGAAGCCACTTGTCCAGATCGTCAAAGGTCCCCAGCGCTTTCAGCCATTCCGGGCATTCGGCATGGTTCCGCCGTATTCCGTAGACGTTGCTTCCAAGCAGGGACATCTTGCGGGCGTAATCGCCCCCGATGCTTCCGAGCCCCACAACGAGCGTCGTGCTTCCCTGGATCGCCGTCACCTGGCCCTCATCCTTCCACTGACCGGCCATCTGGTTGCGGTGATACAGGCCCAGTTTCTTTTTCAGGAAAAAGGTCTGCGCCAGCAGGTGTTCGCTGATCGCGAGTCCGTACGCTCCGGTCGCGTTCGTAAGCTTTGCGCCTTCGGGCAGAACGCCCGGCTTTGCGTACGCATCCGACCCGGAGGAGTTGAGCTGCAGCCATTCCAGATGTTTTGCAAGAGTGACCCGATCCGGAGAAACATTTCCCAGGATCAGATCCGCCTCCGCGATCTGATCGTCATTCAACTCTTCTTCCGGGCAAAAACAGTATACGGCATCCGGCATCTGCGCCTTTAAGCGCTGCTTCTGCTCATCCGTTATCGGTATGGTGACAAGAATATTTTTCATACAGAGCACCTCTCATCCTTTTGATCCGCGTATCCTGCCGTTGGTACACTTTCTTTAGGATACAACAAACATTGATGGTTGTCAAGATATGGCATCCCCGAAACCCACGCAGTTCAGCCATTTTTACACATTCAGCACGACCTTCAGACTCCCGCTTGAGCGGTCGGCGGCCGTCCGCATCGCGTCCGGCAGACCGTCGAGGCCGAAGGTGTGGGAGATCAGTTTTTCCAGCGGGAGTTCCCGCGCCATCCGGATCGCATCCGGGAAATCTCCGCAGTATCCCTGAGCGCCGCGCACGGTCAGCTGCCGTGAGACGAGGCCCGCGATGTCAAACGTGACCTTTGTATCCTCATAGATCCCGGTCACCACGGCGGTCCCTCCCCGGTTCAGCACCGACAGCGCCTGTGAAAAGCAGGTGGAATTTCCGACGCATTCAAAACTTTTTTCGACGCTTCCGGTCAGTTCTCTCACCCATTCCACGGTTTCGCCTTTATGGGAATCGAACATGTCGGTCGCGCCCATTTCGCGCGCGATCGCCAGCCGTCTTTCGCTGTGCCCCGCGATAAGGACGCGTTCCGCCCCGGCTCTCCGGCATGCGGCCGCGGTCAGGATCCCGATCGCTCCGTCCCCGATGACGAGCACAGTGTCCCCCGCCTTCACTTCCGCCTGACGCACCGCGTGAAGCGATACGCTGAGCGGCTCTATGAGCGCCCCGGCCTCATATCCCAGAGAGTCCGGCAGTTCATAGAGCGATCCGGCGGAAACGGCGATGTAATCCGCCAGCGCGTTGTCCCCGTTCCGGTAAATGAAGCTGAGCTTTTCGCAAAGGTCGTATCGCCCCTTACGGCAGGCCGGGCAGACCCCGCAAAACGAGCAGGGTTCGGCGGTCACGCGCTTCCCCAGCCATTTTTCGTTTTCGGGATCGCACACCGCGGCCACATCCCCGCTGAACTCATGTCCGATCGAGGCGGGGAGCGGCACAGACGGATGCTTTCCCTTATAGATGTGAAGATCGCTCCCGCATATGGCGGCTGCGCGCACACGGATCAGGACTTCTCCCGGGCGCAGCGGCCGCACGGGTCTTCTCACGATCTTCGCGGTATACGGTTCCGTAATACAGCCCGAACGGCTTTCCGACGGATATTCCATAACGGCTCCTTTATTCCTGGTCAAGATCCCAGTAAACAGTCGCGCCCCTGTGCGCGCTCGTACAGTATTTCCGGTACAGCTGAAGCCAGCCGGTCGCCGGTTTTGTCACACGTTTCCATGACTTGCGGCGTTCTTCCAGCTCCTCGTCGCTGACGTCCAGCGTCAGGGTACGGGCCTCCACGTCAATGTGGATCATATCCCCGTCGCGGATCAGGGCGATATTTCCGCCTTCATATGCCTCCGGGCTGACATGGCCGATCGCAAGGCCGCCGGTCGCGCCGCTGAAACGTCCGTCCGAGACAAGGGCCAGACTGCTCCCCATGCCCTTTCCGAGCACGGCCGCCATAAAAGTCTCCATATGCGGCATCCCGGGACTTCCTTTCGGTCCTTCATAACGGATCACGACGACTTCTCCCGGCTTGATCTCGTCTTTTAAGATCGCGTTCCACGCGTCATCCTGGCTGTCATAGCAATGAGCCGGACCGCTGAATTTCCATACTTCTTCCGCCACGGCGCTGAACTTTACCACCGCGCTGTCCGTTCCGATGTTCCCCTTCAGCACGGCCAGCCCGCCTTGCTCGTGGATCGGATCCGAAACCGGATGGATGACCGCATGGTCCACCTCGGAGACCGTGTCGGCTTTGTCTTTCAGCGTTCCGAACAGTCCCTTTGAGGCGGGATCCAGTTTCCCCCCGGCGATCAGTTCCTTCACCACGCCCGGAAGTCCGCCGGCGGCGTCGAATTCCTCCATCGTGTAAGTCGGATGGCTCGGATAAATCGTGTTGAGGACCGGGATCTCACGGCTGAGGCGGTCAAACGTATCCGGCGTGATGTCACATCCGATCTGGCGTGCCAATGCGGGTACATGTAAAATGCTGTTGGTGCTTCCGCCGGTCGCCATCATATAGCGGATCACGTTCTCGAAGCTCTGCTGCCCGATGAAATCGCACGGACGGATGTTTTCTTTCCACGCCTCCATCACCCGGCGGGCCGCCGCTTTCGCCATTTCATGCCACTTTCCGCTCTGGCTGCGCACGCTGGCGTTGCCGTGTGGGGAAAGTCCCAGCATCTCGGCCATGCCGCACATGGTAAGCGCCGTCCCCATAAACGGACATGCGCCCGGCGTCGGGCATGAATGACGGATCACATCCTTATAGTCTTCCTCGCTCATGCTTCCTTCTATATACGCCGCATATGCCTGCTTCCCGTGTGTGAGCGTGATCATGCGGCCGGTGCGGGTATGACCGGCGGCCATATATCCGCCGGTAAACATCACCGTTGGGATGTTCACCCGCAGTGCTCCCATCACCATACCTGGGACCACCTTGTCGCAGGTCGCCATAATGATCATTCCCTCAAGGCAGTTCAGCTCCGCGACCGTCTCCACCTCGCTGCTGACAAGGTCACGCGCCGGAAGCGTGTAACGGTCCCCGGGCGTATTGCTGCAGATCCCGTCGCAGATACCGCTGATCGGCAGTTCAAGGGCCAGTCCGCCCATGGCGTAGATCTCGTCTTTCATCTCCTGTATCAGGCCCTTGTCAAACGGATAATGGCCCGGGTTCATCTCGTTCCAGGTGTTGATCAGGCCAATGATCGGCCTTTCGGCGTCTTCCTCGCTGATCCCCATCGCATAAAGCAGCGCGTTGCGGTGATCCAGCGACTCCTCATTCCACGGATAATGTAATTCCATCTTCGTCTCCTTTTCTCTTCTGATTTTAAGGATCCCGGCACGGCAGGACGCCGGTCGGACATCGTTTGGCATCACGGACATATTTTATGATATAATATTAGCATATATGTCTGATGTCTGTCAACATGAAACATCCGTGGCTGTCTTTGCGGCAACTTAAATCATACATAAAAAGGGCATCCCAAAATGGGATGCCCTCATAAACCATGATTCCGAGTCAGGGCCGGGATTATTTCGCCGCAGCCTTAGCCTCTTTGATCTTCTGGGTCAGAGCCGGAACGATCTTGTTCAGGTCGCCTACGACGCCGTAGTCGGCAACTTCAAAGATCGGAGCGCTCTCGTCCTTGTTGATCGCGATGATGATGTCGGACTCTTCCATACCGGCAACGTGCTGGATCGCACCGGAGATACCGATCGCGAAGTATACATGCGGACGAACGGTCTTACCGGTCTGTCCGACCTGCATATCCTTCGGCTTCCAGCCTGCGTCTACAACTGCACGCGAGCAGCTGACGGTACCGCCGATCGCCTCGGCAAGGTCCTCAAGGATCTTGAAGTTCTCGGGGCTTCCTACTCCACGGCCGCCGGAAACAAGGATCTTCGCATCCATGATGTCGGCTACGTTGGAGACAGCCTTTACGATCTCCATGATCTCAACATACTTGTCGTTCGGAGTAAATCCGGGATTGAACTCGATGATCTCGGCCTTTCTGCCTGCTTCTCTCGGAAGCTTCTGCATAACGCCGGGGCGGACCGTCGCCATCTGCGGACGGAATTCCGGGCAGGCGATCGTAGCGATCGTGTTGCCGCCGAATGCCGGACGGGTCATAAGAAGCTGTTTGTGCTTGGTCTCTTTTCCGGGAGTCGGAACCAGCGGGAAGTCTCCGATGTCGAGCTGTGTGCAGTCGGCGGTAAGTCCGGTATGGACTCTCGCGCAGACACGCGGACCGAGGTCACGGCCGATCGCCGTAGCGCCGATCAGGAAAACATCGGGTTTGAATTCCTTGATCACGGAAGTGAGCGCGTGGGTATACGGCTCGGTTCTGTAATCCTTAAGCTCCGGATCGTCGATGACGATAACTTTGTCGGCGCCGTACTCGCCAAGCTCGTCGGCAAGGCCCTTAATACCGGAACCAACCAATACTGCCGTTACAGTAGTATCCAAATCTTTCGCTAAGTCCTTGCCTTTTCCGATCAGTTCCAGCGCGATGCTGCTGACCTCATTGTCGACCTGCTGTGCAAAGACATATACACCCTTGTATTCTTCTAAGCTCATTCTATTCACCACACTTTTCTTTTATTTTAGAGTACATGTTTCTCTGTGAGTTTCTCAACGATGTAGTTGACCGATCCTGCCGGATCCAGAGAAACCTTTTCGCCAGCGCCTTTTCTTACCTTATCAGATGCTTTCGCGATCTGTGTCGGTGATCCCTTTAAGCCGAGGTTGGAGTCAAGGACGTCCTTTAAGTTGTCTCTGCCCCAAACTGTGATCTCGCTCTTGTAAGCGTCGAAGATCCCGCCCGGCGTCATGTAACGCGGTTCATTTAATTCGGAAAGTGCTGTAATTAAGCACGGCATCTTTGCTCTCAGCATATGATATCTGTCGTCGTACTGTCTCTTTACGATGACATGGTCGCCGTCGATCTTGATCTCCTGCGCGTAGCTGATTACCGGGATCCCGAGATGCTCGGAGATCTGCGGTCCGACCTGCGCGGTATCGCCGTCGATGGCCTGACGGCCGGTGATGATCAAATCATACTCAAGGTTGCGGATCGCGCCTGCGATCGTCTGGGAGGTAGCCCATGTGTCGGCGCCGCCGAGTACACGGTCGGTAACAAGGACACCCTTGTCCGCTCCCATAGCCATAGCCTCACGAAGGACCTCTTCAGCCTTCGGAAGACCCATCGTAACGACCGTTACTTCCGCGCCGTACTGATCTTTTAAGCGAAGAGCCGCTTCCAGACCGGCCTTGTCGTCCGGGTTCATGATCGTAAGCATAGCAGCTCTGTCAAGTGTTCCATCGGGTTTAAACTTTACGCCGCCCTTGGTATCCGGCACCTGTTTAATACAAACAACTACTTTCACTGTATTTTCACTCCTTATTCATGTTTTTTGTCGTGGTTTTCCGTCTCTTCATTACTTAAGCAGAGCGCCGGAGATAACCATTCTCTGAACTTCGCTTGTACCTTCGTAGATTTCCGTGATCTTAGCGTCACGCATCATGCGCTCTACGTCGTACTCTCTGATGTAACCGTAACCACCGTGGAGCTGTACGGCCTTGGTTGTAACTTCCATAGCAACCTCTGCCGCATACAGTTTCGCCATAGCCGCCTCTACGCTGTAAGACTTCTGCGTCGCCTTGGCCATAGCTGCGCGATATACCATGTACTGGGCAGCCTGAACCTTCGTAGCCATGTCCGCAAGCTGGAACTGAGTGTTCTGGAACTGTGCGATGGTACGGCCAAACTGCTTTCTTTCCTTAACATACTCGATCGTTCTCTCCAGAGCGCCCTCTGCGAGACCAAGAGCCTGTGCGGCGATACCGATACGTCCGCCGTCAAGAGTATGCATGGCGATCTTGAATCCTTCGCCCTGCTTGCCCAGCATGTTTTCCTTCGGGATACGGCAGTCCGTAAAGATCAGCTCGTATGTGGAAGATCCGCGGATACCCATCTTGTTCTCTTTGGTACCGAATCCAAAGCCCGGGGTCCCTTTCTCTACCAGGAACGCGGAGATCTCTTTCTGCATTCTGCCGCGTTTCTCGATCGTGCCGGTAACGGCGATGATGACGTAAACGTCAGCTTCCTTACCGTTGGTGATGAAGATCTTGGAACCGTTCAGTACCCACTCGTCACCGTCGAGAACAGCCTTCGTCTGCTGCCCCTGCGCGTCTGTACCTGCGCCCGGCTCGGTAAGACCGAATGCGCCGAGTTTCTCGCCCTTTGCAAGCGGAACCAGGTATTTCTGCTTCTGCTCCTCCGTGCCGTAGGTGAGGATCGGATCGCAGCAGAGAGAAGTATGCGCGGAAACGATAACAGCCGTCGTACCGCAGACCTTTGCGAGCTCTTCAACGCACATCGCATACGCGAGCGGGTCGCAGCCCTGTCCGCCGTATTCCTTCGGAACCGGGATTCCCATGAAGCCGCTCTTTGCCATCTTCTCTACGGTCTCTCTCGGGAATACCTCTGTCTCGTCAACCTCCTGAGCAAGAGGCTTGACTTCTTTCTGGGCGAAATCATGGAACAATGTTCTCGCCATCTCATGCTCTTTACTTAATGTAAAATCCATGTGTAAGTTCCTCCTTGTGAATTGTTTCATATATCATTTGGCGGGGCGTGGATGCTTCACCCCGCCAACGTTTCCCTGCTATTGATTATTTGGAATAATCGTAGAAGCCCTTTCCGGTCTTCTGTCCGAGCATACCGCCGCGGACCATCTTGCGAAGAAGCGGATGCG
Source organism: uncultured Lachnospiraceae bacterium (assembly GCA_947623185.1). GTDB lineage: Bacteria > Bacillota > Clostridia > Lachnospirales > Lachnospiraceae > CANQGL01. Next base: position 8,334 of record CANQGL010000050.1, read on the forward strand.
GACGGTACTTGGGATCTCCGGTCTCCTTCTGGAGAACCTCCATGATCGCCAGAACGATGTCCAGGCCGATCAGATCGCCCAGAGCCAGCGGTCCCATCGGATGGTTCGCGCCGAGCTTCATGGCGGTGTCGATGCCCTCTACGGAAGCAACGCCCTCGGCGTAAATGCCGATCGCCTCGTTGATCATCGGAACAAGGATGCGGTTGACGACGAAGCCTGCCGCTTCCTCGACCTGTACCGGAGTCTTTCCGATCTCCTCGGAGATCTTCTTGACCGCCTCAACGTCCTCGGGTTTCGTGTTCAGGCCGGCAATGACCTCGACCAGCTTCATGACCGGAGCCGGATTGAAGAAGTGCATACCGATCACATGACGGTCGACCGCGGAACCGATCTCCGTGATGGAAAGGGAAGAGGTATTGGTTGCGAAAATGCAGCTCGGCTTGCAGATCGCGTCGAGTTCCTTAAAGGTCTGTTTTTTGATCTCCATGACCTCAAGAGCCGCCTCAACGATCAGATCGCAGTCGCCGCAGATGTCCTTAACGCCGGTCGTGATCTTGGCAAGGATCTTGTCCGCGTCTTCCTGCGTCATTTTTCCTCTCGCCACTCTCTTCTCAAAGCCCTTGGCGATCTTGTTTTTTCCGTTTGCCGCCAGAGTCTCATTGATATCGCACAGCATGACCTCGTAGCCTTCGGTCTGTGCAAACGCCTGTGCGATCCCGGAGCCCATTGTTCCGGCGCCGATTACACCAACTTTCATGTTCGTATCCTCCTGATTTTCCGAAATTATTTATTTTTGAAACCTTCAACTTTGCGTTTCTCAAGGAAGGCCGCCATGCCCTCCCGCTGGTCCTCGGTCTCGAAGCATTCGCCGAACCACTTTTCCTCGACCTCGGCCGCGTGCGGCATATCGGACATATAGCCCTGGGTGATGGCCCTCTTGCAGTTGCGGACGGCGATCGGAGCGTTGGAAGCGATCTTGTTCGCGAGCTTCTTCGCCGCCGGCATCAGTTCCTCGAGCGGATAGACCGCGTTTACAAGACCGACACGGTACGCCTCTGCCGCCTTGATGTTGCTGGCGGAGTAGATCATCTCCTTCGCCTTGCCGGTTCCGACCAGTCTCTCAAGACGCTGGGTCCCGCCGAATCCCGGGGTGATCCCCAGGCCGACTTCCGGCTGCCCGAACACCGCGTTCTCCGAACAGATGCGGATATCGCAGCTCATCGCGAGTTCGTTTCCTCCGCCAAGCGCAAAACCGTTGACGGCCGCGATCGTCGGGATCGGGAGTGATTCAAGCTTTAAGAAAATATCGTTTCCGAATTTCCCGAACGCGGCTCCCTCTTCCTTCGTCATCTTGCTCATCGCGCCGATATCGGCTCCCGCAACAAAGGATTTCTCGCCCGCTCCTGTAATGATGACGGCTCTCGTCTCGTTGATATCGATGGAATCGAGCACCGTTTCAAGATCCTTGAGGACCTCCGTATTCAGCGCGTTCAGCGCCTTTGGACGGTTAATGGTGACAATACCGACATAACCTTCCTGCTCATACGTTACAAAGCCCATTTTTATCTCCTCCTGATCAGTTCATCAAAGAAAAATCAGTCTCTTCTTACGATCGTAGCGCAGCCCATGCCGCCGCCGATGCAGAGCGTTGCAAGACCGGTCTTCGCATCCTTCTTCTCCATCTCGTGGAGCAGGGTGACAAGGATACGGCAACCGGAAGCGCCGACCGGATGACCGAGCGCGATCGCACCGCCGTTGATATTCAGCTTGGAAAGATCAAAGCCGAGTTCTTTTCCGACCGCTACGGACTGAGCCGCAAACGCCTCGTTCGCCTCGATCAGATCGAAATCGCCGATCGTCATTCCGGCCTGTTTCATGGCCTTCTTCGTGGCTGCGACCGGACCGATGCCCATGATGCGCGGCTCAACGCCGGCCAGAGCGCCCGTTACCCAGGTAGCCATCGGCTTTACGCCGAGTTCCTTCGCCTTCTCCTCGCTCATGACGACGACCGCCGCGGCGCCGTCGTTGATTCCCGAAGAGTTGCCGGCCGTGACAAGTCCGCCGTCTTTCTTGAACGCCGGACGAAGCTTCGCAAGCACCTCGACCGTCGTGCCGGGACGCGGACCCTCGTCGGTATCGACGATAACGGTCTCTTTTTTCTTCTTTACCTCGACCGGGACGATCTCATCCTTGAACGCGCCGGCCTTCTGGGCCGCTTCGCACTTCTGCTGGCTGTTTGCCGAGAATTCGTCGAGTTCCTCTCTCGTGAGGCCCCACTGTTCGCAGATGTTCTCCGCGGTCATTCCCATATGATAATTGTTGAACGCATCCCAAAGGGCGTCGTTGACCATCGTATCGACAAGCGTGGCGTTGTTCATGCGGTAGCCGTAACGGCCCTGCATCATGGCGTAGGGAGCCATGGACATGTTCTCCATTCCGCCGGCAACTACGACGTCGGCATAACCGGCCTCGATCATCTGCGCCGCCATGTTGACGCTCTGCAAACCGGATCCGCAGACCACGTTGATCGTAACCGCCGGGGTCTCGATCGGAAGTCCCGCCTTGATCGAAGCCTGACGGGCGACGTTCTGTCCCAGTCCTGCCTGGATCACGCAGCCCATGTAAACCTGGTCGACCTTCTCGGGAGCGACTCCCGCTCTCTTAAGCGCTTCCTTGATAACGATCGATCCGAGCTGTGCAGCCGGAACCGTGCTCAGCGCTCCCCCCATCGTTCCGATCGCGGTACGGCAGGCGCCGGCCAATACAACTTTCTTAGCCATTTTCTCTTTCCTCCTATCATTGTCGGTTTCGCCGAAAACCTGCGCCAGGGCAGACCTCCGGCCATAGTAACCCGTATAGTAATCATAGCACCAATCCGGGGTCCAGTCAAATATTTATCAATGTTTTTCGGTTTTTTTTTCTGTACAATTTCATGTATTTTTTCCGGCTGCCCGATACCTGTTCTTATGTTGACCGAATAGAGAAACAATGGTAGAATGGAGAGCGTAAAAACATCGACAAAACAAGAAACGAGGATTGATTATGGGTTTTGAACAAATGTATCAGCAGAAACTCGTGACGGCCGAAGAGGCCGCCAAAACCGTAAAATCCGGCGACTGGGTGGACTACGGCTGGACGACCATGACTACCGTTGCGGTCGATAAGGCGCTGGCCAAACGTATGCCGGAACTTACGGACGTCAACATCCGCGGCGGCATCCTGATGTGGGTGCCGGAGATCTTTAAGATCGCAGACCCCGCGGAACATTTCACCTGGAATTCCTGGCACATGAGCGGGATCGAGCGCAAGGCGATCGCCCAGGGCTTCGCCTACTATGCGCCGATGCGCTACTCCGAACTTCCGCGCTATTACAGGGATTCCTCCTGCAGGCCCGACGTCGCGGTCTTTCAGGTCGCTCCGATGGATGAGCGCGGCTTCTTCAATTTCGGGCCGAACGCCTCCCATATGACAGCCTGCTGCGAGACGGCCAAAACGGTGATCGTCGAGGTCAACAGAAACATGCCGGTCTGCCGCGGCGCGGGTGGAGAGAGCATCCATGTCTCCAAAGTCGACATGATCGTCGAGGGCGACAATCCCCCCATCGCCGAGATGGGCGCGGCTGCCGCTACCGAAGTCGACGAGGCTGTCGCCAAACTGATCGTCGAGGAGATCCCCGACGGCGCATGTCTGCAGCTCGGGATCGGCGGGATGCCGAACGCGGTCGGCTCCCTGATCGCAAAGTCCGATCTCAAGGATCTCGGCGTACATACCGAGATGTACGTCGACGCGTTCGTCGATATCGCAGAAGCCGGAAAGATCACCGGCGCAAGAAAGAGCATCGACAGGGGCCGCCAGGTCTACGCCTTCGGAGCAGGCACGAAAAAGCTTTACGATTATCTCGACAGAAATCCGGAATGCATGGCCGCTCCGGTCGATTACACCAACGATGTCCGCACGATCTCCGCGCTGGACAATTTCATGTCCATCAACAATGCGGTCGATCTTGACCTCTTCGGCCAGGTCAACTCCGAATCCGCCGGGATCCGGCATATCAGCGGCGCGGGCGGACAGCTCGATTTCGTTCTCGGCGCTTACCTTTCCAGGGGCGGAAAGAGCTTTATCTGCTGCTCTTCCACCTTCAAGGGCCGGGACGGACAGCTGCAGTCCCGGATCGTTCCGACTCTGGCCCCGGGTTCGATCGTGACCGACACGCGCGCAAATATTCATTACCTTGTGACGGAATACGGCAAGGTCAATTTAAAGGGTCTCGCCACCTGGCAGAAGGCCGAGGCGATCGTCTCCGTCGCCCATCCGCAGTTCCGCGACGAACTGATCGCAGACGCGGAAAAGATGGGGATCTGGAGAAGAAGCAATAAAAGATAAAGCCCGCGGCTGTGCGCTCTGCGGAGCATGAATCCGCGGGATACGGGGCCGTCCGCAGACGGAGGGCCCGGACCATGAATTATTGACGGGATAGCCGCTTAAACCGGGCGGCTGTCCCTGTTTTTTACCGCGGATAACCTTACGGTTCCCCGATTATTACCGTGACGCCATCCTCCTGCTCCAGTCTTTTCCGGCAGAGCTCCAGCAAAAGCTCCTGGTACGGGGAGGCATCCTGAATCCGGTTCAGATAATAGAGCGTCCTTTTGGGCGGTTTTACGTCCAGCTCATGAATTGAGACCGGCGTGGTCTTTAAAATACTCCGCGCGATCGAGACCGGAAGAAACGCCCAGTTATCGCCGTTCTGCGTAAAGTACTGCATGAATCCCATCTCGTCAAGATAAACTCTGGGGACCGCCGTACTCCCGAAATAGTAATTATGCCACGCGTCGAAGTTCTGATCCCACTGGGTGCGGATCTCGTGGCGTGGGTTCAGTTCGCCGATTTTAAGCTTCGGCGGCAGTTTCAGGTCTTTTCCGACCACCAGGCAAAGCTCCTCCTGAAACAGGATGTGGGTCTCCACCTGAGAAGAATACTGGGGATCAGTGATAAACGCAATGTCGACCGATTTGTTCATCACATAGGAATACGCGTCGACCGAATGGAGCGTCGTAACGTGAAGACAGCATTGCGGATTTTCTTTCATGAACGTCTGGAACACGTTTGGGAGAAGGAATGTAAGCAGGCTGCCGACGCTTGCCACATAAAAGTTCTGCGTGCTGCCGAGGATCGTTTCCTCCTGCATCTCGTTCCAGAGCGACTGCCACTTGTGCGCCAGCCCGACAAACGCCTGTCCCTGTCTCGTCAGTTCCACATGGCGCATCCCTTTTCCGCGGACAAACAGCGAGTAGCCCAGTTCTTCCTCCAACGCGCGGACACGCCGCCCGAGCGCAGGCTGCGTTACAAACAGCTGCTCCGCCGCGGCCGAAAAACTGCCGCATTCGCTGATTTTTAAGAAAGCCTCGATCTCAAGAAATGTCAATGTGCCGTCTCCCCTTCCCTGTATAATTTGCGGTCAAATATTAATATTGCTTTATATTATACCAGATAAATAATCATTCTACAATTATTTTTATACGGGTCAGACGATAAATCATGCAGGGCGGCTGCCGCCGGCAGACTTTCGTGCCGGAACGCGCAAAAACACCGCAGGAGCCGTTCCGTGGCTTCTGCGGTGTTCTCATGTCCGTTTTGTTTCGGTTGTTCTCCGGCCGTTTCGCCGGTCGCTCCTACGCGAGCGCCTTGCTCACTCTGGCAAGCTCGTCGCGGATACTGATGTGCTGCGGACATACCGCCTCGCACTGGCCGCACCGGATGCACTCCGACGCGCTCTTTCTTCCCTTTCCGCCGACCAGGGAATTCTCCTGCTTCTTCGCGTATTCCTTGTCCCCGTAGATTGAAAGATAATTCATCGCCGCAAAGGAACCGGAGATCCCGACCTCCTTCGGGCACACCTTCGCGCAGTAATTGCAGAGCGTACAGGGGATCATCGGGATCTTTGCGAGTTCCGCGAGCGCCCGGTCAAGCGTCTTTCTCTCACTGTCGGACAGTTTCGTGAAGTTCTTCATGTAGGACAGGTTGTCTTCCATCTGCTCCACGCTGCTCATGCCGGAAAGCACCGTGATGATGCCGTCCAGATCGGCCGCGAACCGAATCGCCCAGGATGCGTAGGACGCATCCGGATTGGCCTCCCGGAATACCTTCGCGACGGATTCCGGCGGATTCGCCAGCATACCGCCCCTGACCGGCTCCATGACGATCACCGGTTTCCCGTATTTCCTCGCGGTCTCGTAGCAGGCCCGCGACTGGATCACGCGGTTCTCCCAGTCCGCATAGTTGATCTGCAGCTGGACAAACTCGACTTCCGGATGAGCCTGCAGGATCTTTTCCAGCTCCTCCGGAGTGGAATGGAACGAAAATCCGATGTGGCGGATCAGTCCCTCTTTCTTCTTCTCCAGCGCGAAGTTCCACATATCGTAGTCTTCAAAGACCTTTGTCCTCGCGTCGCCCAGATTATGCAGGAGATAAAAGTCAAAATAGCCCGCGCCGGTCCGTTTCAGCGAAGTCTCAAACTGCGCGACCGCCTCTTCCTTGTTCGCGGTGCGCAGCCATGCTGCGTTCTTGGTCGCCAGCTGATACGATTCACGCGGATAGCGCTCGACAAGAGCCTGCCGGATCGCGTCCTCGCTCCCGGCGTACGCCCACGCCGTGTCAAAATAAGTAAATCCGGCCTCCATGAACAGATCGACCATCCGCTTTGTCTGCTCGACGTCGATCTCCTCTCCGTTCTTCGGCAGGCGCATCAGCCCGAAACCAAGTTTTCTGATATCCTCTCCCAGATACGACATTTTTAACCCCTCCGTTTCGTTCGGTGTTTGTTCCTGTATCCAGTTTACCACAATCCCTCCGGCCGCTCAAGTGCGGATTTTCTTCGGGAATTCCGCCTCCGCGTGATCCCCGGCCGGGATCCCGGCTTTCCTCTAATCCGTCATCTTTTCCTGTTTTACCTTATGGTCGATCACATGGCGGCCCGCCAGTTCTTTTCTCACGTCGTCCAACGAGATCCCAGCCTCGACCATCAGGACCATGACATGGTAGGCGAGATCCGCGATCTCGTAAACCGTCTCCTTTTTGTCCTGCGCTTTGGCGGCGATGATGACCTCGGTCGATTCTTCCCCGACCTTCTTTAAGATCTTATCCAGCCCCTTCTCAAAGAGGTAGGTCGTATACGAGCCCTCGGGCTTTTCCCGCTTCCGTCCCTCCAGAAGCTCCATCAGCCCTTCCGGAGAAAACACGTCGAGATCCGGATTTACATAAACCAAATCGTTGAAGCAGGAATCGGTCCCCAGATGACAGGCCGGTCCTTCCTTTACCACCGCAACCGTCAGCGCGTCCCGGTCGCAGTCCGCCGTGATCGAGACGATGTGCTGGATGTTTCCGGACGTTTCGCCCTTGCGCCACAATTCCTGCCGCGAGCGGGACCAGAAACAGGTCCGCCCCTCCTCCATGCTGATTTTCAGGCTCTCCCTGTTCATATACGCCAGAGTCAGGACCTTTTTGCTCTCCGCATCCACCACGATCGCGGGGATCAGGCCCTTTTCGTCAAATTTCAGATCATTGATATCAAGCATATCCGCTGCTCCTTCTCTATCGTCTTACCACGATTCCGCGCCCGGCGAGCATATCCTTAAGCTCCGGGATCCGCACTTCGCCGAAATGGAAGATCGAGGCCGCCAGTCCCGCGTCCACGTTCGGGAGCGTTTCAAACAGCGTCACAAAGTCCTCCGCGCAACCGGCTCCGCCCGAAGCGATGACCGGGATTTGGACGATCCTGCAGACCGCCTCCAGCATCTCAAGGTCAAAGCCTTTTTTTACGCCATCCGTATCGATGCTGTTGACTACGATCTCGCCCGCGCCCATATCCACGCACCGGCGGATCCATTCCAGCGCGTCCATTCCGGTGTTTTCGCGTCCGCCCTTTGCGAACACGCGGAATACGCCGTCCACCCGCTTCACATCCACCGAAAGCACCACGCACTGGTCGCCGTACCGCCGGGCAGCTTCCTCCACCAGTTTCGGATTCCGGATCGCTCCCGAGTTGACGCTGACCTTGTCTGCCCCACACTTTAGCACGCGGTCGAAGTCCTCAAGCGTGTTGATCCCTCCGCCCACCGTGAGCGGGATAAAGATGTTCTCCGCCACCTCGCGCAGGATATCGGTGAACAGGCTGCGTCCCTCGGCCGAAGCCGTGATGTCGTAAAACACGAGTTCATCCGCGCCGTTGTCGCTGTAATACTTTCCGAGTTCCACCGGCGAGGAGACGTCGTGCAGTCCCTCAAAATTGACGCCCTTTACCACGCGGCCGTTCCGCACGTCGAGGCAGGGAATGATGCGTTTCGTTATCATGTCCGCTCCCCCTTTTCGTTCGCGCAGCCCGAAGCCGCAGCCAGCGCCTCTTTCAGGCCGATCTTTCCCTCGTAGAGCGCCTTCCCGAGGATCGCCCCGTAAACGCCGATCTCCCGCAGCCTGCGGATATCGTCCACGGTGGTCACTCCGCCGGACGCCACCAGATCGAAGGAAAACCGGGACGCCATCTCCCGGTACAGTTCAAGATTGGTCCCGGACATCAGCCCGTCCTTGGAGATGTCCGTGCAGATGACCGTCTGTACGCCCGTTTTTTCAAGTCTTTCGCAGAGCGAAAAACAGCTCTCGGAGGAGACCTCAGTCCACCCCCTGACGGCCGCCTTTCCGTCTCTGATATCCACTCCGACGGCTATCCGACCGCCGTAGGTCTCCACCATACGCGCAAGAAATTCCGGATCTTTCACCGCCGCGGTCCCCAGGATCACGCGGAAAACGCCCGCATCCAGATACCGCCTGATCACGTCTTCCGACCGGATCCCGCCGCCGGTTTCGACCCGCAGTCCGCCCGCTCTGACGATCGTTTTGATCGTTTCCAGATTCGGCGTACCGCCGTCCCGGGCGCCTTCAAGATCGACGACATGCAGATACTCCGCCCCGGCCTCGCGAAACGAAGCGGCTACCGCCGCAGGATCGCTGCTGTACACGGTCTTTTGGGCGTAATCGCCCTTCACGAGCCGCACGGCGCATCCGCCGATCAGGTCGATCGCAGGAAACAGTTTCATGTCATTCCTCCCATAAAGCATTTGTCACGGCAGCTCGCAGAACGCGCGCAGGATATTCAGTCCCACCTCGCCGCTCTTTTCCGGATGGAACTGCGTCCCGTATACGTTCCCGCTCTCGACGGAAGCCGTCAGCATGGCCCCGTACTCCGCGGTCGCGGTCACCGATTCCGCGCAGTTCGTCGCCGCGTACGAATGGACGAAATAGACGCAGTCGCCCTCGTTCACATAGCGGTACAGGCCACTTTTCTCCCGCCCGGCGGGAA
>CANQGL010000051.1 GCA_947623185.1 uncultured Lachnospiraceae bacterium
GTGGGTTTCATAACCCCATTGGTGCCTTTCGCAGAAAGGCGGATTATAGATATGACGCCCGCGTCCGAACAGGTCGTTCAGACAGATAAAAATAACGTAGCTTCGGTTCAGCTCGCTGTATTCCTGTCCTCTGTCGATCAGCTGAAGATCGATCACGCCGGAATAATAGCGGCTTCGTTTCGGCAGTTCCGCATAGGGAACCGCCTGCATCTCAATGTCATAAACCGTTCCGTTTTCGTCGCCCACATAGACGTCGAGACGGATGCCCTTTGCCTCCGCTTCCGGCCGGATCGCTTTCTGCAGGTGCGGAAATCTGATACGGCCGATTCCCACTTCCGGCAGAATCCGTTTCAGCAGGCCGATGCAGAGCTGAGGATCGGTCATGACCCTTCCGAACAGGTAATCGTTTGAGATCCCAAGCGATTCCCAGTCCGTTGCCGGTACGCTGCTTTTGACAATTTGTTTTCCCAGATTGCCTCCTTCCCGGATAAACGGGCATAAGCGGCAAAGCCGGCACTGTTCCGGTGCAGCGTCCCATCCCCGCATATCCCTGTGTCCGTATACGTTCCTGAATCTGCGGCGACGAACCACCCACGAAACAAGAAATTACAGATCATGCGGGCTGAAATACCCGCGAATTGATACGATTTCAGTATACCTGAAGAAACGGTCTCTGTCAATATAAATATGTCGATTTATGTCGAAAATCTGTCCGGCCCTTTCCTGAGTCTGCATAGTACCCGGCAGAAGCCGTTTTTCATGCCGCGCCTTCAGACCGGCGGCAGCATTTCCAGCACGTCGATCCTAAAGCCTATCAAAAGGAGATTCTTTACCAGGAAGTTGACCGCAACGATCGCGATCCCGACATAGGTATATCGCTCGTCGAAGCGCAGCCGGTACTTTTTATTTCCGGTCATCCGGCTGACCGCGTGCGAACCCAGCAGAAGGAGCGCGACAAGCGCGCAGTAAGGCACGAACGGGTGATAGAGAAAGCTCAGGAACAGCTTTCCGCGAAGCAGCGCAATAAGCGCCCGCGTTCCCCCGCATCCCGGGCAGTTCAGGCCCGTAAGCAGTTTGAACAGGCACGGGAAACGCCACGGCCAGATCAGCCGGGCCACCCGCTCAAGCCGCTTTCCGATCATTCCGTACCCCATAATGGCTGCTTTCATTGTCCGTTCAGCTCCCGGTCGTTTTCTTACAGGAAATCCTAGCATAATTTCACGGCAATTACAAGATTTTTCTCAACCCGGAGAAACCGGCTTTCCCGCTCCGAAAGAACCGGCATTTCTCCGGCCTGAAAGGCGGCCTGCTCCCTCCGGAAAAATCAGCGTTTCGCCGCCCGGAAGAATTGACAAATGCACCGCGGCGCTTTAAACTGGGGATAAAGAAACAGAAAATACATCGAAACGGAGGAATACCATGAACAAACTGACGATCGCCCAGCTGCAGACGCATGTATACAGCGATAAGATGGAGAATATAGAAATGCTGACACCCCTGTTCTGGCAGGTACAGGCATACCACGCGGATCTTGTCTGCCTGCCGGAAATGTTCAACTGTCCCTACGAGACGCCGAATTTCCCCGTCTATGCCGAAAAGGAAGGCGGCCCCGTCTGGACCGCTCTGAGCAGACTGGCCGCAAAATTCCACGTTTACCTTTCCGCGGGTTCGGTCCCCGAGTGCGACGGTGAAGGCCGCGTTTACAACACGGCATACGTCTTCGACCGGAACGGGAAGCAGATCGCCCGCCACCGCAAAGTCCACCTGTTCGACATCAACGTAAAGGGCGGTCAGTGCTTTAAGGAATCCGACACGCTCACCGCCGGAGACTCCGCGACGGTCTTCGATACGGAATTCGGGAAAATGGGTCTCTGTATCTGCTACGATTTCCGTTTCCCGGAGCTTGCGCGCCGCATGGCGCTGGAGGGCGCGAATGTGATCCTCGTCCCGGCGGCCTTCAATATGACCACCGGTCCCGCGCACTGGGAAGTCATGTTCCGCTCGCGGGCGGTGGACAATCAGGTCTTTACGGTCGGCACGTCGCCCTCCCGTGACATGGACTCTTCCTATCACGCGTGGGGCCATTCGATCGTCGTCTCCCCGTGGGGCACGGTCCTCGGCCAGATGGACGAAAAGACCGGATTTCAGATCACGGAGATCGATCTTGACGAGGTCGGAGAGATCCGCGAACAGCTCCCGCTCCTAAAACACCGCATGGAAAATCTGTGATCGTTTCCGCATGACATACGAAACGGCAAAACCCCGGAGCAGTCCGTTAAGGATCCGCCTCCGGGGTTCTTTTTTGTCTGTATTCCGTCAGGTCATTCGGCTCCGGGTCATTTCCCGTAATGTTCCGCGACCTTCTTCAGATTTTCAATGATCGGCAGATGCTGCGGACATACGCCCTCGCACTGGCCGCATTCGATGCAGTCGGACGCCTTTCCGAACTTTCCGTTCAGCATCGCATAGTTGGTGTAATTGACCGTCCAGCCTTTCTCCTCCAGCTTTTCGCGCATGTCCTCGTTATACAGGGAGAAATACTGCGGGATCGCGATGTGCATGGGGCATCCTTCCGTGCAGTAGGAACAGCCCGTGCAGGGAACGGCGATCTGCCCGTTGATGATATCGGCCACCTTAAAGCACAGAGCTTTCTCCTCCTCCGTCAGCGGCTTGAAGTCTTCCATATAGCTGAGGTTATCCTTCATCTGCGCAATGTCCGACATGCCGGACAGAACGACCATCACGCCCGGCAGGCTCGCCGCAAAGCGGATCGCCCAGCTGGCGACGCTCATATCCGGATCGCTGTCTTTGAACAGCTTTTCCGCATCCTCCGGAACGTGGGCAAGCGTCCCACCCTTGACCGGTTCCATCACGATCACCGGTTTGTTATGCTTCACGGTCGTCTCATAGCAGCCGCGCGCACGGATCCACTCGCTCTCCCAGTCCAGATAATTGAGCTGGATCTGGACGAACTCCATCTCCGGATGCTTCGTGAGGATCTCATCCAAAAGCTCCGGCGTATCGTGGAAGGAAAATCCAGCGTGTTTTACGAGCCCCTTCGCTTTCTTGTCCAAAAGCCAGTTGAAGCAGTCGAACTGCTCGTATTTCGGATACATGGACGCCTCTACCCCGTGGAGCAGATAATAATCGAAATATCCCGCGCCCGTTTTTTCCAGCTGCGCGTTAAAAACCGTATCCCGCTCCTCGAGCGAATTGAAAAATCCTGCGTGGAGCTTGGTGGCAAGCGTAAAGCTGTCGCGCGGATACCGGTCCACCAGCGCGGCCTTCGCAACGCCTTCGCTCGCAAAACCGTTGTACATCCACGCAGTGTCGAAATAAGTGAACCCCTTTTCCATAAACAGGTCGACCATTTTTTTGACCTGCTCCACGTCGACGTCCGCGGCGTTGTTCGGATCCAGCTGGGGAAGCCGCATAAGCCCGAATCCCAGTTTCTTCATAGCGATCTCCTTTCCAAATCCCGTTCCGTTACGGAGTCATTCCGCCGGGGCTCTGGAGCTGTGCGCCCGGGCCGCCGGTATTTCCTGTCGGAAGCGGACCGTCAGCGGGGGAAGACGGCGCCGTGTTCGCCGCGGGAGCCGTCGGAGCGCTTCCCGGCTGCTGAGCAGAGGGAGACGGACCGGACGGAGCGGCCGTAGGAGCGGTGCTTCCCGGATAGTTATTGTTGTTTGTCGACGGAGAACCCGGCTCAACGATCACCGAGCTCGGCGCGGTAGTCGGCGCGCTGGCTGTCGGGCGCTGTCCCGGATACTGCGGGGCTTCCGTTTCCTCCTCGAAGCCCGGTCCGTATGACTCGCCCGTTTCGCCGATCACATCGGCGGGACTTCTCGGACCTCCGTCCTCATTCGTCTCGCGCGGGATCGTGGGCGCTGTGGGCGCTGTGGGTGCTGTCGGTGCGGTAGGCGCCGTGGGACGCGTATTGCCGTCGTCCAGCACGTCATCCCAGTTTCCGGCTCCCATCCCATCGCCGGGCTGTGATTCCATAGGCGAACGGCTCTCATCGCCGGGAGCGATGGAGGACTCGTCCGTGTCTTCATCGTCGGGATCTTCCTCATCATCGATCTCGTCGTCGCTCGTCTTCGCCTTTGTCGTCTCTTTCACCGCCGCCGTGGCCTTCGGGATATAGCCCTGGTCCGTGCGGACATGGCCGATCTCCTGCCCGGCCTTGGAAAGGCCGCTGATCTCGGCGATCTTATTGCTGATCGTCTGCACCTGGCTGGTCGGCGTATAATTTTCCTCTCCGAAGAGGAAATTGTGCAGGCTTGTCACATTGCTCACAAGCGTCTGGGGAATAACGCAGGACTGTCTGGATCCGCCGATGTTGATCCTCTCCTCTCCGCGCGCCATCGGGAATCCGACGGACTCTCCCAGATGATATTTCGCGGCGTTGGGAAGCATGGCGACGACGTCGTCGATGTTGACGTTGGTCTCGCACATCTCAAACATGTGCGCCATCAGCTGGTTCAGCGTCCACATATCCGCCTTCTTGGCCTTCTCAAACGCCTTCTGGATCACAAGGCGCTGACGCTCCGTGCGCGCGTAGTCGCTGTCCATCAGACGCAGACGTCCGTAGGCGACCGCCTGGACGCCGTCCAGATGATTCATGCCCGCGCTCTTGAGCTGGACCGAGCCTATCCCGGTGCCCTTTACCGTCTCGGTGATGAACGCGTTGATGTAATAGAACTCCGCGCGGCTGATCTCGATATCGACGCCCCCGAGGATGTTGATCGCGGTGGCGACGGCCTTCCAGTTGAAGGTCGCATAATCGGTGATGTTAAGGTCAAGGTTCTTATTCAGAGCCTTTAACGCCTGCGTCGCGCCTCCCTGCGCATAGGCGGCGTTGATCTTATTGTAGGCGTTCCGGTCGCTGATGTTAAGGTAAGTGTCTCTGAACACCGAAGCCAGCTTGATCTCGCCGGTCTTCTTGTCGATGTTCACGATCATGATGACATCCGACTGCGCGCCCTTAAGCGAGGAGTTACGGGAGTCGAGACCGAATACGGCCACCGTCCAGTAGCCTTCCTCCATCTTCGTCTTCATCTCCTGCGAAAGTTCGATGTTTTCGACTTCCTTCGCGTTAAAGTCATCCGGCTGCGCCATCTTGAACTTCGGCTGGAAATAAGCGTAGACCGCGATCAGCGCCAGCGCGATCAGCACGATCAGTCCGATCACCACGCCGATGATGGTCTTCTTCCATTTCCCGCCTTTTCTTCCGCCGCCTGCGGCTCCCTGCCGCTGATCCGACCGGCTTCCCGGCTCCGCCAGAGAGTCCCACACGTTGTCTGCCGTACCCGTTCCGTTTTTCGCCGCGGGCGCCGCATGATCCGCTCCCTTTCTGCGGCTCCTTCTTGCCCTGGAACGCTCCAGCTCATCGTCATAATTCATATGGTCTTCCTTCTTTTCAGTATGCGTTTTTATTGATAAAACCCTTAAAAACCGTCAGGAACATGATCTTGAAATCAAATCCCATCGTCCAGTTTTCAATGTAATAGAGATCGTGTTCGATCCTGCGGATGATCGAGGTATCGCCGCGGTAGCCGTTGACCTGCGCCCACCCGGTAAGACCCGGACGGACCTGGTGCTTGATCATGTAGCGCGGGATCTCCTCCTTAAACTTCTCCACGAAGAACGGCCTCTCGGGCCGCGGTCCCACCAGGCTCATGTCGCCCTTCAGGATGTTGAAGAACTGCGGCGTCTCGTCTATGCTGGTGCTCCGGATAAAGCGGCCGATCGGCGTGACGCGGGAGTCTCCCGGCGTGGTCCAGCGGCTCTTTTCCTTTCCGGGATCCTGCACGGTCATCGAGCGGAACTTATACATCTTAAAGGTCCGGTTGTGGAGCCCGACCCGTTCCTGGCAGAAAATGACCGGTCCCGGCGAGGTGATCTTTATGATGACGGCGACGACCAGCATGACCGGCGAGAACACAATGATTCCAACTATGGAACCGACTATGTCGACCGCCCGTTTCGCCGCCGCGTTCAGCATGTTGTTGAGCGGGACGTTGCGGATATGGATGACCGGAAGTCCCTGCAGATCCTCCGTGTATGGCACGGTCGGAATAATATTTCCATAATCGGGAATAAACTTTGTATGGACGCCGGATTTCTCGCAGAGCGCCACGATGCGGCGCAGCTTCTCGTACTCGTCCAGGCTCAGTGTGATCGCGATCTCGTCGAGCGAATTCTGTTCGAGGATATAGTCGAGGTCCCCGATGCAGCCGATGACGCGGATCCCGCGGTACTCGGTTCCGCGCTCTTTCCTGTCATCCAGAATTCCCCGGATCTGATAACCCCATTCCGGATTCTGACGCACGCGGTCAATAAATTCCTCCGCGGCGCTCGAATAGCCGACAAGCAGAATGTGCTTCTGGTTGTAGCCCTTTGAGCGCATGGAACGGAGCGTAAGGCGGATCGCATTCCGCTCCGCCGTCACCAGAACAATATTAATAACATAAAAGTATACGACTACGCCGCGGGAGAACTCGCGCAGATACGGGTTCTTGTTTCCCAGATAGAGCGTAAAGCCGAAAATCAGAGCGCCAATCGTATTGGCCTTGAAGATCTTGCCCAGTTCGTTTCTCCGCCCGAGGATCCGTTTGGGCGTATAGAGGTTGAAAAACGAATAGAGCACCAGATAGACCGGAACGATGATGATCAGGGCGCGGAAATAGAACTCCGGCGGCAGGGTCCCTCTGCCGGAGCCGGCGCCCCTCCCGATCACGATGTACCACGCCGCCAGATAGGAAAGCGCCGTTACGATCGCGTCGAGCACCACATGAAAACGATTCAGGCTCGTCTGATTGTCTTTGATCATATGTCGTCACCTAATGGTTTCGTACCCCAAGCGCAAATTTATTCTACCAGTATACACGAAATCTTACGCTTTGGAAATAAACGATTTCTTAAGATTCCATAAGATTTTAAAAAAATCATTTCTTTATTCCGGCGATCCGTCGTCCAGAAAATTCATAAAAATAAAGCAGCGTTCCGAAAATCATCTCCGCCTCGATCTTAAGTTCCACCCAGAGCCGTCCGGGCGCATCCGGCACGCGGCGGCAGTCCTTCGCGGTCCGCACGCCCTCCAGAAGCCCGCCGAGATAGTCTTTCCCGAACCCCAGCCGGACGAAAAAGAAATATTTCAGAAGGCAGCCCGCGAAAAGGCCCGGGGAGTTGAGGATCAGCTGCCATGCGCGCATGTTCTTGTAATTCAGGTAAACGCTGTTGCGCGCGGAGAGCCGGACCTTGAACGGATTGTATTTCGACCCGCTGGTGCCGCTGCCGACATGGTACACGACCGCGTCCGGGCAGTAGACGTTCTCGTATCCCGCCAGCTTCGCGCGGAAACCGACGTCGATGTCCTCAAGATACGCAAAATGCCGTTCGTCGAAAAGGCCGATCTTCTCGAACACGTCGCGCCGGTAGATCGCCGCTCCCGCGCAGGCGGAAAAGATGCGGCGCGGTTTGTCGTAGTTTTTTGCAGGGCGGCCGACGCCGCGCTGGTAAGCCCAGCCGAGCACGCTGTACATGTCGCCCGCGTCGTCCATGACCGACGGATCGCGCATCTGCAGCATTTTGCTGCTGACCGAGAAGATCTTTGCCGACCGTCCGATCGCGCGCTCAAGCGCCTCGATGTAACCGCTTTCGACCGTCGTATCGTTGTTGAGCAGAATGACATACTGCGTCTCCGCCGCACGGATCCCCGCGTTCACCGCACACGAAAAACCGGTATTTTCCGGCAGGAACAGAGCGGAAACGCCGTGCACCTTGAGCCACTCCACGCTCCCGTCCGTCGATCCGTTGTCGACCACGAGGATCTTAAACTCCCGCGCGGTCTGCGCCGCGAGCGAATCCAGGCACGGCTTTAAAAACTGCAGCCCGTTATAGTTTGGGATGATGACCGTCGTCTTAATCAAGAGATACCTCCAGTTTATAGGGTTCCCCTATCTTTTCCTTCTTCAGGTCCCGCAGCGAGAAGTCGGATTTCCGCAGCGTGAGGTTCGGGTTGTAGTACGGATCGCCGTTTTTAAGGATCTCGGGCCAGCGCTTCGCAAAGATCGCGATCTCGCGGTTGAAGCGCTCGATCTTTTCCGGCGTGTCCTCGAGGCCGCGCGATTTCGACTCGTAGTGGTGAAGCACCGCGTACGGCGCGTAGACCACCAACTTGTCCTGCGCGCGCACCTTCATGCAGTAGTCGATGTCGTTGAAGGCGATCGCCAGCTCCTCGGTAAACCCGCCGGCCTTATCGAACACGGAGCGCTTGCTCATCATGCAGGCGGCCGTGACCGCGCTGTAATCCTGGGCGCACATCGCCCGGTTGAAATAGCTCTTTTCCGCCTTGTGGCGGCCGATGAAGGTATGTCCGGCGATACCGCCGAAGCCGACCACCACGCCGGCGTGCTGGATCGTGTCGTCCTCGTAGAGAAGTCTCGCGCCGACCGCGCCGACGTCCTCTCTCTGGCAGAAGCCGAGCATCTCGGCGATGAAATCCTCGTTGATGAGCTCGACGTCGTTGTTTAAGAACAGAAGGTATTCGCCCTTCGCGAACGACACGCCGTAATTGTTGATCGCCGAATAGTTGAATTCCCGCTCCCAGCGCACGATCCTGACGTTCGGAAATTCCCTCTGGATCTTCTCATAGTACGGAAACGTCTCCGGCTCGGCGCTGTTGTTCTCGACGACGATGATCTCCAGGTTTTGGTAGGTCCCGCGCGTGAGGATCGGGCGGATGCACTTGTCGAGGTCCGCCGTATGGTCCTTGTTCGGGATGATGATCGAGACGAGCGGATTTCCTTCGATCACAAATTTCGTATGGTAAATGCCGTAGTCGACGCCCTTTTCCACCTTCTCGGCCTTGATGCCCATCCGCTCGTAATGGGCCATGATCGCGCGCGAACCGGCCTCGAACGCGTACAGCTTGCTCTGCGGGTTGCTCGAGGTCGAACTCGGATGGCTGCGCCAGTGGTAAAGCACCTTCTGCACATGGCAGATCTTTTCCGCCTGCTCGGTGCAGCGGAAGATAAAATCGTAATCCTGCGCCCCGTCATACTCATGGCGGAAGCCGCCGACACGGTCCAGAAGCGTCCGCTTCACCACGAACAGGTGGCAGATGTAGTTGACGCTCGTGAGCAGGTCGGGGTTAAAATCCGGTTTGAAATGCGGCTCGAACAGCGCTCCGCCGTCCATATCCAGCTTATCCTCGTCCGAATAGAGGACGTCGCAGTCCGGATTTTCGTTTATCTTTTTTGCACATTCGTAAAGTGCGTTCGGCGTCAGCCTGTCGTCATGATCGGCCAGAACGACAAAATCGCCTTCCGCCATTTCAAGACCGGCGTTCGTGTTCCCCGCGATCCCGAGGTTCTCTCCCAGGATCCGATAGCGGATGCGAGCGTCCTTTTCCGCATACTTTTTCAGAACGCGTTCGACGCTCTCCCCGGCCGGACTGCCGTCGGCGATGCAGAGCTCCCAGTTTGCGTACGTCTGGGCGATCACGGAATCGATCGCCTCGCAGAGGAATTCCTCCGGCGTCTTATAGGCCGGGATCACGATCGAAAATTTCGGCTCATATGCGAACTTTTCCCCGCGCTGGGCGGCCAGTTCCGCATCCGTGGGTTTCGTAAGGTCCCACCATTCGGCGTACTCGTAGTCGCTGTCGATCCCCTGAAGCGAATGTTTCGATTTTAAGAACAGCGCCTTTAAGCCGTTCTCTTTATAAAAATCCCATGCCGTCTGGAGCGTCACCGGATTCAGGCGGTCAAGGATCTTCTGCGTGCGCTTGTGGGCGACGCTCGCGCGCCTGGCGATCAGTTTTTCGTTATATTTGATGCGGACCCTGTGACCCTCGCAGGTAAGGATCAGGTAGTAGTCTTTTCCGCGCTCATAGGGAAACTGGATATCGAACCCCAGGTCCTTATCGAGCATCCGCTTAAAATGCGCCTGGCTCACGTCGTCGCGCCGTGTGGCGACGAAGCTGAACTCGACGGGTTCGTGGTTCCCGTCCTCGACCGCGTATGTGACCTTTGTATCCGGGGTCTTCCCGATCACCCAGCCGTTGAGCTTGAGCGTGTTTTCACGGACCCGCGCCACGTCTATACTGTATCTCATGCTTCCGTCTCCGTTTGTTTTTCGCCTTCCGGCGCGGTCAGTGCGCCGTCCGCGTCCGCGCGCTCAAATTCGGCCGCCGCGGTCTCCGGCCCGAAATTCAGCCGTTCCTCCTCGATCACCAGCGGGCGGTGCATCACGCGGGCGTTAATGCTCATGATGTACTCGCCGACCAGCCCGATGAAAAAGATCTGCACCGAGCCGAGGAAACACATGCCGATCAGAAGCGGGGCCATCCCTGCCGGGAAACGGTCCCAGTACATCAGTTTCATGATCAGGTAGATAAAGCCGACGACGATGCTGACGAAGCTGCAGAACGCTCCGAAGAACGTCGCCAGACGCAGCCCCGCTTTTGTATAAGAAGTAAAACTTAACATCGCCGCGTCGTAAAGCCGGTAAAAATTGTTGTGCGTCCTGCCCGCCCGGCGCTTCGGCTGTTCGTAGGGGATCTCCTTGCGCTTAAAGCCCAGTTCCGCCACGATCCCCCGCAGGAAGGGCGTCGGATCGTCGAGCCTGCGCAGCACCTCGATAAACTCGCGGTCGTAGAGGCCGGAGCCGGTGAAATGCTCGATCTGCTCAACGTCGGACAGCTTTCGGATCAGTTTGTAATAGCAGCTCCTTAACCAGTACATGACCGGATTTTCGCGGCTGCTCGTCTTGATCCCGATCACGATCTTATATCCGTTCTCCCATTCATGCACATACCGCGGGATCAGATCCACCGGGTCCTGGAAATCGGCCACCATCGAGATCACGCAGTCTCCCGTGACCTGCAGGATCCCGTAATAGGGCGAGTTGAACTGACCGAAGTTCCTGGCGTTGAAGATCGCCCTGATCTTCGGGTTCTGTGCGCACAGCTTTCTGAGGAGCGGCCGCGTCTGGTCCGTCGAATCGTTGTCGATGAAGACCAGTTCGTAATCGTACTCCGGCAGGTCGCGCGTCATCACGCCAATGACCGCCTCGCTGATGGGGACGACATTCTCCTCCTCGTTATAGCATGGAATCAAAACGCTTATCTTTTTCATGGCTTTCTCTTTCCTGGTCTTTACCATTCTAACGCTTATTTTACATTTGTCAACCCGATCATCCGCGAGATCCCGCTCTTAAAATCCGTCTCCGGCCGCCAGCCCGTCACGCGTGTGATCTTTTCGATCGAGGGGATCAGATTCACCGCCCCCTCCGCGTTCTCGGCGCGCTCGCCGAATCTGCAGGTCCCGCGGCCGCCGCAGAGCGTATGGATCTCCTCCACGAATTCGCGGAGCGGTTTCGTCTCGGCCCCGGCCACGTTAAAGACCGGATCGGAAAGCTCTCCGATGCGTTCTTGCGGCGTCTCGATCAGCGCGCACAGGGCTTTCGCCAGATCGTCGATATACAGATAATTCCAGAGCTGCGTGCACGCGCCGAGCCCGATCTCCTTATCGTTTAAAAACGCGTCCAGGCAGCCCGCGACCAGCGTCCACGCATGGTCCCCCGGGCCGTACGCGGAAAAGATCCGCGCATGGAGATAGGTAATGCCCAGCGCCTTGGAAAACGCCGCGCCATGCTTTTTCATCGCCAGTTTGGCCTCCCCGTAGAGGGACCGCGGCCGGCATTCGCTCTCCTCGGTCATCGTCCCCGTATGGAACCCGTACTCCGCCTGCGAACCGGTGAACAGAAAGCGGCTGCATCCGAGGAGCGACGCGACCCGAAGCGTGCTTAAGGAATCCGCGAGATTCTGTTCCTGCAGCGCGCGGTCGTTTCGCGCGCCGCTTCCGGATCCGCCCCATCCGAGATGGCAGAAGACGTCTCCGCCGTCGGGGATCTTTTCCGGCAGGCGGCCCGGCTGCGACAGATCGTTCGCCACGACAAACAGACGCTTCTCATCAAGCGCCTGCTCGTTTCCGCGGATCACCGCGTCAAGTTTCATGGACAGCGGGCGCACGACCGCGGTGACCGTATGTCCGCGTCTTAAAAGCTCCCGCGTCAGGGCCGCTCCGACGAAGCTGGTGGCCCCCGTAATGATAATCTGCATATTGTTCCTCCGCCGTCCGGCCTATTCGTGCTTTACCGGCGGGATGATCATATTTTCTCTCAGTTCCTCCTCCGGAAGGAACGGCGCAAGGTCCTCAAGCGGCACCGAGACCATGGTCCCATCCGCCAGCATCTTGGCCTCGGCCTTGGGCTCGAAGTTCTGATCGGTATCCACAAAGATCTCGCAGATCACCGGTCCGTCGGTCGCCAGCGTCTTCTCCACGGACTCGCCGAGCTCGCTGTTGTGGCGGGCGGCGAAATAGGGATAGCCATAGGCCCAGGCAAGCTTTTCCAGGGACGGGAAGCTGAGATCCCCGCTGTCGACGCCCACGCCGACCAGTCCGTCCGAAAAATGGTTCCGCTGGCTCTGGCGGATCGAGTGGTAGCCGCCGTTGTTGATGACGAAGATCTTGATCGCCATATCGTTGTGGATGATGGTCTGAAGCTCCTGAAGGTTCATCTGCATACTGCCGTCGCCGGTCACCAGGATGATGTCCTTCGTGTGGTCGGCTCTGTACGCGCCGATCGCTGCGGGCAGATCGTATCCCATCGAGGCGATCGCGGAATTGCTGATGAACCGCTGTCCCTTCTTCATTTCATAGGCGTGTCCGCCGACCACGCAGGCCGAGCCGTTTCCGACGACCGTGATCTGGTCCTCCTCGGCCCGGCGGCTGATCTCCTTGATCGCCGCGTAGACGTTCGCCGGTTTATCGTCGCCGGCCGCATAATGCTTTTCCTGCACGACCGGATATTTTTCCTTCCAGCCCCGGCAGCGTTCGATCCAGGCCTTTACCGCCTCCGGATCCTTCGTCCCGCCGCCCGGCGTAAATTCCTCCTCGTCGAGGACCATCTCAAGTTTTTCCAGCAGGTCCTTCACGTCGGCGTGGACCGGCATATCGGTGTGGACCGTCGGTTTCTTCAGTTCCTCCGCGTCGATATCGTTGTAGATCACATAGGCTTCCCTCGCCCACGTCGGATAGTTGTAGCCGACCTGGCGGATCGAGAGACGGCTCCCGAGCGAGAGGAGCAGATCGCTGTTCTGGACCGCGAAGTTTCCGGCGCGGTCGCCCATATGTCCCGCGCGGCCGATGTAAAGCGGATGTTCGTCGTACATGCAGTCGATGCTGTTCCAGCCTGTCACCACCGGGATCCCCAGCTTTTCGACCACGCGCTGGAACACGTCGTACGCGCGGCCGATGCGGATGCCGTTGCCCGCGTTGATCACGGGCCTCTTGGCGGCGCGCACCTTCATAAGGATCTCCCTCGCGGTATCGAGAGAGACCGGTCCCGGCAGGGAAACGCGGGGTTCTCCCGCTCCCGCGGAGTCCTCCGGTATCATCGCCGGTTTTCCCTCGATCTTATTCATCATGCAGACCGTACAGGCGCCGCAGCCCTTTCCGTGGCCCGACCAGCCCGTACCGCCGGCCTCGTAGTCATCTTTGTCAAAGCCGAACAGCGAATCCGTCTCGATATACGCGCCCTGCACGTTTAACGGGATATCGAGCCAGCAGGGGCCCGGTCTCCCGGTCTGCGCAAGATACAGCGCTTTTTCAAGGCAGAAGCGGATGCGCATCGGATCGATCACCATCTCGCAGTATTTCGTCATGCAGGAGATCGCCTTGGTGATCTCGAATTCCTGATCGCCGAGGGCGCGGATCCCGAGCCCGGTGCTGCGCGCCGTCGTGTCGTAGCGGACCTGTCCGGAGATGATGAGCATGGGGATCGAATCCAGCCAGCCGCCGACCACGCCCGTGATGGCGTTCGTTCCGCCCGGACCGGTCGTCACGCAGACCGCCGCGATCCTGTTGTGGATCCTCGCGTAGCACTCCGCCGCGATCGCGCACGCCTGTTCGTGATGGTTATAGGTACAGTGGAGGCCCGGTTCGTGGCCGAGACCGTCGTTTAAATGCATGGCGCCTCCGCCCGTGACCATAAAGACGTCCGTGATCCCTTCCTCCGTCAGCTTTTTCGCAATGTATTCGGAAACCTTCATTCTCATCCGATGGTTTACTCCTCTCATGTCCGCCGGCATAATAATAGATTCACTGTAACAATACCATATATTGTAAAAGTTGTCCAGTGATACTACAAATTTCGGTATTCCGAGGGGTCCCCCGGACCTGTCATGCACTGGAAGCGCTGCCAGCAACCTGCACTGGATTTTTCGTTCGGCACTCTGTTATAATCAGCGCGTAGTCAAAAACAAGCCGCGTCCGGCAACGCGGCCACCAAAAAGGAGAGATTCTTTTATGAAAAAACAGACAACGGTCTTTGCTGTCATGTCCGCAGCGGTTCTCATGAGCCTTGCGCCGGTATCCGCGGGTCCGTCCGCTTCCATGAAAGCGTACGCCGCTTCCTCCGGCTGGGTCGTCGAGGACGGCTCCCCCGTCTGCTATGACGAGGACGGATATCTTGTTACCGATTCCTGGCGCAAGAACGGAAACGACTGGTACTACCTCGGCGAGGACGGCCGGATCACGAGAAATACAAAAGTTGACGAATACTACCTCGACTCCGACGGAAAAATGGTGCGGAACGCGTGGGTCGAACTGATAAACGAGGAAGACATGGATTCGCCGGAGACCCCCGCTTCCTACTGGTACTTCTTTGACGGCGAAGGTAAATCCGTCGTGTCGTCGTGGAAAAAGGTAAACGGCAAGTGGTACTATTTCGACGATTCCGGCCACATGCTGACCGGCAAGAATGTCATCAATGACGAAACCTACTATCTCGGAAAAGAGACCGACGGCTCGATGCACACCGGCTGGGTCAGGCTCGAGGAAAACGCCTCCTCGCCGGACGGGACCGAGGGCTGGTACTACTTTAACAGCGACGGCAAGATGGTCACGACTCAGTACGACAAGCGGATCGACGGCGCTTACTACACGTTCATCGACGGCAGGATGCAGACCGGCTGGGTCCTGATGCCGAAGGACGAAGCCGAAACGGCCGCCGACGCAACTGATACCGAAGATGAGAATAATACCAAAATCAAACAGCCCGTTCCCGGCATCGCCGATTACCACTTCTACGGCCTTGAGGGCGACGGAAAGCGCGCCGAGGGCTGGCGCACCGTCGAGGGCATCGAGGGGATCCACGATCCCGACGAGACCTACACCTTCTACTTCCGGAACGGAAAACCGCTCTTTTCCTCGACAAAGGGCAATGAGCTGTTCAGCATCAACGCGAAAAAATACGCGTTCAACGAACTCGGCGTGATGCAGACCGGGCAGAAGATCGTGAACCTGGAAAACGGGGAGATCGCGAACTGTTATTTCGGTGAAGACGGCGTCATGAAAACGGGAAAGCAGAGCATTTACAATGAAGACACCGGAGAAAACGAGAACTGGTTCTTCTATACCGACGGCGACCGCAAAGGCCAGGGCTATCACGGCCTGAAGGACAACGTCCTCTACGTCTACGGAAAACGGCAGGAAGCGACGGCGGACCAGCGCTACGCGCCTGCATCCTATAACGGGACCACTTATCTGGTAAATACGACGGGAGCGGTTCAGAGGGCCTCCTCCACCTCTGCCTCTTCCTCAAGACCTGAACTCGGGCGCGGCTACCGCGACTTCAAGGATGCGAACGGGACGATCTGGGTCGTCGACGTCAACGGCGTGATCCAGTGATCCTTCGCCCGGGCCGAACGGGTCCCTGATCCTGAAAACGGCTTCTGTCCTTAAGGGCAGAAGCCGTTTCAGACTGTAGACAAAGTTGGTGCCGGGACTTGTTTCCGGCACCATTTTTCTATCTGCTGTCCGATCTTTATCCAAAAACTTGAATTTTGCCTTTTTAGTGAAGCAGGCAAATGCTCTTGTTCCTTGATAGCCAGCATCCTTGCCAGCTTTTTCAGGTTCATGCATGCATAGGTAAGCCCGGCTTTCATTTCCATCCGGGCTTTCCCTATGTATTGCGTATACCGGAATCCGTGATGCTCCTTTGCCGTGCCGAAAATTCTCTCTATTGTTTCCTTCCTCTGCTCATAGATCTGCTTGTTCCCCAGCGTATGCCGGATATCCTCAGCCATCTCCATGTATTCTTCCCATACATGCCGCGTCACCGTCTTCACATGGTCTTTGCTTTCCGTACATTTTTTCAGGTTCTGACAGCCAGCGCAGATTTCCCCACAACTCTTGTATTCTTTATACCCATCACGGTTTTTCGTGTGGTACTTTAAAATGTTCCCTTCCGGGCAGATATAGCAGTCATAGTATTCGTCATATGCGTACTCGTACTTGGGAAAAAATCCCTGCTTCGTCATCGGCCTTTTGTATGGGAACAGCGGTTCGACCCCGTCCTCTATCAACTCCCGGGCGATCGCCAGCGTGCGGTATCCCGCGTCCGCTACGACCATCTCCGGCTGGAAGTTCCTGATCTTCTCATACAGTGCTTTGAATGTTCGGCCATCATTTTCATTTCCCGGGTGTACCGTATATCCAAGGATCCATCCGTGGCGGTCACACGCAGTTTCTACAGCATATGCAAAAACATGTTTATGCTCACCTTTGCGGAACCATCCGCTCTCCGGATCCGTTGTGCTGCATTTCTGGGTCCCGGCACTCGCAGATGCTTCCTCGTCCGCGGAAGGACCGTCTTGTCCGCTGCCGCCGGAAGCTGGCGGCTGTTTATCCTTCAATGGTTTCTTCCCATGGGACTCTCTGTCTTTTGTGATCTCTTTCCGAAGTTCTTCTTCGTACCAAAGCGCCTGTTGGCGGGCTACCCGTTTCCGCATCTTTCTGCTGTTGGCGCATGCTTTTACATGGGTAGAATCTATAAATATACGCTCTGTGTCTACCAGATGGAATCTCATGCAGTCTTCCAGAATGCGGGCAAAAATCTGTTCAAAAAGGTCAGTATCTTTAAAACGGCGTGTATAGTTTTTCCCGAATGTGGAAAAGTGCGGCACCGGATCCAGCATATCCAGTCCCAGAAACCAGCGATAGGCGACATTCACCTCGATCTCTTTTATTGTCTGGCGCATACTTTTTATACCGTAAAGATACTGGATAAACGGGATCTTGATCAGCATGACAGGATCCATGCTTGGCCGTCCGTTATCGGCACAATATTTATCTTCGACCAAGTCATA
>CANQGL010000052.1 GCA_947623185.1 uncultured Lachnospiraceae bacterium
CTCGCAGACGGGCTTTATGTATTTCGCCCGGTAGCCGAGCTTCAGATCCAAAAGGTCCTGCAGCGACGCGCGGGACAGCTGCGCGGGCGTCGGGAAGGTGAAGAAAAATTCGCCGGATCCCGGTGCGGCATCAGGCCCCAGGTTGACCGTGGGCCCTGATCCGGAAGCGGATTTTGGTCCGCCGACAGATTCTGGCCCGCCGACAGATTCCGGCCCGCCGACAGATTCCGGCCCGGCATCAGGTTTCAGTTCGCTCGCGGCCGTTTTTGCGAGCCGCGTCCCGTAGCGTTCACACAGCGATTCCACCAGAGCTTTGATGTTCGGTATCGTTTTCTGCTGGGAAATGATGAACGTTATGATCATTTCCCATATATCCTGCCGCAGGATGCGGATGCCGCTTCCGAAGGCGGCCGCGCGGGTCAGGTAATCATCCTCCGGGGAGACCAGAGCCGTGATCGCGCCGTAGTCGGTCTGCAGGTCAAAATAGTTTTCCCAGAAGGGAAATTCGCTTTCCGGACAGGAAAACGTGACGGAACAGCCGTCCGGATCCGCCGGACCGCTCTGCGAGACTTTCAGAAAATGCGCGCCGCTGACGACGGTGTAGGCGCTGCCCCCGCTGTCTTCCACCGGATCCATGCGGAAACACTGACCGGATTCGGCGATCTGGCGCAGGTCAAAGTTCCTGATTTTTCGTGTGATCATAGATTCTCCCGACTGCATGGTCTAAAACCCGGCTATGGGGTCTGTTGCCCGGCTGAGGGTCTGTTGCCGTGTATCAGCCTTTTCTTCCCTTTTCGTTCGCCTTTTTCTGGAACTTCTCACTGTCGATGATGAACCGCTCGTGGCGGCCCTCGCCGATCTTTCCGCTCTCGTCGTAGGCGGCGACATGGAATACGAGCCGTCTGCGGTCGATCTCGATCAGTTCGCTTTCGCAGCGTACCTTCATACCAAAGGGCGTCGGCGCGTCGTGGGTGACGTTAAGAAGCGTTCCCACGGTCCCTTGCCCGTCTTCCAGATACGGTTCGACGCTCTTTAAGGCGGTTTTTTCCATCAGCGCGATCATTCCGGGCGTTCCGAACACTTCAAGCGTTCCGCTCCCGAACGTTTTTGCGGAGTTGCTCTCCGACACGAGGACTTCTTCCGATCCTTTGATCCCGACAGTCAGCATGTTGATCTCTCCTTTGCGGTTGATACTTCTATTCTATATGGTTCGGGGGAAAAAGCAAGGGCGAATTTCGGGCGCGGGGAATTGCACGAAACGTGAAAAGCTGTTATACTGGAAGAAACAAACGGCTTGGACGGTGATGGTATGTTTTTTATCGGCGGGATCACACAGGGGTCGAAGGAGATCCCGTATCAGGGACTAACGTTTATCTGCGACCGCTGCGGGCGCTACGGCCGCTATCAGGTCTACATGACGTATATGTGCCTGTCGCTGTTTTTTATTCCGGTGTTTAAGTGGAACCGCCGGTACTATGTAAAGACGACCTGCTGCGGAACGGTCTATGAGCTGAACCCGGACGTCGGGAGCAGGCTGGCGCGCGGCGAGGACGTTACGATCATGCCGCAGGATCTGAACTTTATGAGCGACGGACATGACATGCCGGCATGGCAGGCGCCGGTGAAGCGCTGCTCACGCTGCGGCTATGAGACGCAGGAAAACTTCGATTTCTGCCCGAAATGCGGACAGAGATTCTGACGGGAGCACAAAAACCTGGGTGAAGGAAACAGGCTTTGGAAATATGGAGGAAGAGACTATGAAATTCACGTTTGCACACAACAACTTTAACGTCATGGACATCGAAAAATCGGTCCGCTTTTACGAGGAGGCGCTCGGACTTAAGGTGATGCGCCGCAGGGAAGCGGACGACGGCAGTTTCATCATCGTCTTCATGGGCGACGGCGAGACGCCGCATCAGCTCGAGCTCACCTGGCTCCGCGACTGGGAGAGCGATCACTACGATCTGGGCGACAACGAGTTTCATCTTGCGTTCCGCGTCGACGATTTCGAGGCGGCGCACGCGAAACATAAGGAGATGGGCTGCATCTGCTTCGAGAACGAGAAGATGGGGATCTACTTCATCAACGATCCGGACGAGTACTGGATCGAGATCGTGCCGACAAGAAAATAAGGTCGACAAACAAATAAGACAAACAAAACGACCGCTCCGGAGAGGGCGACAGGCCGCGCGACGATACGCAGCGCAGCGGCACCGAAAAACCTTCCGGAGCGGTATTTTATTCTTTACCGGCTTTCCATTTTAAAATCTTTTCCAGCCGCTCCTTCTGGGCGGCTTCCTCTCCGCTTTCGGTCGGCATGTAGTAGCGGGTCCCCTTTAACGACTCCGGCAGACACTCCATGCGCGCCACCTTTTCGGCTGTATCGTGCGCGTAGACATATCCGGCCCCGTAATTCAGATCCTTCATCAGCCCGGTCGGCGCGTTGCGGATCACGAGCGGCACCGGCTCCGACAGCATGTTGAGCGCGTCCGCTTTTGCGTGCTCGTACGCGGTATAGACCGAGTTGGAACGCGGCGCGAGCGAGAGATAAATGACGGCCTGCGTCAGATGGATGTTGCACTCGGGCATACCGAGGAAATGGCAGGCCTGATAGGCAGCGACGGCTAACGGCAGAGCGTGGTTGTCGGCCAGGCCGACGTCCTCGGTCGCGAAACGGATCAGCCGCCTTGCAATATAGAGCGGGTCCTCCCCGGCCTCCAGCATCCGCGCCAGCCAGTAGACGGCCGCGTCGGGATCGCTGTTCCTCATGGACTTGTGGAGCGCGGAGATCAGATTGTAATGTTCCTCGCCGTTCTTATCGTAGAGCAGGGATTTCTTGCTGATGCACTGTTCGAGCACCTCTTTCGTCACGATCGTCTTTTCGGCCGTGATCTCTCCGTTCGTGACCGCCATTTCGAGCACGTTGAGAGCCGTTCGCGCGTCGCCGTTCGCAAAGGTCGCGATCGCGCCCAGAAGATCGTCGCCGATCTCGATGTTCAGATATCCGAAGCCCTTCGGATCGGACAGCGCCTTTTTCAGCAGTTCCTTCAGGTCGTCGGAAGTCAGCGCCTGCAGGACAAAGACGCGGCAGCGGGACAGGAGAGCGGCGTTGATCTCGAACGACGGATTCTCGGTCGTCGCGCCGATCAGGATGATGCTGCCCTTTTCCACATAGGGAAGAAAGGCATCCTGCTGCGCTTTGTTGAAACGATGGATCTCGTCCACAAAGACCAGAGTGCGCATCCCCATGCGGCGGCTGACCTCGGCCTTTGCCATCACCTCTTTGATTTCCTTGATCCCGCTGGTGACGGCGCTGAAATTGATAAAATCGGCGTTCGTCCGCTTGGCGATAATGCTGGCGAGCGTTGTTTTCCCGACGCCGGGCGGGCCCCAGAAGATCATCGAGGGAATGTTGTCCTGGTCGATGAGCTGGCGCAGAAGTTTTCCTTCGCCCAGAAGATGCTTCTGGCCGACGAACCCGTCGAGCGTATCCGGCCGTAGGCGGCTTGCCAGCGGCGAAGCGGTTTCTTTGTAATCGAATAATGATAACTGTTCCATAAAATCCCTGCCTTCTGCCATTTGAGATCCTGTCATCCAGTTTATCACGCGCGGTGACAAACTGCAACCGATAACTGAACGCCCGCGTTACCCCTGGCAGGCCTCCCGCACCGCCGCCCGCGCCACCATGGGCAGGCCATTTGTCAACCAGAATAAAATTTTTGGTTGACATTTGACAAAATCCTGCTATAATGTCAACCAGATAGCAAAATTCGGTTGACATTTTGAAAAAAGCCGTCCGCGGGCCCAAAGAAGCGAAAGCGGCAGCCGGCCTGGGTCGCGGAGCCAACCGGAACAGAACGGAAGGGAGAAAAAATCACTATGGCGAATGAAACAAAGACGATGGCGCTGGAGAAGAAAGGACTGACGACGGCGCAGATGACCGTGACCGCCCTGATGACGGCGGTGATGTGCGTCCTCGGGCCGCTTGCGCTCCCGATCCCGGTCAGCCCGGTCCCGATCAGTCTCGGCTCCCTCGTCATCTATTTTATGGCCTATGTGCTGGGAGCGAAACTGGCGGTCGTAAGCTGCGCGGTCTATCTGCTTTTGGGGCTTGTCGGGCTTCCGGTATTTACCGGCTTTTCCGGCGGGCTCGGGAAAGTGGCCGGACCGACCGGCGGCTACATGATCGGCTATCTGTTCCTGGCGTTTATCGCGGGATACTTTATTGAGCGGTTCCCGTCTAACCGGGTGCTGCAGGCTGTGGGACTGATCCTCGGAACGGCTGTCCTCTATGTGTTCGGAACGGTCTGGCTTTCCGGGCAGCTCAACATGACGTTTTTTGCCGGACTCGGCGTCGGCGCGGTCCCGTACCTGCCGGGCGACGCCGCAAAGATCGTGCTGGCGGCCATGTTCGGACCGCAGATCCGTAAAGCTGTTTTGCAGTCTGCTTCCAGATAAAGATAAATTCATCCCGGTTTTCCTCTGAGCCTCTTTTGCCGGACCGGTCCGGCAAAGGGGCTCTTATAAATTTTTCCTAAACATCCAAAATCATCTTGACAGCATGACAGTCTGTCACTATAATAGTGACAGATTGTCACATGACAACGTGTCACTTTACGGTGAAGGGAGGAAGCAAGTATGCCGACGGAACGGTTTTTACGTCTGCCACAGGGAAAGATAAAGGCGATCCGACAAGCCGCGCTGCATGAGTTCCAGCGCGCGACGATCGAAAAGGCGTCCATCAACCAGGTCATTCAGGAAGCCGATATATCCCGCGGCAGCTTTTATACTTATTTTACCGACAAGCAGGATCTCCTGGAGTGGCTGATCGGCGACCAGGTCTGGGGATATATGAGCATTTACGGGCAGGAGCTTGTGAAATGCGGGGGCGATATCTGGGCGGTGTTCGATAAATCGTTTGACAACTGCGTCGAGCAGATCCGCGAGAACGGCCTGGTGGAGATCGTGACGAACCTGATCGCGAGCAATTCCTTTTCCGACTCTTTCCGTAAACTCTTAAACGGCGACCCGAAAAAGGAAGAGATGCGCAGCCGGTACATCAGGTGGCTGTACGAACACTGCGACAAGCGGCAATGTCCGGCCGGATTCGAGACGTTCGCCGATCTGATGGAGATCCAGATGCTGATGCTGGTCACGAGCCTGAAACGCTTTTTCGGCGACGAATTGCCGAGGGAACAGGCGGAGGCGTGCTACCGGCGTCACATCGAGCTGCTTCATTACGGCGTATGTCCGAAGGAACCGGCATA
Source organism: uncultured Lachnospiraceae bacterium (assembly GCA_947623185.1). Classification (GTDB taxonomy): domain Bacteria; phylum Bacillota; class Clostridia; order Lachnospirales; family Lachnospiraceae; genus CANQGL01. The sequence goes on from CANQGL010000052.1 coordinate 5,268, forward strand.
AAATAGCCCTTGTAACGGGCATTGGATTTCAGGAGGAGACATGAAAAAACTGGGAAAAATTGCACTGGGGATCGCCGGAGCCGGAGCGGTATGCGCGCTCGGGGCTCTGGTGTTTATGAGGATCAACCAACCGGAGGAGCCGCTTGCGGAGATCCCGCTGCCTGCCGTCGAGACGGAGAACCCCGCGGAAGGAACGATAGAACTGAGCACCGGGCTTACGGGAACGGTCGAGGCGGCCGATTCTGTTTACATAATTCCGAAAGCGGCCGGGGAAGTCACGGACGTTTATGTAAAGATGGGAGATATGGTCGAGAGCGGGCAGGCGCTGTTTAAGATCGACAACAAGCAGCTCGAGGCGGCCGAGATCACGCTGGATCAGGTGCGGTTGTCCTTGAGCGACGCCCAGACGAATCAAAACCGCATGAAAGTGCTCTATGACAGCGGAGACATCTCCGCGCAGGCATACGAGCAGGTCGAGAACGGCGTCAAGCAGGCGCGGCTCCAGCTTGAGTCCGCGCAGCTCAACTATGACATCCAGAAGGAAAACAGCACGGTCACGGCGCCGATCGCGGGACTTTTGGAGCAGTTCGACGTGGCGGTCCACGACATGGTGTCCGCGAACGTCGCGGGGATCATTTCCGGCGTCGGAAGCAAGAGCGTGACGTTCTCGGTCACGGAGCGGATCCTCGGCGGTCTTTCCGTCGGAGACGCCGTAAAGGTGGAAAAAAACGGGATGGAATATATGGGGACGATCACCGAGATCGGCACGATGGTCGATCAGATGACCGGCCTGTTTAAGATAAAAGCGTCTCTTGACGAGGCGGACGCCCTGCCGACCGGCACGATGGTAAAGCTTTATGTGACCGCGAGACGGGCGGAGAACGTCATGACGCTGCCGGTCGACTGCATCACCTATGCGGGCGGGGACGCGTTTGCCTATGTTTACCATGCAGACACCGGGACGGTGAGCCGCGTGCCGATCGAGACCGGCCTGATCGATACGGAGAAGGCCGAGATCGTCTCCGGTCTGGACTGGCAGGATCAGGTCGTCGTCACCTGGTCGAAAGAGATCTATGACGGCGCGCAGGTCGTTCTTGCGGCGGAAAGCGAACAGTAAGGAGGCATTTCAATGGGCTTAACCAGACAGGTTTTAAAACGGCCGGTCACAACGCTCCTTGTTGTGCTCTGCCTGGTCGTTTTCGGCGTTTCTTCGGTCTTTACCTCGAAACTCGAACTGATGTCGGAGATCGAGATGCCGATGCTCGTCGTGACCGCGGTCTATCCCGGCGCGAGCCCTGACGACGTTGAGGAGCTGGTCGTCAGCGAGATCGAGGATGAAGTCGGAACGCTTTCCGGCGTGGAGAGCGTGACCAGCATCTCCAGCGAGAACTTCGGCATGGTGCTCCTGCAGTACGAATACGGGCAGGATATCGACACCGCCTACGACGATCTGAAAAAGAAGATCGACCTGATCTCAAACTCCCTGCCGGAGGACGTGGACACGCCGACCATCATCATGATGGACATCAACGAGATACCCTCGATCACGCTGGCGATCAACAACGACAGCACCACGAATCTGTACGATTATGTGGATACGCGGATAATACCGGAGATCGAAAAGCTGAGCTGCGTGGCCGACGTGGATGTTTCCGGCGGCCAGGGCGAGTATATCCGGGTCGAGCTGATCCCGGAAAAACTGAGCCAGTACCATCTTACGATGTCCGCCGTAACGGGCGCGATCGGAGCGGCAGATTTCTCGATGCCGATCGGAAGCACGAGAGTCGGAGGGCAGGAACTTTCCGTGACTTCCGGCGAGGACTTCGATACGATCGAGCTTTTAAAGAGCATCCCGATCACGATGGGGAACGGGAACATCATCTACATGGAGGACATCGCCAACATATACAGCACGCTTGAGGACCGCAGCTCGATCGGCCGCTACAACGGGATCGACACGATCTCGGTCGGCGTGACGAAAAACCAGGAAAGCACGGACATCGAGGTCTCCCGTCAGGTCATGCGCGTGATGGACGGCCTGCAGAAAGACGACCCGAACCTGAAGGTCGTGGTCATCAACGACAACAGCGAAATGATCGTGAACTCCCTGACGAGCGTGCTGCAGACCATGGTTCTGGCGGTCGTCGTCGCCATGCTGATCATTTTCATCTTCTTCGGCGATCTGAAAGCGTCCCTGATCGTCGGGACGTCGATCCCGGTCTCGATCTTCGCGACGCTCTGCTGCATGAAGGTAATGGGCTTTTCGCTGAACGTGATCACGCTCAGCGCGCTCGTTCTCGGCGTCGGCATGATGGTCGACAACTCGATCGTCGTTCTGGAGAGCTGCTTCAGGGCGACGGACGGCGGCGGATTCGTCGAGGCAAGAAAGGCGGCCCTGGACGGGACCCGCATCGTCGTGCAGTCGATCATCGGCTCGACGGCGACGACCTGCGTGGTCTTCCTGCCGGTCGCGTTCCAGCAGGGCTTAAGCGGCCAGATGTTCAAGCCGCTGGGATTTACGATCGTATTCGGAATGGTCGCGTCCCTCATCTCGGCGATGACGATGGTACCGCTCTGCTATACGTTCTATCTTCCGAAGGAAAAGACGCAGACGCCGGTACACCGGATCATGACCGCCGTTCAGAACGGCTACCGCTCCCTGATGCGTGTGCTGTTAAAGCATAAGGGACTGGTCCTTCTCACATCGGTCCTGCTGCTCGTTCTTTCGTTCGTGCTGGCGGGACAGCTGAGAACGGAACTGATGCCGATGGACGATCCCGGGATCGTCGGGATCTCGATCGAGACGCAGCCCGGTCTTACGATCGATAACGTGGACCGCATCCTAAGCCGGGCGGAGGAATACGTCGCGGCGGATGAGGACGTCGAAGATTACCTGCTCTCCTACGGGAGCAGCGGCCTTTCCATGTCGATGGGAAGCGGCGCGAGCCTTACCGCGTATTTAAAGGACGACCGCTCGCGGAGCACGGATCAGGTGATAAAGGACTGGGAGAAGGAGATGCGGACCTGGGCCGACTGCGCGGTCACGCTGGAAGCGCAGAGCACGATGGGAAGCATGTCCATGCTCCAGAACGACGAGATCGAATACATACTGGTCAGCACCCAGTACGACGAGCTCAAGCGCGTTTCCGACGAGATCGTCGACGAGCTCCGCAAACGGCCGGAGACCGCGCGCGTCCACTCCTCGCTGGAGAACGACGCGCCGCTCGTGAAGATCTTCGTCGATCCGGTGAAAGCGGCGGCCGAGGGCATGACGCCGGTCCAGGTCGCGTCACAGGTCTACATGATGGTGAGCGGGAGCGAGGCGACGACGGTCAACGTAAACGGCGACGATATCAGCGTGAAAGTCGAATATCCCGACGGCGAGTATGACACGATCGAACAGCTCCAGAGCATCGTCCTTCCGACGGCGACGGGCGGCTCGGTGGCGTTGTCCGATATCGCGGAGTTCGGATTCGTGGACAGCCCGCAGAACATCGTCAAGAGCGACAAGCAGTATCAGGTCACGATCAGCGGCCTGCTGACCGAGGCGGCGGATCCGGGCACCAAGGCCCGCCTGCAGACGGAGATCGTCGACAAATACCTGAACGCGACGATCGGTATGCAGGAGAACACGATGACCGAGATGATGAACGAGGAATTCGGATCCCTCGGACGGGCGATCGCGACCGCGGTGTTCCTGATCTTCGTGGTCATGGCGGCGCAGTTTGAATCGCCGCGGTTCTCGATCATGGTCATGACGACGATCCCCTTTGCTCTGATTGGTTCCTTCGGCTTTCTGTGGCTGGCGGACTGCCCGATCAGTATGCCGTCCCTGCTTGGTTTCCTGATGCTGGTCGGCACGGTCGTGAACAACGGCATCCTCTACGTCGACACGGTCAACCAGTACCGGGCCGAAATGGACATCGACACGGCGCTCATCGAGGCCGGCGCGACGCGTATGCGCCCGATCCTGATGACGACGCTCACGACCATTGTAGCCATGATCCCGATGGCGGCCGCGTACGGCCAGGCCGGAAAGATCATGCAGGGCCTGGCGCTGGTGGATGTGGGCGGCCTGACCGCCTCGACGATCCTCGCGCTGCTCATGCTGCCGGCCTACTATAAGGTCATGACGCCGAAGCGGAAGAAGGCGGAACTGTACGAATAAAGCGCGGCCGGACCGTATCCCGCCATGAGAGGAACGGACAGGACCAGGCGGGATACGCGGGCCGCATGTAAACGGATAGAAAGAATTTGTAAGAGAAATGTTATTGCAATGGAATGCCGGGCGGAGTATTCTGAAATCGGAGGAAAAACCATGCGACAGGAAAAAAGACAAAAAACGGCCCGCATACCCGGATGCGTTCCCGCGGCTGTTCTGACGGCGGCATTTATCGCGGCGGCCGGTCCGGCCTGCGCGGACGCGCTTCGTGCGCCTGCATGGAACGGCGTGATCACGGCGCAGGCGGCGGAACGCACGGCGGTTACGGAATACGACGAAGAGACGCTAAAAAAGCTTGCCGATAACGTGCTGGAGTACGGGGAGATCCCCGGACTGATCGAGCAGTACAACGTCACGTTCCGCAATCAGCTGGAAACGTTTTACAAAAGTCCGGATGGGGAAATGGGCCTTACGCGCACGCAGCTTCTCGATCTGGCGGCGGAACTGCGCGCCGAGGCCGACGATCTGGAGAACGAGGCCGAGGACATAAAAAAGGACGTCGACAGAAGCGTCTATGAAAAATATAAAGCGAACGTGCGCTCGCTCAAGCATTACGCCACGCAGCTCGAACGCGCCGCGGACGGGGAATCCGCCGCGGGTTCGGAGGCGATCCGCGAACTGCGGATCCTGCGTGAGGAGCAGACCCGCTCGGCCGATGCGCTGATGAGAGACCACCAGACGCTTTCGGAGCAGGATGCGATCGCGAAAAAGAACCTTGAGATCGCGGATCTCGCGTATGAGTCGGCGAAAAAGCAGCAGGAACTCGGGCTTTACTCCGCGGAGGACGTCCTGAACGCGGAGAAGGAACTGAATTCCGCGCGCGCGGCGGCCACGCAGGCCGCGGCGGAGCTGGCGGTCAAAAAGCAGGAGCTCCTTCTGATGCTGGGCTGGCGCTACGACGCCGACCCGCAGATCATGAAGGTCCCCGCGCCCGAGACGGAAAAGATCGCCGGGTTCGACCCGCAGAAGGACGCCGAACTCGCGATCCAGAACAACCATACGCTTTATACGACGCACAACACCTCCTACAAGCAGCAGGGCGGCGTGGTCGCCAAGGAGCGCAAGGTGCAGGATCAGGAGAAGCTGGTAAGGCAAAACCTGGAACTGCTTTATGAGGATGTGCTGCAGAAACAGGCCGCAATGCAGGCCGCGCAGACGGCGTTTACGACGGCCGAGAACAAAAAGGCGGAGGCGGACAGGAGAAACGCAGTCGGCCTTCTGAGCCGCAGGGAGTACCTCGCGGCGGAAGCCGCCTATATGACCGCCGTACAGAGCCACGATTCCGCCGAGCTCGCGCTGACGGCGGCGATCGAGGAATATGAGTGGGCTTTAAAGGGCCTGATGGACATCGGACAATAACGCGGAAGAAGGTCCCGCCGGGCTTCGGCGCGGACGATATGGTTCCGCAGGATCGGAAGGAGCGGACAATGAAGAAACGACTGAAACGGATCATTCCGGCGGCGCTGGCGCTTGCACTGGCCGTGGCCCCGCTCTCGGCGTATGCCGAGGAGAAGGAAGAGTACGGGCCGGGCCGCGAATATGATGATGCGACGCTCGCGCATCTGGAGGACAACGTCATCGAATACGGGGAGCTGGAGGAACTCATCGACGCCTATAACCCGACGTTAAAGAACCTCTGGGACACATACCGGGACAACAAGGATGCGGCGAAGGACGTCGCGAAGCTGAAGGACCAGATCATGAGCGGATCCGGGCAGCTTCTCGACGCGGCCTCGCAGCTGAGCAACGGCGCGACCCAGCTCGAGGGGATGCTCGGAGTCAGCATCCCGGGGATGGCGATCGACACCTCTCCCGCGACCTATGCGGGGATGGTCTATTCCTCGCTTTTGCTGGAGCAGCAGGCCGAGCAGATGACGCTCTCCGCGGATACGCTGACCGAGGTCACGCCGGAAATGCTGAAGGTACAGGTGGTCGATACGAGCCGCGCGGCCCTGATCGCAGGCGCGCAGAGCGCGATGATCGGATATGAGCAGCTTTTGTTGCAGAAAGAAAGCCTTGAGGACTCGCTCGGACTTCTTGAAGATGTACTGCGGTCGACGGAGGCGCAGGCGTCGCTCGGACTTGCCACGCAGAACGACGTTCTTTCGGCCCGCCAGACCTTGGAATCGGCCGAGGCGGGGATGCTGACGATCGACGTGAACATCCAGAAGATCCGCCAGACGCTCTGCACGATGACCGGCTGGGAGTACAACGCTTCCCCGGAGATCCGAAACGTTCCGGCGGCCGATATGAACCGGATCGGATCGATGGATCCGGCGGCGGACAAGGCGGCGGCGGTCGACAACAATTTCACGCGCAAGTATAACGTTCTGAGTTACGAAACGCTGACGGACGGTTCCGTGGAGCAGGCGAACATGGACCGGACGCTGGCGCAGCAGGAGGCCCAGATCGCCTCCTCGCTGGTCAACCTCTACAATGACGTCCTGCAGAAGCGGAACGAATACCAGACCGCGGTCGCGGCCTGCGAGCTGGAGCGGACCAGGATGGCCTCGGCGGAGCGCAAATACGCGGTCGGGACGATCGGCGGGCTCGAGTACCGGCAGCAGCAGAACACCTTAAAGACGGCGGAGATCGCCGTGAAGACGGCGGACCTGACGCTGTTCCAGGCGATGGAGACCTACGATTGGGCGGTCAGGGGGAACCTGAGCCTGTCGTAGACGGCCGCCGTTTGAGAATTTCCAGAAATTTAAAACGGATCTCGATCCGGGGCAGATGCGCGTCCGATGCGTCTGCCCCGTTTCTGCGCGCGGAGAGCAGCGCGTAAAAATCGTCCTCCGGCAGAATGTCGCGCAGGAGCTCCTTCGATTCGCCGGGAACGACCGCGTGGGTACAGTCGAGGTAACAGAGCGACGGATAGAGAACGCACCAGTAGTTTTTCCCGTCTCCCCTGCCGATCAGGACGCGCACGGCGTCGTAGGTCCCGGCGGGAAACGTGAGGTCCCCGTAGGTCCGCTCCGGAAATTCACAGCGCTCGAGCCGGATCGCGACCGGATAGGAAAAGCCGCGCGACGCGGCCAGGGCCTCGGCGTGCGATTCCAGCGCGGCGCGGTTCTTAAGGATCAGAGCGCAGAGTTCGCCGCGCGAGAGCCGGTCCTGCCGTGCGGACGTATCTTCGGATCCGCTTTCGGATCCGTCGGCCGGGATCTCCTGCCGCATATTCCTGTCCTCCGAGAGCGCGGCGATCTCCGAGAGCAGCAAGTCGCGCACCTCGAACTTCAGGGCCTGGTCTTCGGGCGAGTCGCTGTTGGCAAGAACATGAAACCGCAGGATGCGCGGCGCGATCCGGGCCGCGAGCGCGGCGTCCGCCGCCGGCCCGATCCCGCCCGTTTCCTTCTCCGCCTTTGCCGAGGCGGCAAGAAAAACGCTCAGAAACAGGCATACGGCCGCGCAGAGCCAGGCCCTGCGGCGCTTTTCTTTACCGTTTTCGCGGTCTGTCTTCATAATTTCCTCCGGTTTCTTATTATTTGGTATTTGCAATTATTTCCAGTTGTGCTACAATCTAAACGTATATGCGTAAAAAAGGGAGGCAGATATTGATGAAGAAAAATCTGGTTGCACTTTTTGGCGGACAGTCCTCGGAACATGTGGTCTCCTGCATGTCCGTTCAGAATGTTATCGCCAATATCGACACAGAACAGTATAATGTGATCCTGGTCGGGATCACGAAAGAGGGCCGCTGGCTCCTGGTCGGATCGGCCGAAGAGATTGCGGACGGAACATGGGAAAAGAGCGGCGTACAGGCGGTGCTTTCGCCTGACGCGACGGAAAAGTGCCTGCTCGTCATGCGGGAAGATTCGGTCGAGAAGATCCCGGTGGACGTTGTGTTCCCGGTGCTCCACGGACTTTACGGGGAGGACGGAACGGTCCAGGGACTGCTCGAGCTTGCAGGGATCCCTTACGTCGGATGCGGCGTGCTCGCATCTTCGGTCGCGATGGATAAGCTGTCCGCAAAGGTCATCGTGGATAAGCTGGGCATCCGTCAGGCGGCGTATGTCCCGGTCATGAAAAGCGAGCTCTCCGACTGCGAAGCGGTCATGGACCGCATCGAGGCCGCGCTTCCGTATCCGGTATTCGTAAAACCGTCAAACGCCGGATCGTCGGTCGGCGTATCGCGCGCGGATGACCGCACAAAACTGCAAGAAGCACTTTACGAGGCTGCAAAACACGACCGGCGCATCCTTGTCGAAGAGATGATCGTCGGCCATGAAGTCGAGTGCGCCGTGTTCGGCGGCGGCCTCGACGAGGTCCGCGCTTCCGGCGTCGGCGAGATCCTGGCCGCGGCGGAATTCTATGATTTCGACGCAAAATACTACAACGCCGAGTCGAAGACCGTTGTCGATCCCGAGCTTCCGGGCGACGCGACGGAAACGGTCCGCCGCTATGCGGTCGAGATCTTCAAGGCCATCGACGGCTACGGCCTGTCCCGGGTGGACTTCTTCGTGAAGAAGGACGGGACGGTCGTGTTCAACGAGATCAATACGATCCCCGGATTCACCGCCATCAGCATGTACCCGATGCTCTGGGAGGCAAGGGGAGTCGATAAAAAACAGCTGTGTTCCGATCTGATCGGGAACGCATATAAACGGTATAAGAGGTAGCGATCTATGAACAAAAATGCACCGATCGGAGTCTTCGACTCCGGTATCGGCGGCCTGACGGTGGCCCGCGAGATCATGCGGCAGCTTCCCGAGGAGCGGATCGTCTATTTCGGCGATACGGCCAGGCTGCCATACGGCAATAAATCAAAGGACACGGTGATCCGTTTCTCCAAACAGATCGTGCGGTTCTTAAAGACCAAGCAGATCAAGGCGATCGTCGTCGCCTGCAACACCGCTTCCTCCTATGCGCTCGACGCGCTGCGCGAAGATGAAGATATCCCGGTGATCGGCGTCATCAACGCCGGGGCCCGCACCGCGGTCGCATCCACCAAGAACGGCAAGATCGGCGTGATCGGGACCGTGGGAACGATCCAGAGCGGGGCGTACAATGAAGTCTTGAAAGAGCTGAAACCGGATGTCGAAGTGTTCGGGAAAGCCTGCCCGCTCTTCGTTCCGCTCGTTGAGGAAGGGCTTTTCCACGATTCCGTGACGGATGAAGTCGCCTCGCGCTATCTCTCCGTCCTCAAGGAAAAATACGTCGACACCGTGGTGATGGGCTGCACCCATTATCCGCTGATCCGCTCGACGATCGCCCGCATCATGGGAAGCGACGTGACGCTCATCAACCCCGCCTATGAGACGGCGGTCCAGCTCCGGACGCTCCTGCGGTCGATGGAGATGAACTGCGACGAGGGGCAGGAGCTCACGCTTGACGAAAAGTATCAGTTCTATGTGAGCGACATGGCGGAGAAATTCCGTGATTTTGCGACGTCGATCCTGCCGGAAGAGGTAAAGAAGACGGTCCAGATCAACATCGAGGAATACTGATGACGTCTGGCACGCCGGAGGGTTTGCACATATGAAAAAGGATGTTCTGGTCAGCGTAAAGGGAACACAGATCGTAGACGGGGAGCACGAGACGATCGAGGTCATCACCGCCGGGAGCTATTACGAAAAAGAAGGGCGGCACTACATTCTCTACGACGAGGCCGTCGAGGGGCTCGATGCGATGACCCACAACCGCATCCGCGTGAGCGGCGAGAGCGTCGAGGTCACAAAGCACGGGCCGGTCAACAGCAGCATGAAGTTCGAGCAGGGAAAGAAAAACATGGCAAATTATGTGACGCCGCTCGGTCTGATCGTGCTGGGCCTGACGACCTCCTCCCTCAACGTGGAGAAAGAGGAGAACGAGCTTCGCGTCCGTATCGAATATGCGCTGGAAATGAACGGCGAATACGTCTCCAACTGCAGGATGGAGATATCGGCGCGGCCGAGAACGGAAGGCACGCTGAACTTAAGCTGAAGGTGAGTATATGGAAAGTTTTCTGGTCGCGGTCAACGCCGTGATCCCGTTTTTATGCTATATTTCGTTCGGTTATGTCATGAAGGTAAGGGGAGTCGTGAAGGAGGAGTTCCTTCAGCAGCTCAACAAAATGATCTTCCGCGTGCTGTATCCCTTCATGACATTCTACAACATTTACAAGGCGGATGCCGATTCCCTTCCGCGCCCGGTCCTTCTGATCTTTGTGGCAGCCAGCATCCTGATCCTGGAGCTCGTCATGCTGATCGTCGTTCCGCGCATCGTAAAGGAGAATCCGAAGCGCGGCGTCATCATCCAGGGCATGTACCGCAGCAATTTCGTGCTCTTTGGGCTTCCGTTAACGATCTCGGTATTCGGGGAAGCGGCTTCTCCGGTCGCCGCGATGGCGGTCCCCATCGTGGTCACGATCTACAACGTGACGTCCGTGTTCGTCCTCGAGATGTTCAACGGCGAGGGGAAGACCGACATAAGGACGACGATTATGAACGTCGTAAAGAATCCGCTCCTTCAGGGCGCGGTCCTGGGGCTGATTTTTTTCTTTTGCGGGATCCGGATCCCGAAAAGCCTGCTGACACCGATCGCCGCGTTTTCGGATATGATCTCCCCGCTGGCGCTGTTTGTCCTGGGCGGGACCCTGACTTTCGGCGCGGTCCGCAAGAACCTGAAATACATCGTGCCCGCACTGACCGCCAAGATGGCGGTGGTACCGGCGATCATACTGACGGCCGCCTACGCGGTCGGACTGCGCGGCGTGGAGCTGTTTCTGATCCTGTCGATCCATGCGACGCCGGTCGCGGTGGCCTCCTACACAATGGCCCAGAACATGGGCGGGGACGGCGAACTGGCCGGTCAGCTCGTCGTGGTCAGCACGGTTTTTTCGGTCGGGACCCTGTTCCTCTGGATCTTCGCGCTGGGGACGCTCGGCCTGATCTGACCGTCTGCGATGTCCGCAAAAAAGCCCATACGGGAAATTCCGTATGGGCTTGATTTATTGAACCGCTTATTTTTTCTTTTCGTTCTTTCCGTCGTCTTTCTTGAAGAACCCGACGATCTTCTGACGCCAGGTCTTTTTGGCCGGCAGAGGCGGGATCCCGCCGCGGACGCTCTTGATCTCCGTAATGTAAAGTCCGCTGATCACGACTTTGGCCTCGGTCTTTAACGGCAGCTGCAGAAAGACTTTTTCATCGGCGATCATCGTCATGATCTTCGGTCCGACCTTCGCCTTTACGATCGGCAGCTTAAAACGTTTCGCATACCACGGCGTCTGTTCGTAGACGACGGCCGGAAGTCCGGAATCTTTTAACTTCAGTTTCTTTTTATCGATCGCCATGATCGTAACGACCTGTTTCGCCGCGTCTATCACGCTCTGCTGCTCGACCTGGCGTTTTTCGATTTTCTTTCCCCAGAAATAAAGAGCGGCCAGTATGGCCACCATGATCACGAGGATAACGAGAATAACATTTAATACAAGTCCCCAGTTCATGCAGGTTCCTCCTTTGCCATGCGCTCATTATAGCATTCATTCATGAAAAGCGCAAGCGGAAACTGGTAAAACACGGCAGTTGACGTTGCGCTGTTATCCGTTTATAATTATACTAGAAAAACTTTCCACGAAAGGAGATTAGTGTGAAAGAAAGTAGAGGAAAGCCAAAAAATGGCGCACTGAAACAAGCTATTGAAAAATAGCCTTTGAAAC
>CANQGL010000053.1 GCA_947623185.1 uncultured Lachnospiraceae bacterium
GAAAATGCAGGGCGTTCCAGCCGATATGCGGTATTTTAAGGCCCGGTCCGATCATCGGTGCGATCGGTCTCACGCACCCCGCGATCAGGCCGAGGCCCTCATGTTCGCCGTATTCATAACTCCGGTCGAACAGCATCTGCATCCCAAGACAGATGCCTAAAAGCGGTTTCCCCGAAACTGCCTCCTCCTTAACGACCGCACCGAGTCCGCTTGCGCGGAGCTTTTCCGCAGCGTCGCCAAACGCGCCCACGCCCGGAAGCAGGATCCTGTCGGCCCTGCGGATCGCCTGCGGATCGCCCGTCACGACCGCCTCCTGGCCGATATACCGGAGAGAGCTTTTAAGCGAAAACAGGTTGCCGACGCCGTAATCCACGATCGCGATCATCACAGGACCCCTTTCGTCGAAGGGATCTCGTCCCGGTATTCATCGCAGACCGCCGTCGCCTTTGCAAGAGCGCGCGCCGACGCCTTGAACGCCGCCTCCGCGATGTGATGCGAGTTTTTCCCGCGCAGTCCGATCAGATGCAGTGTGATCCCGGCTTTCCGGACAAAGGCGGTGAAAAATTCCTCCACCAGCTCGGTGTCGAAAGTGCCGATCTTTTCCGTCGGGATCTTCAGGTCATATTCGAGATGGCTCCGCCCGGAAATGTCGGCCGCGCAGAGCACGAGCGCCTCGTCCATCGGAAGCGTGATGTCGCCGTACCGCGCGATCCCGCGGCAGTCCCCGAGCGCCTCCGCGAACGCCTCGCCGAGGCAGATGCCGATGTCCTCGACGGAATGGTGGTCGTCCACCTCCGTGTCGCCGCTGCACTCCACCGAGAGGTCGAACCGGCCGTGCCGGGCAAACAGCGTCAGCATGTGGTCGAGAAAACCGACCCCGGTCGCGATCCTGCCCGTCCCGCTCCCGTCAAGGTCCAGGTTCAGGGAGATCTCCGTCTCCGCCGTTTTTCTTTTGATCTCACTTTTTCTCATACTCGTAGCCCCCGTCTTTCTGTTCGGCCAGAATTTCCTTCAGATTCCGCGCCAGTATCTCCATCTGCTCCGGGGTCCCGATCGAGATCCGGACAAAATCCCGGATCCGTCCGGTCCCGAAATAGCGCACCAGGATCCCCCGGTCCCGAAGCTTCCTGTACATTGTTTCGCCGTTCAGCCGCTCATGCTTTACGAAAATGAAGTTCGCGGAGGACGGCAGGACGGTAAACCCGGCCTCGCGGAGCGTTTCGGCCGTCTTTTCGCGCGTGCTGATGATCTTTCGGGCGTTCTCCTTGTAGTAGGCGTCGCTGTCCGCGGCCGCCTCCCCGGCCGCCAGCGTCAGCCGGTTGATGTTGTAGGGATTCGTCGAATACTTGATCTTCTCCAGGTCCGCGATCAGTTCCCGGTCCGCGATCGCATAGCCGAGGCGCGCCCCCGCCATCGAGCGCGATTTCGAGTAGGTATGCGAGACCAGAAGATTGTCGTATTTTTTTATAAGCGGGATGCAGCTTTCTCCTCCGAAATCGACGTAAGCCTCGTCGATCAAAACGACCTGTCCGGGATTGCTCTTTAAGATCTCCTCGATCTCCGAAAGCGGGATCTTCATGCCGGTCGGCGCGTTCGGATTGGCGATCACGACCATCTTCCCGATGTTCAGATAATCCCGGTAATCGACCGAGAAATCTTCCTTCAGCGGGATGACCGACGCCGGGATCGCGTAAAGATCCGCAAAGACCGGATAAAAGCCGTAGCTGATATCCGGGAACGCGACTCCGTGCTCCGCGTCGCAGAACGCCATAAATGCGAAGTTCAGGATCTCGTCGGAGCCGTTCGCCAGAAAAACGTTTTCCGGGCCGACCTCATAGAGCGCGGCCAGCTTTTCCTTTAACGCCCGCCCGGTCGGGTCCGGATACAGATTCAGGTTCCCGATCTCGCCGGAACAGAGCCGCTCCGAGACCTCCGGCGACGGCGGGTACGGCGATTCGTTTGTGTTCAGTTTGATGTATGTCCTGTCCCGGGGCTGCTCTCCTGGCACATATGCTTCAAGTCCGTCAAATCTATGGCTCAAAAATCTACTCATGTCAGTCCTCCTGATCCCGTCTGTTTTGGGGCCCAAACGGGTCCCGTTACGCCCTCCCTTCGGGAAGCCGCACGAGCGCCGAACGGGCGTGGCCCTCCAGGCCCTCCTGCATCGCGAACTTCGCGATCTTTTCCGCTTCCCGCGACAGCGCCTCGTCCGTGTAGTAGGTAAACGACGACTTTTTCACGAAATCGTCCACCGAGAGCGGGCTTGAAAATCTCGCCGTCCCGCCTGTCGGGAGCGTATGGTTCGGCCCCGCGAAGTAATCTCCCAGCGCCTCCGGCGCGTGTTTTCCCAGAAAGATCGAACCCGCGTGCCGCACTCCGGCCAGCCACCGGAACGGATCGTCGACGCAGATCTCCAGATGTTCCGGCGCGATCTCGTTCGCGATCTCCACCGCCTGTCCGATCGAATCGGCCAGAATGATCTTTCCGTTGTTTTCTATGGACGCCCTCGCGATCTCTCCGCGCGGGAGCCGCTCAAGCTGGCGTTCGATCTCTTCTGCCACGTTTCCGGCAAACTCCCCGCAGTCCGTTACCAGAACGGCCGAGGCCATCCGGTCGTGCTCGGCCTGCGCCAGCATATCGGCCGCCACCGCGACCGGATCGGAGGTCCTGTCCGCGATCACGAGGATCTCGCTCGGACCGGCGATCATGTCGATCGACACTTTCCCGAATACCTGCTTCTTGGCCTCCGCGACGAACGCATTTCCGGGTCCGACGATCTTGTCCACCCGCGGAACGCTCTCGGTCCCGTAGGCCAGAGCCGCGATCGCCTGCGCGCCTCCGATCTTGAACACCCGGTCCACGCCCGCGACTTCCGCCGCGGCCATCACGGCCGGATTCAGCTTTCCGTCCTTTGCGGGCGTAGTCATGATCACCTCGCGGACGCCCGCGATCTTTGCCGGGATGCAGTCCATGAGCACCGTGGAGGGATAGCTCGCCGTGCCTCCCGGAACGTAAAGTCCCACGCGGTCAAGGGGAATGACCTTCTGTCCGAGGACGACCCCGGCCCGCTCCGTCATCACGAAGCCGGTTCTTTTCTGTTTTTCATGGAACGCGCGGATATGGTCCGCCGCTTCCTTGAGGATCTCCACAAATCCGGGATCGGCCTGCGCCGCCGCTTCCTTTCGCTCCGAAGCGCCGGCTTCCAGCATCTGAGGAGCCGCCCCGTCAAATTTCTCGGCGTAGCGCTTAAGCGCCGCGTCGCCGCCCGCCTTTACGCCTGCCAGGATCTCCGTCACCGCCGCGGATACATCCGTCTCTTTGGCGTCGCGCCTGAAGATCTCATCGATCGTGATCTCGCTGTACCGATAGATGCGAATCATAGTCTTTCTCCTGTCGTTCCGTTTCAGATCCGCTCCGCGATCTTTTCACACATCGCGCGGAGAGGTCCGTTTTTGAATTTATAGCTCACCCGGTTGGCGATCAGACGCGCGCTGATCGGGAAGATCTCCTCAAATACCTCAAGATCGTTCTCCCGCAGGGTGGTCCCGGTCTCCACGATATCCACGATCACGTCGGACATGCCGAGGATCGGCGCGATCTCGATCGAACCGTGGAGCTTGATGATATCAATCTCGCGGCTCTTCTGCCTGTAATAGCGGCGCGCGATGTTGGGAAATTTGGTCGCCACCCGGAGCGTGAGTTCCGGATCCGGACGGCTCCCTTTTATACCGGCGACCGCCATCCTGCATTTTCCGATCCCGAGATCCAGCAGTTCGTATATGTCGAACCCTTTTTCCTCAAGGATGTCCTTTCCGACGACGCCCACATCCGCGGCGCCCCGTTCCACATAGACCGCCACGTCCGACGGCTTTACCCAGAAATAACGGACGCCGTTCTCCGCGTTCTCAAAGATCAGTTTCCTGCTGCTCTCGCGGATCTCCGGGCATCCGTATCCGATCGATTCGAAAATATCGTACGCCTTTTCTCCGAGTCTTCCCTTGGGAAGCGCAATATTGATCCATCCGTCCGTCATTTCCGCGCCTCCCCGTCTTTCATCGTAAGCCGCCTTCTGAAACGCACGTCGCGCGGTTCGGTCCGCACGGCCATGACGCGCTCGCCGCCGTCCGTAAGTCGGCGCACTTCTGCCGCAACGGCAGCCGGACTGTCGCCGTCGCCGTAGATCAGAAGCACATCCGTATCAAATTCCTTCTTTTCCGTTGCGAAGCGCTCCAGAAGATCCAGATAGACCGCAAACCCGATTGCGTCCGCCTGTTTCCCGAGTTTATGGACCAGATTGTCGTATCTGCCCCCGCTGAGGATCCCGCTTGGGATCCCGTTGATAAATCCCTGGAAGATGATCCCGTTGTAATAGTCCATGTCGTTCACGATGGAAAAATCGAGATTGACGTGCCCCGAAACGCCGCACTCCTCCAGACAGCGGCACAGTTCCGACAGCTCTTCATACGCTTTCTCCATGCGGCCGCCGCGGCACAGCTTTCGGACCGCGGGCAGCGTCTCTTTGAGTCCTCCGTAGATCCCGGCCAGAAACGCAAGGCTCTCCGCGGTCTCCGGCGCGACATCCTGCTCCGCGCAGGCCGCCCGCAGTTCATGGACGTTCTTTTCGCGGACCGCCGTCAGGATCTCCTTCTGTTTCGCGGGCCCAAGCCCGGTCTCCTCAAGAAGTCCGGCCAGAAGCCCCATGTGCGATATGTCCAGGATATAGCCGGAGTCGATCAGTTCCAGGCTCCGTCCGGCCAGAAGCAGGACCTCGAGCGTCGCATAGGTATCGATGTCTCCGATGTACTCGAGGCCGGCCTGCATGATCTCGCGGTATTCCTTATCGCCTTTCCTGGCGCGGTACACGTTCTCGTTGTAATAGACCCGCTCGGGCGACCCGTAGCATCCCTTCGTGTTCTTGACGATCGAGAGCGTCACATCCGGCTTCAGGGCCAGGAGCTTTCCGTCCAGCCCCGTATAGGTCAGGATGTTCTCGCTGCTCAGAAAGCTGCGGTTCTCGGCGTAAAAATCATATTCTTCAAATTTGCTCATCTCGAATCTCCGGTAGCCGTGCCGTTCAAACAGCTCGCGCATCCCGAAGAGGACCTGTTCTTCGCGATTCATACTTTCCCCTTCCAATGGTCCTATCTTATAATACTTTCTCGCTTTAGTCAAGTAGCACGCTAAAATTGCCATGCGCCGGGGCCGTCGCTCTCCGCGGCGATCTTTACGACCTTCACGGTCTCGTTGCCACGCCGGTCGCGGGCGTAAAATGTATAAACGCCGCTCTCTCCGATGCGGAAGATCGCGATCCCTTCACTGTTTACGGAAAACGTCTCGCTCTGCAGACCGGCGGCAAACTCGGCGGCGGTGTGTTCTCCCGAGGCGTAGGAAAGCACATCGAGGTCGTTGTCGATGTCGACCACCCGCAGCGTCAGATAGGAATCAAACCAGCTCATGCTGATATCCGCCTCCATATACGGCGGTGTCCCGCCTTCCGGCGCTCTCCCGGAATTGGTAAATCCGGTCCCGGACAGCTTTCCGAGGTCATAGGTGAGCGCCGCGGCCAGATTCGGCATACCGCCCGTCACCGTTTTTCCGTTCAGGCTGTCAAGGGGCGTCACGGTCGAAAGCAGGATCTCCTTGGTGTCGGCCAGGCTGATCCCGTCATAGTAGGAGTAGATCATCGCGGCCGCGCCCGCGACCATCGGGGCCGCCATCGAAGTTCCCGTCATGAGGCCGTAGGAATTGCCCGGCGTCGTGCTCAGGATGTGCGAGCCGGGGGCCGCCAGATCGACCGTGCGGGCGCCGTAGTTGGAAGACTCGTGCAGGTTGCCGTTGAACGTCAGGTTCGCCACCGAAATGATATTGTCCAGATCGAACGAAGCGGGATAGCACGGGACTTCGTCGGTGTTGACTCCGATCCCCGTATGTTCGTCCCCGTTCCCCGCCGCGACGACGAACAGCATACTTGAGTTCGCGATCGCTTGATACAGCGCCTGATCGTAGCTGGTGGAGGTAAGGCTGAGATTGCAGATGGACGCGCCGTTTTCCTCCGCGTAGCGGATCGCGCGGATGAGCGCGGAGGTACTGCCCGATCCCGAACGGCCGCCGAGCGCCTTGACGGCCATCACACGCACATGGTCCCCCGGAACGATCCCGGCAATGCCGGTCCCGTTATTGACGGACGCGCGGATCGTCCCCGCACCGTGCGTGCCGTGGCTGTCCTCCGCGCCGTTAAAGACCCGGTTCGTGTTGCGGTAAAAGTCCCAACCGTAAACGTCGTCGACGTAACCGTTTCCGTCGTCGTCGATCCCGTTGTCCGGGACCTCGTCGCTGTTGATCCATATCGCGTCTTTGAGATCCTCATGCGTATAGTCGATCCCGGTATCGATCATGGCGACGACCACGTCGCGCTTTCCGCCTCCGTATGTATTCCATGCCTCCTGGATCCGCATGTCGATGCCAGCCGTCGCGCGCATCCGCTGCACTTCGACCACGACCCCCACGGGGTCCCACCGCCATTCTCCCGGCCCTACCGGGGTCCCGAACGGATCGTCGTAGACCGGATAACGGTTTTTCTCCTGTTCGATCTCAAAAGTCCCGTCGTTGTAAAGCGCCCACTGATCGGACGCGGAAGTATCGTTTACGTTCAGAGCCTGCGCGGTATAGATGTGCTCCGTTTGCATGCCCGCGCGGTCCGCTTCCGCCGCGTATGCGGGAAAAGCCCCTGTCTGCGGCTGTACCAGCAGAAGGGCCGCGGCGGCCCACGCCATCCATCTCTTTGTCACGGTAATGTTTCCTCCTCTCCGTTTCCGGACTTTCTCCGTTCAAAAAGAGTATCACAGATTGTTGACGATTTCGTGAATAAAATGCGGCAAAACCGTAAAAAGCAGGATGTATCCCGTCTCCGGAATACACCCTGTCGGATTTACTTCTGGTCGGAGCTGCCCGTTCCGCCCGGCTGCTGATTCGGATCCGGTCCGGGTCCTCCGTTACGGCCCGGATAGGGATACGGCGGCTGATTCGGGTTCTGTCCCGGATACGGTCCCCGGTTCTGCGGCGGATACGGCGGCTGGCCCGGATACGGATTCCAGTATGGCGGCTGACCGTAACCGTTCGCCGGTCCCTGGCCCGGGTTCGGTCCGTAGCCGTTTGCAGGCCCCTGATTCGGGTTCGGTCCGGGTCCGTTCGCAGGCCCCTGGCCCGGATTCGGCCCGTAGCCGTTTGCAGGCCCCTGGTTCGGGTTCGGTCCGTAGCCGTTCGCAGGCCCCTGATTCGGATTCTGTCCGTAACCGTTCGCCGGAACGCGGTTTTGCGGCTGCAGAGACTGCCTGACCGGTTTTTCCTCTTCCGGCGGCTCCGGGATACCCTTGACCTGGCGGAAGATCTTCATGAACTCCTTGCCGGTGATCGTCTCTTTCTCGATCAGGAAATCCGATATCTTATCGAGCGCATCCCGGTTCTCTTCGAGAAGGCGCTTGGCCTCCGCGTAGGATTCCTTCAGGATCCGCATGACCTCGACGTCGATCTCGGCCGCGGTCGCGTCGCCGCAGTTCATGACCGTCCGTCCGGTCAGATACTGGCTTTCCTTCGTCTCAAGGCCCATCAGGCCGAATTTCTCCGACATGCCGTACTGCGTCACCATCGCGCGGGCGATCCGCGTCGCCTGCTCGATATCGTTGGCCGCGCCCGTCGTCACCGTATCAAAGACGATCTCCTCGGCCGCACGGCCCGCAAGCGATACGACAAGCATCGCTTCCAGTTCTTTCTTCGTATTCAGGAACTTCTCCTCCTCGGGCACCTGCATGACATAGCCGAGAGCGCCCATGGTGCGGGGAACGATCGTGATCTTCTGGACCGGCTCCGCGTCCTTCTGGAGCGCGGTGACCAGTGCGTGGCCGACCTCGTGGTAGGACACGATCCGCCGCTCCTCCTGGCTGAGGATGCGGTCTTTCTTCTCCTTGCCGACCAGGACCAGCTCGACGGCCTCAAACAGGTCCTTTTGCGAGACGGCCTGGCGTCCGTGCTTGACGGCGTTGATCGCCGCCTCGTTCATCATATTGGCAAGATCCGCGCCGACCGCTCCGGAAGTGGCAAGCGCGATCTCCTCGAAATCGACGGTCTCGTCCAGATGGACGTCCTTGGAATGTACCTTGAGGATATTGACGCGGCCTCGGAGGTCCGGCTTATCCACGATCACGCGGCGGTCGAAACGGCCGGGACGCAAAAGCGCCGGATCCAGGATCTCCGGGCGGTTGGTCGCCGCCATCACCAGAAGTCCCTTCGAGGGATCGAAACCGTCCATCTCGGAGAGGAGCTGGTTTAAAGTCTGCTCGCGCTCGTCGTTTCCGCCAAAGCGGGAATCACGGCTGCGGCCGATCGCATCGATCTCATCGATAAAGATAATACACGGAGCCGACTGCTGCGCCTGCTTGAACAGATCGCGCACACGCGACGCGCCGACGCCGACGAACATTTCCACAAAATCGGAACCCGAAAGGGAATAGAACGGCACATGCGCCTCGCCGGCCACGGCGCGGGCAAGCAGCGTTTTTCCGGTTCCGGGCGGGCCCACCAAAAGCGCGCCCTTCGGCAGTTTCGCGCCGATCCGCGTGTATTTCTGCGGGTTGTGAAGGAAGTCGACGATCTCGACCAGGGATTCCTTGGCCTCATCCTCACCGGCGACGTCCGCGAATGTGACGCCCGTTTCCTTCTGCACATAGACCTTGGCGTTGCTCTTGCCGACGCCCATGATCCCTCCGCCGCCGCCCATGCGGCTGAACATCAGATACAGCAGGCCGATCATCAGAGCCGAGGGCAGGACCCAGCCGACGAGGAAGTTGACGATCACCGAGCCCGCGCTCGAGGTCTCGCCGTGTATCTCGACGCCGCCCGCAAGAAGACGGTCCGAAAGACCGTCGTCGGGGATCCGGACGGTATAATACTGCTTCATGCTGGAATAGCCGGAAGCGCCCGGTTTCGTCTTGATCAGGAGCTCGTTGCCGCTGTAGCGCACCGACTCGATCACGCCGTCATCCAGCATATGGACAAATTCCTCGTAGCCGACTTCTTCGCGCTGCTCTTTCATCAGCGTGCTGCGCATCATGCTGACGACGCCCAGCGTGGCGATCATGACCAGCACAAGAACGAGGATCTGACCGTTCGGTTTATTGTTATTTCTATTTTGATTTCGATTATCCATATTCCTTTTTTTCTCCGTCTCTGCCCCAATATTCCGGTCCGAGGCAGTTTGTCCCAATGTTAACGATACTTAGACCATTATAGATTGAGTTTTTCCATATGGCAAGAAAAAAAGTATTAAAAATTTGTGTTTTCTTTGACAAATCCTTCTTTTTTTGCGATACTTTACTGGAAATATATTAAAGTTTACGGAGGTCCCGTTATGGAGCAGATCGTCCACCCTTTTCCGCCGCTTTTCGACGAGCGCTCGCAGATCCTGATCCTTGGCTCCTTTCCCTCGGTCAAATCGCGGGAGGGCCGGTTTTTCTACCACCACCCGCAGAATCGTTTCTGGAAGGTGCTGGCCGCCGTTTTGGACGCTCCCGTCCCGGCCACGATCGAAGAAAAGACCGGTTTTCTGCTCGCGCACCGCGTCGCGCTCTGGGATACGATCGGCTCCTGCACGGTCACGGGTTCCAGCGACAGTTCGATCAGAAACGTGGTCCCGAACGATCTGTCCCCGATCCTTTCCGGCGCGCGGATCCGGCAGATCTTCTGCAACGGCGGCACTTCCTTCCGATACTACCGGAAATATCAGGAAAAGAGCACCGGCATGGAGGCCGTGTGCCTTCCGTCCACAAGCCCGGCGAACGCGGCGTGGACGCTTCCGAAACTGATACCCGAGTGGTCCGTCATCCTGAATTACCTGGATCTGTAAGTATACCGCGCCCCGGCTGCGGCATACTAAGCGCGGGGTGATGACAATGGGCCATGACTGCAGAAACAACGCGGCGGACGGCGAAGGACGGGACCGTCAAAACAATACGGCGGACCGGGCAGACCGGGATCTCGATTTCGATATCCAGTCCTGTTCCGCCACGGACTGTACCGGCCTGATCCCTTCCCTCCCGCAGGATGAAGCGGAGATCGAACATTACGATCAGATCTACCCGTTCCTGCCGGAGCATCAGGGCGGTCCGAAAGACTGAATCCGACCGGCATCCGTCTGCATCTGCGGCGGATGCCGGAGCTCCCCGGAATGCCCTGCGCATGACGGCGCTGGCCGGTTCCTTCATGGGCCGGTATTCCGCTTTGCGCGCGACGGTGCGCGGACCGGATCCTTCCTGGCCGGTATTCCGCTTTGCGCGCTGCGGTGCGGGCCCAGATCTGTCCCGGCGCTTTCCTGACACAAAGGAGTCTGAAATCATGAATATTACATACAGTCCCTGCGAACTCTGTCCGAGGCGCTGCGGCGCGGACCGCCGTCAAACGGCCGGATTCTGCGGTGCGGGCGATACGGTAAAGATCGCCAGGGCCGCCCTTCACCATTGGGAGGAGCCCTGTATCAGCGGAACGGCCGGAAGCGGGACCGTTTTCTTTTCCGGCTGCACATTGAAATGCGTATACTGCCAGAACTACCGTCTGAGCCACGAAAACTTCGGAAAGGAGATCTCCGTCGGCCGTCTGGCCGAGATCTTTCTGGAGCTTCAGGAACAGGGCGCGCACAACATCAATCTGGTGACGGCCACCCATTACCTTCCTTCCGTCCTTGAGGCCCTCACGCTCGCAAAACCAAAGCTGCACATCCCCGTCGTCTACAACTGCGGCGGATACGAGCGTGTGGAAACGATTCGCGCCCTCGAAGGTTTTGTCGATATCTATCTGCCGGACCTCAAGTATTATGACGCGGGGCTGTCCGAAAAATACTCCGGCGCGAGGGATTACTTTCCGGTCGCCGTGGCCGCGATCGGGGAAATGATCCGTCAGACCGGCGGGCTTCGGTGGGATGAGAAGCAGCCGTCGCTGCTGGAAAGAGGCGTCGTGATCCGCCATATGACGCTGCCCGGCGCAAAGGAAGACTCGTTCCGGATCCTGGAAGAGATCGCGGGAACGTTCCCCCGACATTCCTATCTGATCAGCCTGATGAGCCAGTACACGCCTTTTTACAAAAGCAGCCTTTATCCGGAGATCGACCGCCGGATCACGTCTTACGAATACGGGAAAGTGGTGGATAAGACCATCGAACTTGGCCTCACGGAGGGATATATGCAGGAAAAGAGCAGCGCGAAGGAAGAATATACGCCGCCATTCAATCTGAGCGGGGTGTGAAGGCAGGCCGGTATCCGGCGCCGTTTCTGTTCCGGCCCGCGGGCGCTTTAGGCTCCAGAAAAACAAAACGGGCTGAAACACGCTCCGCGAGTTTCACCCGTTGTCGCGGCATTCGCCAGATCGACAAACGAGTTTGTCAGCCTGGCTCATTGCTCGCGCAAATAAAAGTGGGTACCGAAATCTTCCTCGTCTCGATACCCACTTCAGAATTCATTGTCCATTGGACTTACCTCTCTTTATTCTGTTTTATCTATATTCAATTTTCCTTTTTGACCGGTCCTTCGAGTTCTTTTTCCTTTTTTCATTTTCATATCGATTATCGTATTTCTCTTATCGGATACTTTCTCGTCATACCCTTTAAGGATTGCCGGATAACCATTTTCTCTTCTCTGCCGGTTCTCTCTTCTTTTACCCTGCTCCAATCACCTTTGGTTTTCTATTGAAGCAGCCTTCCTAGTACATTGGCTTGCCCTCTCTTTCTTTTTATTTTTATCTATATAAACGATTTCTTTTTGTTGACCTAATAATAGCACGGGCCACCGGTTTTGTCAAGCGTTTTTTCAAAAAATTTTTATTTTATTTTTAAGTTATTAGTATATTTTCAAATTGTATATAATTATTCAAATAATTTAGGTGTTTTCCGGGACCAAATCGGCTCCGAAAAACACCTGATCGATTTGTTTCTATGCAAACAGAACAATTCCGCCAACAATGACTATTTCAGGCGGTGGATAAACAGGCCGCTTCTGAGCTTCGGCTCGAACCAGGTGGACTTCGGCGGCATCAGAAGTCCGGCGTCCGCCACCGCCAGAAGCTCGTCCATGGAAGTCGGATACATGGAAAACGCAGCCTTCATGTCGTCCGCGACGCGCCGTTCAAGTTCCCCGAGCCCGCGGATACCGCCGACGAAATCGATCCTCTTGTCGGTCCGCGGATCGTGGATCTCAAGGATCTTATCAAAAACCAGCTCCTGCAGCACGGAAACGTCCAGCGCGCCTACCGGATCGGAAGGACGGCGTCCTTCTCTTAAGGTCAGCTCATACCAGTTCCCGTCCATGTACAGGCCAAATTTTCCGCGTTCCGCCGGGGAATACGGCTCCGTTCCGATTTTTTTCACGGAAAAGTTCTTATCGAGCGCCACGAGGAATACCTGCGGCGACAGCCCGTCCAGATCGCGGACCACCCGGTTATACGGGAGGATCCGGAGCTCGTCCGACGAAAACAGCACCGAGAGGAACCCGTTAAACTCGGCGTCCTCTCCCGCCTCCGGATGTTCCTCTCTCCGCTTCAGGCAGACCTTGACCGCCGACGCGGCGCGGTGATGGCCGTCGGCAATGTAGACGGCCGGGATCCCCGCAAAGATCTCACCGATCTCTTCGACCGCCGCGGGATCGGCGATCTTCCATACGCGGTGCCCGATTCCGTCGTCGGAGACGAAATCATAGACCGGGGCGTTTTTCTTCGCCGCTTCCACCAGTTCTCTCAAACGCGCCTGGGGACGGTACGCCAGAAAGATCGGCCCGGTCTGGGCGTCGAGCGTATCGATATGGCGGATGCGGTCCTGTTCTTTTTCCTCTCGCGTATTCTCATGCTTTTTGATCACTCCGGTCCGGTAGTCGTCCGCCGAAGCGCAGGCCACGATCCCGGTCTGAGAGCGGCCGTCCATCGTCAGCTCGTAGAGATAAAACGCGGTGTCCTTATCTTCCAGCCAGACGCCCTGCGAAAGCTGCGTTTCCAGCGTGTTCTTCGCCGCCTCGTAAACGCAGGGCTCGTAGCTCCCGACCGAATCCGGAAAACCGGCGTCCGGACGGTCGATCGCAAGGAACGAGAGCGGATGGCGCGCGATCTCCTCGCGGGCCTCCTGTCTGTTGTAAACGTCATACGGAAGTGCCGCGACCTCCGCCGCCTTTTCCGGCGCGGGGCGCATACAGTGGAACGGTCTGATCAGTGCCATAAAATACCTCCTGAAGGGATCGTGATCTGGGAACTCAGCCCTTGACGACGCGGACTTTGTACATGCCCGGAATCGCGCGCAGATGCCTTAAGGCTTCTCCGTCCACGGGATCTTCAAGGTCCAGAAGCGTATACGCATAAACGTCGCGGCTCGAGTTTGTCATATGGGCTATATTGATATTGTCTTTTGCAAGGATCGAGGTGATCTGTCCGATCATGTTCGGGATGTTCGCGTGCAGAAGCGCCAGGCGTCCGGCGTCCGCGCAGACACCCATGTCGCAGGGCGGGTAATTGACGGAGTTGCGGATATTTCCGTTCTCCAGATACTCGCGCAGCTCGTCGACCGCCATCATCGCACAGTTGTCCTCGGATTCCTCCGTGGACGCCCCGAGATGCGGGATCGCGATCACGCCTTCCATGCCCGCGGTCTTTTCGTTCGGGAAATCCGTGATGTAGCGCGAGACCTTTCCGCTCTTTAACGCCGCCTCCATATCATCGTCGTCGACGAGCAGATCGCGCGCGAAGTTTAGAATCACGACGCCGTCCTTCATCTTCTCAAACGCTTCCCGGCCGATCATGTGTTTCGTGGAGTCCATGAGCGGGACATGGACCGTAATGTAGTCGCACTCGCGGTAGATCGTGTCCGTGTCCATGATGTGCTTTACGCTGCGGGACAGGCCCCAGGCCGCGTTGACCGAGATAAACGGATCGTAGCCGTACACCTCCATCCCGAGAGCGCTGGCCGCGTTCGCGACTTCGCATCCGATCGCGCCGAGGCCGATCACCCCAAGCTTCTTGCCCATGATCTCACGGCCGGCGAACGCTTTCTTGCCTTTTTCCACCAGCTTCGCGATATCCGGCTCTCCCGCGTGCGCGCGGCACCATTCGATCCCGCCGATGATATCGCGGGACGTCAGGAACAGACCGGCCAGGACCAGCTCCTTTACGCCGTTCTTGTTCGCGCCCGGCGTGTTGAAGACGACGATCCCCTTCTTTGCGCACGCATCGAGTGGGATATTGTTTACGCCCGCCCCGGCGCGCGCGACCGCCTGAAGGCCGTCGGGAAGCTCCATCTCGTGCATGGAGGCGCTGCGGACCAGGATGCCCTCCGCCTCCGCGGGATCCTTTACCTGCTCATACTCATTTGTAAACCGCTCAAGGCCGCATCCGGCGATCGGGTTCAGACAGCAGATCTTTCTCATTTCGCTTCCTCCCGTTTTCCGTGCTCCGCCTCGAACCGGCGCATAAATTCGACCAGTTTCGCAACGCCCTCTTCCGGCATCGCATTGTAGATGCTGGCGCGCATGCCGCCGACCGTGCGGTGGCCTTTCAGGTTCACGAATCCGGCCGCCTCGGCCTCCTTTACGAACAGCGCGTCAAGCTCCTTGTCCCCGGTGACGAACGGCACGTTCATGATCGAACGGTCCTTCTTTTCGACCGTCCCGCGGAACAGGCTGCTCTGATCCAGATAATCGTAAAGCAGCTTCGCCTTCCGCTCGTTGCGCTCCTTCATCGCCTCAAGGCCGCCCTGTTTTTTCAGCCATTTAAAGACCTTGCCGCAGATGTAGATCCCGTAGCACGGCGGCGTATTGTAGAGCGAGCCCGCATCCGCCTGCACCTTGTAGCGCAGGATCGTCGGGGTCTCCGGCAGCACGTCGTCGGTCAGAAGGTCTTCGCGGATGATCACGATCACCACACCGGCCGGACCGACGTTCTTCTGAACGCCGCCGTAGATCAGTCCGTATTTCGTCACATCCATCGGCTCCGAGAGGAAGCAGGAGGACACGTCGGCAACCAGCGTTTTCCCCTTGGTATTCGGAAGCTCATGGAACTTGGTCCCGTAGATCGTATTGTTCTCGCAGATGTAGACATAGTCCGCATCCGGATCGACCGGGAGGTCCGAGCAGTCCGGGATGTAGGTGAACGTCCTGTCCTCGCTGGATGCGACCGCGTTCGCCTTCCCGTAGAGCTGCGCTTCCTTCCACGCCTTCTTCGCCCACTGTCCGGTGATGATGTAATCGCCGACACGGTTTTTAAACAGGTTCATCGGAACCGCCGCGAACTGCTGGTGCGCGCCGCCCTGTAAAAACAGGACCTTATAGTTGTCCGGGATCCCCATCAGCTCGCGCAGATCCTTTTCCGCTTCTTCGATGATTTCCTCGAACGCTTTCGAGCGGTGGCTCATCTCCATGACTGACATGCCGGTCCCGTTGTAGTCCAGCATCTCCGCCGCCGCTTCCTTTAAAACTTCCTCCGGCAGGACCGCGGGCCCCGCCGAAAAATTATAAACTCTTCCCATAATTGCAAATCTCCTCGTCTGTTATCCGATGCGTCTCTCGCCCGACGCATCCGTTTCCGATATGCCGCTTATCCGATGCGCCGCTCAACCGGCGCTTCCGTTTCCGATATGCCGCTTATCCGATGCGCCCGCAGATCAGGTCTCCCATCTCGACGGTCCCGACCTGCTTCATGCCCTCGGCCATGATGTCCACGGTACGGTAGCCGTCCGCCAGCACTCCGCGAACCGCGTTCTCGATCGCATCCGCCTCTTTGTCGAGGTCGAACGAGAACCGCAGCATCATCGCCGCCGACAGGATCGTGGCGATCGGGTTGGCAATCCCCTTTCCGGCGATATCCGGCGCGGAACCGTGGCTCGGCTCGTAAAGGCCGAATTTACTCTCGTTTAAGCTTGCCGACGACAGCATACCGATCGAGCCGGTGATCATGCTCGCCTCGTCGGAGAGGATGTCTCCGAACATGTTCTCGGTCAGGATCACGTCGAACTGGCCCGGATTCATGACCAGCTGCATCGCACAGTTGTCTACCAGCATGTTCTCCAGCGTGACCTCCGGATATTCCCTGGCGACATCTGCGACGACCTTTCTCCACAGTCTTGAGGAATCCAGGACGTTGGCCTTATCCACGCTGGTGACTTTCTTTCTGCGCTTCATGGCGATGTCGAACGCCTTGACCGCGACCCTGCGGATCTCGTTCTCGCTGTAGACCAGGGTATCCGTCGCCTGCATGACGCCGTTTACCTCCTCGGTGTGGCGCTCTCCGAAATAAAGGCCGCCGGTCAGCTCGCGGACGATCACCATGTCAAAGCCGTCGCCGATGATCTCCTCCTTTAACGGGCACGCACCGGAAAGGCAGTCGTAAAGGTACGCCGGACGGATATTCGCGAACAGATTCAGCCCTTTGCGGATCGCCAGCAGCCCCGCCTCCGGCCGCAGATTCGGCGCGATGTCGTACCACCTTGAATTTCCGACGTTTCCGCCGACCGCCCCGAGCAGAACGGAATCGCTCTTTTTCGCCGTCTCCAGCGCTTCATCCGTAAGTGGCACTCCGTAGGTGTCGATCGAGATACCGCCCATCAGGACTTCCTCATAGTTAAATCTGTGCCCGTAGACCTCTCCGACCCGGTCCAGGACCTTTTTGGCCTCCTTTACGATCTCCGGTCCGATCCCGTCGCCCGAGATCGTCGCTATCCTGTATTCCATACCGTAATTTTCCTTTCCTAAAATAAAATCAGGCTCATCCGCCATTTTACTAACCATCATAGCCTATCCTTCCCGTTTTTTCAACCTTGTTTTTGCAAATCGGTCCATACCGGATATGCATTTATTTTATAACCGCAGGTTATCCGGATACGCCGCCGAATGCGACTCGTTTTGTGTAATTTTTTGACTATTTTGGTAGTATTATGCTGTTGGCTGATTTTTTAATACACATCCCATCGTATCTATGATATATTTATTTTATAAAGTTGCGGTCGTGCAATAATTTAGAAAAGGAGACTAAAAGTTTGAAACAGAGAGGTAGCGGATAGAGAAAAAGTAAAATGCATAACAAACAAGCCATCACTGGGGTGGCTA
>CANQGL010000054.1 GCA_947623185.1 uncultured Lachnospiraceae bacterium
CCGGAAAGCCTGTAAATACAGGCTATACCGGCTTATGAGAACTTATAAAGAGATAGTCAAAAACTATATTTTGATTTCAATATAAAACAGAAAAATAATGTCGAAAAATATCGAAAACCATGACAGCGACAGAAGACCGGAGATCTTACCGTAAGCACAATATCAAACAACAGAAAAGGACGGCCCATGAAATACCATCATGGTCCGTCCTTTTTTCCTGATGCGGCGGTTCCTTACCATTCGGCGATGGAACCGTCTTTATGTCTCCAGACAGGATTCTTCCAGTTGTGCGGCGTCCTGTTCTCCTCGAGGACAAGCTCCTTATTGACGTCGACTCCCAGGCCGGGGAGCTTCGGCAGGTTGACGTAGCCGTCGATGAATTCAAAGTCCTCTTTGTTGTTGACGTAGTCGAGGACGGTCTTTCCGACGTTGTAATGGATCCCCATGCTCTGCTCCTGGATAACGGCGTTGTAGCAGGTCGCGTCGACGTTCAGGCAGCTCGCAAGCGCGATCGGTCCGAGCGGACAGTGGGGCGCAAGCGCGACGTCGTAGGCTTCGGCCATGGACGCGATTTTCTTGACCTCGGTGAGGCCGCCGGCGTGGCTTAAGTCGGGCTGGATAATATCGACGCCACCGGTCTGCAGAAGGCGCTTGAAATCATAGCGGCTGAACAGGCGCTCGCCGGTCGCGATCGGGATGTTGCAGGCTGCGGCGATCTCCGGGAACGCCTCCATGTTTTCACAGAGCACCGGCTCCTCGATGAACATCGGATCGAATTCCTCCAGCTTCTTGGCGAGGACCTTCGCCATCGGCTTATGCACGCGGCCATGGAAGTCGATCGCGATGCCGAAATACTTTCCGCAGGACTCGCGGATCGCCGCGACGCGCTCCAGAACGGCGTCGATCTTATCGTAGGTATCGACCATCTGGAGTTCCTCGGTGGCGTTCATCTTGATCGCGGTGAAACCGGCGTTCTTCTTTTCCAGCGCGGCCGCGCCGACGTCGCTGGGCCGGTCGCCGCCGATCCAGCTGTAGACCTTCATCCGGTCGTGGCAGGCGCCGCCCATGAGTTCATAGGCCGGAACGCCGAAATATTTTCCCTTGATGTCCCAGAGGGCCTGATCGATGCCCGAGATCGCACTCATGAGGACGCCGCCGCCGCGGTAGAAGCCCGCGCGGTAGAGCGTGGTCCAGATATCCTCGATCCGGGAGGGATCCGCGCCGATCAGATAGTCCTTCATTTCCTCAACGCAGGCGAGGACCGTTCTGCAGTGCCCTTCAAGGACCGCTTCGCCCCATCCGGTAAAGCCGTCGTCCGTTGCGATCTCGACGAATCCCCAGCGGGGACGGACGAAGTAGGTGTTGACTTGTGTGATCTTCATGGCAATCATCCTCCTGTTGTGATTTCTTACATAAAAATGCAGTACGGATACAGAATAATGCTGCGCGTCGCGAGCACGGGATGTGGAAAACCGTAAACGCGGGCCGCGCCGCCATATCCGCCGGGCCGAAAGCGCCGCCGTATCCGCCGGGCTTATGTCCGCGTGACGACAAGACATCGTACAACGTTGGCCCCTTGGCGAAATGCCGTATCCGATGCATTTTGCACATTATATACCACTATCTATAATATACATGGAAAAATCCAAAATGAAAATGTGAATCGTGCACAAAATCAGACAAATTTTTTTGTATAAAGTTTACAAAGTTGATTGCACAAATCAGAAATGAAATCGGAAACTATTGACAAAGACGCGCGGAAAGGCGTATTATAATCTTGCAATGCAAAGTTGTCGGACAAATATCGCCAGTTTGTCCGGTCGGACTCTTCTCCGGACAGAAGGCGCGCGAGCGAAGCGCCTCCGGCAGCGGATGCAGACGTTCGTAACTGTCAACCAATATTATCTAAGGAGGGATTGTATCATGTTAGACAACAGTTATGTCCCGTTGTTTGTCGGCGGGTTCCTTGCCTACATCTGCCTGATGATCTTTGTAGGCTGGTTCTCCACCCGTGGCAAGAACAGCGGCTCCAACTTCCTGACCGGCGGAGCGAATCTCGGATTTTTCCTGATCTTCTGTACGGTCGGCGCGACCATGATCGGTACCGGATCTTCAATGGGCGCGATCTCAAACGGCTACAACGGCGGTTGGGCCGGAGCCATCTACGGCCTTGGCGCATGCACCGGTATCCTGAGCATGCTGCTTTTCGTCAACATCCGTAAAAAGAACTTCCTCACCATGTCCGAGGAAGCACAGTACTATTACGGCGGAAAGAAGATCGTAAGACAGGTCATGGGCTTCATGATGTTCGTTATCGAGATCGTTTGGCTCGGCAACCACATGAACGGCGGTTCCCGTTATCTTGCCTACATCACCGGTCTTGACGACGTTATCTGCAAGATCATCACCGTTCTTGCGTTCGCTGTCTATGTATTCATCGGCGGCTACCTTGCAGTCGTTGTTACCGACGCCGTGCAGTTCTGCATCATCGTCGTCGGTTTCCTTGCCATCGCGATCAAGGCTATCCCCGCGGCGGGCGGCTATGCGAATATCGCAGCTACCTTCACGGCGGCCGGAAAGCCGGGCGCAATGGGATTCTACGGACTCGGAGAATACGGAGTCATGGCGGCCATAGCCTTGGTACTGTCAACGTACATGGGCGTTATCGGTACGCCGACGCACCGCACCAGGATCTACACCGCTGCGGATGAGAACGTTGCGAAGAAGGCGTTCCTGGGACAGGGCGTTCTGCTCTTCTTCTGGAGCTTCATCACCGCTATCATCGGTATGAGCGCGTTCACGATCGCGACCGCGAACGGCGATACGCTCGCTTCCGCGGACTACGCGTTCTCCTACATGGCTACGAACGTACTCGGTCCGGTACTCGGACTGCTGCTCATGATCTCCGGACTTTCCGCGACGATGTCCTCCGGCGACTCCGACGCGATCTCCGGTATCACGATCCTTCTGACCGACGTTTATCCGAGCATTACCGGGAAGAAGGTCAAGGAAGAGGATTATCCGAGACTTTCCCGTATCGCTCTGGTCGTTACGCTGGTGGTCGCATTCCTGATCACGCTGCTGGTCAACGACGTTATCACCTACATCCAGTCGGTCGTCGGTTCCCTGCTTCCGGGCGTTGCGGTCTGCATGTTCATGGGACGCCTCTGGAAACGTGCGAACTGGCAGGGCGGCCTTGCGGCGATCGGTTCCGGTACGCTGTTCGGCGTGATCTTCCTGCTCGTTCCGAGCGTTGCGAGCTGGGTAAATACGAACCTCGGCGGCGCTGCGGTTCCGGCTACGATCATCAGCCTTGTCTGCGGAGTTATCGTGACCCTGATCACGCCCGAGGACAATACGCCTGAAGAAGAGCGCCTGAAAGCCGTATTTGATGCCAGAGAAGGTAAGTAATTGATCTCTTTGACGAGGGGCACCGATTCGCGCCCCCTCGTTTGCATTTTTGATCGGAATCTGTGAGGTAATTGCGGTTATGAAACGAATTTTACTGAAAAACGGAACGGTTTACGACGGGCTCGGGAATCCGGGCGTCAAGGCCGACGTACTGCTGGCCGAAGGAAAGGTGCAGAAAATAGGAACGATCGGCGAAACGGAAGCGGCCGCAGACCTGGTGATCGACGCCGACGGAAAGGTCGTCTGCCCGGGATTTGTGGATATTCACCGGCACTGTGACGCAAAGCCGCTCAACGATCCGAACTTCGGAGCGCGCGAGCTCGTCCAGGGCATTACGACCACCGTGGTGGGAAACTGCGGCATCAGCCTTACTCCGTGTCCGGCCGACGACGCGAAGGCGAAGGAGATGTACGACTTCGACGAGGCGGTGCTGGGGCCGGTCGAGCTCACCATGCCGCGTACATACGGCGACTATCTGGCCGCGCTTCAGAACACAAAGCTCCCGCTCAACATGGCCTCGATGATCGGGACCGGAGCGGTCAAGATCACGGTCAAGGGCTTTTCCGATACGCCCTATACCCAGGAGGAACTGGATCAGGCGCGCGGCCTGATCGAGGACGCGCTGAAACGCGGCGCGGTCGGGATCTCGCTGGGCATCATGTATCTTCCGGAATGCTATTCCAAGACCGATGAGTTCGCCTATATCCTGAAGCCGGTCGGCGACTACGGGCGCGTGATCACGACGCACATCCGCGGCGAGGGCGACAGCATGGTCGAGAGCGTCCGCGAGGTGATCGAGATCGCGAAAAAAGCCGGGTGCGCCCTGGAGATCAGCCACTTTAAGAGCTGCGGTGTCAATAACTGGCGGCGCGAGATCAAAAAGGCGGTGAAGCTGATCGAGGACGTGCGGGCGGCGGGACAGGATGTGACCTGCGACTTCTACCCCTACGAGGGCGGAAGCACGGCGCTCACAACGATGCTGCCGCCGGTCTTTGTCCGCGGCGATATGACGCGGGCGCTTAAGGATCTCGGCACGCCGGAAGGCGTGGAGGAATTTAGGAGGCTGAGCCGCGTTCCGTATGACGACTGGGACAATTTCTGCGTGACTTTGGGCTGGGAACGTATTATAATAAGCGGTGTGACAACGAAGAAATTCGAGCCGATGCTCGGCATGACCGTGACCGATGCGGCCAAAAAGTTCGGCTATGAGGACGCGGAGGCGCTGGCGGCCGATCTCATGCACACGGAGGACGGAAAAACGGCGATCATCAACATGAGCATGTGTCAGGACGACATCGACTATGTGGCGAAGCTGCCGTATTCAAACATCATCTCCGACGCGATCTACGCCGACACCGACACGCCGCATCCGAGGATGTACGGCGCGTTCCCGAAGGTGATCCGCGAATATGTGGGAGAGCGCGGCCTCTATACGATGGAGGAAGCGATCCATAAGATGACCGGACAGCCGGCGGCGCGGATGAAACTGACGGGGCGCGGAACGCTCACGGAAGGGAGCTATGCGGACGTCCTCGTGTTCGACGCAAAGAAATTCCGCGATCACGCGACCTTTACGGATTCCGCAAAACCCGCCGACGGGCTCGACTACATGTTCATCAACGGCGAGCTGACGGTCGAGGACGGAAAGTGGGTCCCCGGCGCATACAACGGAAAGTGCATTCTGGCGGACGAATAAAGCCGCCGGACCGAATCAATAATCATTATAATCTCAGGAGGCAGATAGTATGGCAAACGTATATGACAAGATCAAGGAAAAAGGCATTACACTTCCGGCGCCGCCGCCCAGGGGAGGCGTCTACACTCCGGTCCAGGAGTTCGGCCCCAACCTGCTTTACTGCAGCGGCTGCGGTCCGGATCTGGGGAACGGCAACACGGTCCTCGGAAAGGTGGGACGCGATCTGACCCTCGAGGACGGACAGAAGGCGGCTTACAACTGTATGCTGAACCTGCTGGCGAATCTCGAGGCGAAGCTCGGCGATCTGAACCGCATCAAAAAATTTGTCAAGGTTCTGGCATTTGTCAACTGCACGGACGATTTCTATCAGCAGCCCCAGGTCGTGAACGGCGGCTCCAATCTGATCCATGATCTGTTCGGAGACGAGAAGGGACTTCCCGCCCGCAGCGCGATCGCGACGAACGCGCTCCCGGGAAACATCGCCTGTGAGATCGAGGTACTGGTAGAGTACGAATAAGAACGGAGGGACAGCGTGGGATTTGACTATACTTTTAAGGGACAGGAGGAGATCCCGTCCCCGCAGCTTGTCGTGTACCGGGAGGCTGTGACCGAAAACCTGAAAACCATGATCCGGATCGCGGGCGGCGCGGAGAAACTGTGGCCGCATGTCAAGACACATAAGATGATCGAACTGGTGAATCTGCAGATCGGAATGGGGATCACGCGTTTTAAGTGCGCCACGATCGCCGAGGCCGAGATGTGCGCCATGGCCGGCGCGAGCGATGCGGTTTTGGCATATCCGCTTCTGGGGCCGAATGTCGCGCGGATCCTGAAACTGATGAAAACATATCCCGGCACGCGTTTTTACGCGATCGGAGACGATACCGGCGCGGTGAAGAGAGCCGGAGAGGCGGCCGTGAAGGAAGGGACGGTCCTTCCGTTTTTGATGGACGTCGATCTCGGACAGAACCGCACCGGCGTGCCGGTCGATAAGGCCGCCGGGGTCTATGAGGAGTGGAACGGCTTTGAGGGCATCCGCATGACCGGGCTCCACTGCTACGACGGCCACCGCCATGAGACCGACCCGGACGAGCGCATGGAACTTGTCCGCGAGGAGGACGGGAAGGTGGAGGCGGTAAAGACCGCGCTTCGGCAGAAGGGGATCGGCTGCGGGATCGTGATCCTCGGGGGGACGCCCTCGTTCCCCTGCCATGTAAAGGCGATGCCGGACGATTATTACAGCCCGGGGACCTGCGTCCTCTGGGACAGCGGATACGGGAAATCGTTCCCCGACATGGACTATTTTACGGCCGGGGCGGCTGTGCTCACCAGAGTCGTCAGCCACCGCGGGGAGGACCTTATGACGCTCGATCTGGGCGTCAAGGCGGTCGCCAGCGATCCCGCGCCCGAACGCGCGCAGATCGTCGGATTTGAGGACGCCGTGACGGTCCTTCAGAACGAGGAACACTGGCTCGTCCGCATCCCGAAAAAAGAGGGAAGAACGCTTCCGCCGGTCGGAACGGAGCTCTTTGCGATCCCGACCCATGTATGTCCGACGAGTGCACTTTATCCGTCCGTTCCCGTGATCGAGAACGGGGCGGTCGCGGACTGGTGGAAGGTCACGGCGCGCGACAGAAAGCTGACGATCTGATGGCCGCAGGAGGCATTCAAACGGTCACAGAGGAGAAATCCGGGGCCGGACCGGCGCGGACACAGTACATAAGGGGTATGAGTATGGCAGAAAAGAAGCTTACGCTGGCCGAATCGGTCGCGGAAAAACTGATCGAAGACATCGGGGAGAAGGGCTTAAAGCCCGGAGACAAGCTGGGGACGGAAAAGGAACTCATGGAGGCCATGAATGTGAGCCGCAGTACGCTCAGGGAGGCGATCCGTCTGCTCGTATCGAGGCAGATCCTGGAATCGCGCCACGGCTCCGGGACCTATGTTTCCGACGGCACGGGAGTTGTTCCGGACCCGCTCGGGCTGGAGCTCCTTCATGACAAGTTTAAACTGACCTGGGACCTTTTGGAGATCCGCCTGCTTCTGGAGCCGCAGCTTACGGCGGCGGCCGCCCTCAACGCGACGGATGAGCAGATCGCGGAGATGGAAGAGCTCTGCGACGAGATGGACCGTCTTTCCTCGATCGGCGCGGACCGCATGGCGATCGACACTCAATTCCATATGAGGGTTTTGGAAGCCAGCGGCAATCTGGTCGCCTCGAACCTGCTCCCGATCATGAAAAAGGCCGTCGATCTGTTCATCATCTACACCCAGAGGGAAACGTCGCCGGAGACGGTGGCGACGCACCGGCAGATCCTCGACGGGATCCGCCGTCACGACCCGGAATGGGCAAAGGACATGATGCATATGCATCTGGAATTTAACCGTCAGGAATTTCGCCGCGTTGCGATCGAGCGCGGAGAAGATCTGAGTGTTTTAAAAGGAGGAAACTGATATGGCTGAACTGAGAAGTCAGGAGGCGCGGAAGCTGGCTCCGGAGATGGATCCGCTCCGTATGGGGATGGGCTGGAAGGTGGAAGATCTTCCGAAACCCCAGATCATTGTCGAGAGCACCTACGGCAACAGCCATCCCGGCTCGGGCCACCTGAATACGTTTGTGGAACAGGCCGTAAAGGGCGTGGACGACAACGGCGGAAAAGCCGCGCGCTACTTTGCGACCGATATGTGCGACGGTATGGCGCAGGGCCACGACGGCATCAACTACTCGCTGGCGCACCGCGACGCGATCGTGAATCTGGTCGAGGCTCAGGTCAACGCGACGACCTTTGACGGCGGCGTGTTCATCGCCAGCTGCGATAAGGCGATGCCGGCGATGCTCATGAGCATCGGACGTATGAAGGAGATGAGCGCCATCGTCGTTACCGGCGGCGTCATGGAGGCGACGAACGTCGTGCCCGAGTATGTCGAGAACGATCCGGGCTGTAAGATCAACGAACTCCTGACTTTGGAGCAGATCGGGAAATTCAGCGCCCAGTACGAGCGCGGGGAGATCCCGGAAAAACAGCTGACCTATTACAAACAGCACGCGTGCCCGAGCTGCGGTGCCTGTTCGTTCATGGGAACGGCTTCCACCATGCAGGTCATGGCGGAATCGCTCGGCCTCATGCTTCCGGGCACGGCTCTGATGCCCGCGACGGCTCCCGAACTGCGCGACGCGGCCTACGACGCCGGGAAACAGCTCATGACGCTGGTCGAAAAAGGGATCACCGCCGCGGATATCGTGACGATGAAGAGCTTTGAGAACGCGATCATGGTCCATGCGGCGATCTCCGGCTCCACGAACGCGGTCATGCACATCCCGGCCATCGCGCACGAGTTCGGCTTCGAGATCGACGCCGATACCTTCGACCGTATGCACCGCGGAGCGCATTATCTGCTGAACATCCGTCCCGCCGGGGACTGGCCCGCCCAGTATTTCTACTATGCGGGCGGCGTCCCGAGGATCATGGAAGAGATCAAGGACATGCTGCACCTCGACGTCATGACCGTCACCGGAAAGACGCTCGGCGAAAATCTTGAGGATCTGAAGAAGAACGGATTCTACGAGCACTGCGACGAGATCCTAAAGGCGAAGGGAGCGGCGATCGGCAGGGAGATCAAACGGACCGACATTATCCGCGACTTCGACCATGCGATCGGAACGGACGGAAGCATCGCGATCCTGCGCGGCAATCTCGCCCCCGAGGGCGCGGTCATCAAACATACGGCCTGCCCGAAGAACATGTTCAAGGCGACGTTGAACGCGAAGCCGTACGACAGCGAGGAGGAGGCCATCGACGCGATCCTGCACGGGAAGGTTGTGCCGGGCGACGCGGTGTTCATCCGCTATGAGGGCCCGCGCGGCAGCGGTATGCCCGAGATGTTCTACACGGGCGAGGCGATCTGCTCGGATCCGAAGCTGGCGGCGAGCGTCGCTCTGATCACGGACGGACGGTTCTCCGGCGCGTCCCGCGGACCGGTCATCGGCCATGTTTCGCCCGAGGCGGCGGCAGGCGGCCCGATCGCGTTCGTCGAGGAGGGCGACATCATCGAGCTCGACGTTGAAAAACGTCTGCTTGCGATCGTCGGGATCCACGGGGAGCGGAAAACTCCGGAGGAGATCAATAAGGTCCTTGCGGAGCGCAAAAAGAACTGGAAGGGATTCGAGAGCAAGTATAAGAGAGGACTTCTGAGACTGTACGCCCAGCACGCGGTGAGTGCGATGAAGGGCGCGTATATGGACTGACAACTAATTGGTTACAGAAGGGGCCGGTGCGAAAGCACCGGCCCTGTTTTCGTTTCGGTTTTTGTTTCCGGTCTACCATGCGGCGATCGTGCCGTCCGCGCGGGGCTCCGTCCCGCCCACGAGACAGCCTTCCTCCGTGCGCCAGATGATCTGGCCGCGCCCCATGGCGGTGTTGGTGTTGACGATCTCGACCTCATGGCCGCGGCGTTCCAGTTCCTGCGCGATATGGGCGGGGACCTCACGCTCGAGCTGGATCTTCTTTTCGCCGACCCACTGGAACCGCGGCGCGTCCAGCGCCTCCTGCGGGTTCATATGGTAATCCACGGTGTTGACGATCACCTGGACGTGGCCCTGCGGCTGCATAAAGCCGCCCATGACGCCGAACGGCCCCACGGCTTCCCCGTCTTTCATGAGGAATCCGGGGATGATGGTGTGGTACGATTTCTTGCCGCCTTCAAGATAGTTGTCGCTCTCGGGATCCAGCGAGAAATTCGCGCCGCGGTCCTGCAGGGAGATCGCCGTGCCGGGGATCACCACGCCGGAACCGAAGCCGCTGTAATTCGACTGGATGAACGAGACCATGTTCCCGCTTCCGTCCGCGGTGCAGAAGTACACCGTTCCGCCGCAGGACGGATCTCCGGCTTCGGGTAAAAGAGCCGTTTCGGTGATCAGCGCCCGGCGTCTGTCCGCATAGCGGTCGGAGAGCATGTCCGATACCTTGGTGCGCATGTAGCGCGGGTCCGCCACGAATTTTTTCGCGTCCACGAAGGCCAGCTTGGTGGCCTCGATCATGCGGTGGTAGGCGTCCGCCGATTCGCGCGCCGTGCCGGGATCGAGCCCTTTTAAGATATTGAGGGCCATCAGGGCGGTGATCCCGTGGCCGTTGGGCGGGATCTCGCAGACGTCGTAGCCGCGGTAGTTTACGGAGATCGGCTCCACCCATTCGGGCCGGTAGTTCTCAAAATCGCTTTCCGAGAAGAAACCGCCCGTTTTTCTGGAAAATTCCACGATCTTTTTCATGATCGCGCCGCGGTAGTAACTCTCGCAGCGGGTCTCGGCCAGCTCCTCCAGCGTATCGGCGTACTCGGGATTTTTAAAGACCTCACCGGCGCGGTACGGCTGTCCGTCCTTTGTGAAGAGTTTGAGGAACGGCGCGTAAACGTCCGGATCCTTTTCGGCCGCGGCCTGAAAACGTGCGACGCCGGACGCCCACGGCCGGTCAAGATTGACGGGGACGCAGAATCCTTCGCGCGCATAGCGGATCGCGGGGGCCATAAGTTCGGCCAGGGACTTTGTGCCGAAGCGCTCGTTCACGGCGGCCCATCCGGCCGGTGCGCCGGGCACCATGACCGGCAGCCATCCGTCGAACGGGACGGCGTCATAGCCGGCTTTTTTTACGGCTTCCGCGGAGAGAGCGGCCGGAGCGACGCCGGAAGCGTTGAGACCGTACAGTTTCCGGTCGCGCGCGCTCCAGATCAGGGCGAAGCAGTCGCTCCCGAGGCCGTTGCTCGTCGGCTCCGTAAGCGGCAGGGTCGTCGCCATGGCGACGGCGGCGTCCATCGCGTTTCCTCCGGCTTTCATGATCTCAAGTCCTGCCTGCGAGGCGGCGGGCGACGTCGAGGACGCCATGCCGTTTTTTGCGTAGACCACGTTCCGGCGGGACGGGTAGGAATATCGGAGGGGATCAAAATTCGGCATTTTACTTTCCTTCTTTCTGTTGTTCGGTGCGGATCGCCGCCAGGACGGCGGCCTCAAGGGCGGCCGTGATGTCCGCGAGGGACATGGACGGGGCCGCGGGTTTATCGACTGCCTGGGCGCTGCAGTAGGGGACGTGGATGAACCCGCCGCGCATACCCGGGAATTCCCTGTGGATATAGTAGAGGATCCCGTACATGACGTGGTTGCAGATGTAGGTGCCGGCGCTGTTGGAAAGGGAGGCGGGAAGACCCGCGTCCTTTATGGCCTGAACCATCGCTTTTACGGGGAGATTCGAGAAATAGGCCGCGTCGCCGTCCGAAAAGACCGGGACGTCGACCGGCTGGTTGCCCTCGTTGTCGGGGATGCGCGCGTCCGTGATGTTGATGGCGATCCGCTCGGGCGTCACGCCGAAACGGCCTCCGGCCTGTCCGACGCTGATGACGATGTCCGGTCGTTCGGCCTTCATCGCTTCGTGGACGCGTTCGATGGAGCGATCAACCACTGTGGGGATCCGAAGCTTTACGATCCGTGCGCCCGCGATCTCATCGGGGAGCCGCTTTACCGCTTCCCATGACGGGTTTATGGACTCGCCGCCGAAAGGCTCGAATCCGGTGATCAGAACTTTCATGATGAGGCGCTCTCCTTTCTTCTTCTCATCCCATTATATAGATAATTCGGGCCCAGTGCAAGAAATACTGCGATAAAATCGGCCGGATCCCGGATTTTTTCTTCTTTCGGCCGGATGCGGCCGCCGGAAATGTAGACAAAAACCGGTGAACATGGTAAGATGGTGAGTGATTTATGAGGATGGACCGCAAAGGGAAATGCACGGCCGCGGAAGTGCGCGGCCGCGCGGTTCTGCGGTTCTGCGGGTCAAATATAAAACAGGAGGATTTTGTTATGCGTTATGAGATCAAGGGAGAAACGCTGCCGGTCGTGATCTGCCAGCTTGAAAGCGGAGAAAAGATGATCACCGAGAGCGGCGCCATGAGCTGGATGTCCCCGAACATGAAGATGGAGACCGGCACCAACGGCGGCGTCGGAAAAGCGTTCGGAAGAATGTTCGCCGGAGAGGCGATGTTCCAGAATACCTATACGGCGGAGGGCGGCCAGGGAATGATCGCCTTCGCTTCGAGCTTCCCCGGAAGGATCATCCCGTTCGAGATCGGTCCCGGCCGCGAACTGGTCGTCCAGAAGCAGGGCTTTTTGGCCTCAGAGGCGGGCGTGACGCTTTCGGTCTTCTTCCAGAAGAAGATCGGGGCGGGGCTGTTCGGCGGCGAGGGATTCATCATGCAGAAGATCTCGGGCCAGGGCGTCGTTTTCCTGGAATTTGACGGCCATATCGTGGAGTACGATCTTGCGCCGGGTCAGCAGATCCTGGTCGACACCGGATATCTGGCCGCCATGGATGCGACCTGCAGCATCGACATCCAGTCCGTGCCGGGCGTAAAGAACATGCTGTTCGGCGGCGAGGGCCTGTTCAACACGGTCATTACCGGTCCGGGCCACATCTGGCTGCAGACCATGCCGATCTCCAACGTCGCGTCGCAGATCCGCAGGTTTATCCCGACCAACGGCTGATAAGGCCGCATCGGCCCCGCAACTGAAAACCGAAGAAAATTCATACGATTTACGGGAGCGTCCGGAAAGGGACGCTCCTTTTTTGGGTAATGTCGAATTATGTTTCTCAATAAGAAGAAACTTTCTGATCTTCCAAAATAAATCCATTAATATTTCAAAAAAGATTGACAAAAATATGCGGGGGGGGGTATAATTCTAAATGTATAAGGGTTAATATTCTTAAAAATAGGAAAACCGGGACCGTATAATATGAATTTTATGTTCTGATCGTTTAAATATAGGGGTCCGCAGAGGGCTTTTATATAATAAAAAAAAGGAAAGAGGTAATAGGTATGAAAAGAATCGTTGCAATTCTTCTTGCGGCTGCAATGACATTGTCGCTTGCAGCCTGCGGCGGAAGTTCCTCAGGCGGAAGTTCTTCGGGCGGAGGAAGCTCATCGGGAGGAGCGTCTTCCGGTTCCGGAAGCGGCGTGGATTTTTCCAACATGAGCGTGACCTGCGTCGTTCCGTATGATGCGGGCGGCGGAACCGATGCCGTCATGCGCGGACTTGCCGACGCGGCAAAGGGCAGCTTCAAAAACATCACGGTCGAGAACCGTTCCGGCGCGGGCGGCGCTACCGGTATGCTTTACGGCGCGAACGCGGCAAATGACGGCTCCATCATCACCATGGTCACGGTCGAGCTCGCCACGCTCGAAGCGATGGGCAACAACGCCGGCCTGACCTACACGATGTTCAAACCGGTCATCATGGTCAACTCC
This sequence comes from uncultured Lachnospiraceae bacterium, assembly GCA_947623185.1. Lineage (GTDB taxonomy): Bacteria > Bacillota > Clostridia > Lachnospirales > Lachnospiraceae > CANQGL01. The sequence goes on from CANQGL010000054.1 coordinate 13,394, forward strand.
GCGGCGTCCGCCATTACGGTAAAAGCGGATGACGACCGTTTCAATACGCTGGAAGATTTTATCGAATATTCCAAGACCAACGAGGTCCAGGTAGGCAACTCCGGTATCGGCGCGATCTGGCATCTGGCTGCGGCCGGCCTTGCGAAAGAGGCGGGGACCGAATTCAAGCACGTCGGCTATGACGGAGCGAACGGCGCGATCACCGATCTGCTCGGCGGACATATCGACGCGGTCGCCGTTTCCTACGCGGAGGTCAACAGCTTCGTACAGTCCGGCGACTTAAAGGTCCTTGCCGTTATGTCGAACGACCGTCTTGAAGCGATCCCGGATGTTCCCACCTGCAAGGAGTGCGGTTATGACGTAGCACTCGGAACATGGCGCGGACTCGGTGTTCCCGCGTCCACTCCCGATGAAGTCGTCGATGAGCTGTACCGGATCTTCTCCGAAGCGGCGGCTTCCGATGAATTCAAGGAATTCATGGACAACACCAATAACGTGATCGACATCATGGACGGCGAGTCCTTCAATACCATGATCGGCGAGCAGCTCGAACTGTATACGGAATTGGTAGACGATCTGGGACTTAAGGTCACGGGCTGATCCGGAAGTCCCGATGCCGCAGGCCTTCCCTGCGGCGTCGGGATCCCGGACAGAAAGGAAGTAATTGATTATGAAAAAAGGTAATTATGTGCTGGCTGCGATCTGCGCGGTCCTGGGCATCGGCGTGATCGTCATTTCGCTTGGCTATCCGACCGCCGAGAATTACGGGACCGGCGTTCCCGGCCCGGGTCTCTGGCCGATCGTGATCTCGGTCGTGCTTCTGGCCTGTACGGCGATCATGGTATTCCGCACATGGAAAATGAAACCGGAAGAAGATACGAAGATCGAAGTGGCGGGAAAAGGAGCCCGGCGCGTTTACATCACAATGGGGATCCTGGTGATCTACCTTCTGCTGCTACAGCCGCTCGGCTTTATCATCGCCACGACAGCTCTCGAGTTTATCTTTATCCAGTGGTTTGCCAAGAAGAATCCGCTGATCACTCTGGCGATCTCGCTTGCGGTCACAATGGTCGTCTATTGTGTGTTCCAGTTTGTACTTAACGTTCCTGTCGGATCGTTTGGCCTCATCAGGTGGCAGTAAAGGGGGCGCGAATATGAGTTTACTGATGGAAATTTTCCGGACGAGCCTTACCCCGGTCGTATTCCTTTATATGGCCGTCGGCGTTTTCTCCGGGATCTGTATCGGCGCGCTGCCCGGACTGACCGCCACCATGGGCGTTGCGCTGCTTCTGCCGATGACATTCGGTATGGAAGCGTCCCAGGGCATCCTGATGCTTCTCGGGATCTACTGCGGCGCGATCTACGGCGGCTCCATTTCGGCCGTCCTCCTGCATACGCCCGGAACGCCTGCGTCGGCGGCGACTGCGATCGACGGATACGCTCTGGCGCGTAAAGGCGAAGCGGGGAGAGCGCTGGGCGCATCCACGCTGGCAAGCTATATGGGCGGCCTCGTGTCGGTGCTCTGCCTGTGGCTGATCAGCCCGCAGCTTGCAAAACTGGCTCTGAAATTCAGCTCGGCCGAGTTCTTCCTCCTGGCGGTCTTCGGGCTCTGTATCATCGGAAACATTTCCGGTGAGAACATCGAAAAGGGCCTGCTCTGCGGCTGCCTCGGGATCCTGGTGGCGACGGTCGGCATCGACAGCGTTACGAGCTACGTTCGCTTTGCACCGGCCGGCAACTACAATCTCATGGGCGGGATCAGCTATATCCCGATCATGATCGGCCTGTTCGCCATGAGTCAGGCGTTCGAGAACATCGAGGATATTTTTACCGAGGAGGAAGTACAGGCGAAGATCACCAACATCCTCCCCAAAAAGGAAGACCTCAAGAAGATCGTCCGCATTGCTCCGCTTACCGGCCTGATCGGTACCTTTATTGGTATTATTCCCGGAGCCGGAGCTGATATCGGTTCCTTTGTCGGATACAATGTGGCGCGCAGCATTGCCAAAGAGCCGGAGAAATTCGGGACCGGTTCCGTCGAGGCAATCTCCGGTCCGGAGGGCGGAAACAACGGCGTCACCGGCGGCGCGATGATCCCCATGCTGACGCTGGGCGTGCCCGGCGACGCGGTCACGGCAATCATGATCGGCGCGCTGACGATTCAGGGACTGACGCCCGGACCGATGCTGTTCCAGCAGAACAAAGTCCTGGTCTATACGATCTTCCTCGGGATGTTCATCGCAAACACGCTGATGTGCCTGTTCGGGTTCGCGGGTATCCGCCTGTTCACGAAGGTGCTGAGCGTGCCGAAGGTCATCCTGACCCCGATCATCTTCGTGCTCTGCGTGATCGGCTCCTTCGCCATGAAGAACAGCCTGTTCGACGTATGGGTCATGCTGATCGCCGGGATCGTCGGATACTTCCTCGGCAAGGTCAAGGTGCCGACCAGCCCCGCGATCCTCGGCCTGATCCTTGGGCCGATGGCGGAAAAGAACTTCCGCACCGCGCTGTTAAAGTCCGGCGGAGATCCGTCCGTGTTCTTTAACTCCGTGATCTGCTGGTTCTTTATCGCTCTGATCGTCATCAGCCTGTTCGGAGGCAAGATCAAGGCGATGCTCATGAAGAAAAAGAGCGCCTGATACGGATATGACGGGTCCGGCAGCACCGGATCCGCAGAATGTGACGGATGAAGAACGCTTCCGCAGCCGAAACCGCACGGAGGCGTTCTTTTTTGCGCGCGCCTGGAGGCGCACGGCCCTGCAGGACTGGAACCCCCTCGCCGCGTTTGCGTCCCTTTTTTGCGCGCCCGGAGGCGCATGACCCCGCATAACCTGAATTCATGGGAAATATAACGAGAAAGTACTTGCTTTTTTTCTATAGACAATGTATAGTGTAAAGAGCATAAAACCTGAGGAAGGGAGAACGCAGACAGAATGGCGGGTTTGATTCTGCTCCTTGTAGCGGTACGAATTATCGTCAGCATTATCGCCGTAAACGAGAATGCCTATTTGCGTTGTGCCAAACAAGGGTGATAAAAACTATGACATACCGGACGGAATGAAGTAGCAACCCTGCGGCACGCGCCGCAGGGTTTTTTATCCGGCACGCCGGGGAAACACAGGGCGCGCCGGGTAAGCGGCACATACGGAGCATACGCAGAAAAGAACAGGAGAAGGTATATGAAAATGAACGGTTCACGGATCCTGGTGGAAGAACTGATCCATCAGGGCGTTGAAGTGATCTTTGGCTATCCGGGCGGAGCGGTCTTAAACATCTACGACGAGCTCTACCTCGCCTCCGACCGGATCCGGCACGTCCTCTCGGCGCACGAGCAGGGCGCGGCCCACGCGGCGGACGGCTATGCGCGCGCCACGGGAAAGACCGGCGTCGTTCTGGCGACCAGCGGCCCCGGCGCGACGAACCTGGTGACGGGCATCGCGAACGCCAGAACGACGAG
>CANQGL010000055.1 GCA_947623185.1 uncultured Lachnospiraceae bacterium
GCTTCCTCCTTTGGATTGACAAGCGGATCCTGTAACTGAAGGCGAGGAGACACCATTATGTTTCATAAAGCGATAGACTTGAAATTGTTAGAGGGTACTGCATTGGAGGTTACTTTTCAGGATGGCATTGTTAAACATTACGATATGAGTATGCTTTTTTCGAAGTATCCTCAGTTAAGAGCATTGGAGGATCGTTCCCTATTTCTGGCAGGGAGGCTGATGGGAGCTTACGGCATTATGTGGAATGATGATCTTGACATTGAGGTCGAGACAATCTATGAGGATGGAGATACTGTTCGTAAGGATATTATCACGTTTAATCAGATTTCTGCAAATGCGGTATTGTCGGCGCGGGCTGCCGCCGGAATTTCGCAGAAAAGGCTTGCAGCCCTGACGGGTATTGATCAGTCTGATATTTCTAAGATAGAACGGGGTGTAGCTAACCCCTCTGTGGCTACGCTCGATCGGATTGCGAAGGCGTTGGGAGGAAAGTTGTCTATTGCGATAGATCTCTGATTGAAATATGTTTAAATTCCGCCCGGCAGTATAGTTTGGCGGGGATGCTGATCCCGGATGTTACATCCGCGTATCTATTTCAGGACATTTACAGTAAGTATCACTACACCCAAGACGGTCAGTACAATGCAATTCTTTGGAGTCGATTTTTAATTTTGTGTGGATAAGTCCGCGCTGATATGTTATAATCTAGCATATTGGTTGGCGGGCTTTTTCATGAGTGATTTTACTTTGGACGTTATAATTGAAAATATGAAAAAGAACGCATAAAATATCAGGAGCTTTTCATGAGAAAATTGGCACTAAATGAAGAAATATTGCTTTCCGTCCAGCAGCCCGCCCGATACATCGGCGGGGAAGTGAACATGATCAAAAAAGACCCGAAAAAGGTCGACGTGCGGTTTGCCATGTGCTTCCCGGACGTCTACGAGATCGGGATGTCGCATCTCGGGATCCAGATCCTATACGAGATGTTCAACCGGCGTGACGACGTATACTGCGAACGCGTCTATTCGCCGTGGGTCGATCTGGACCGCATTATGCGCGAAAAGAACATCCCCCTGTTCGCGATCGAATCACAGGATCCCGTGCGCGATTTCGACTTTCTGGGCATCACGCTGCAGTATGAGATGTGCTATACGAACGTGCTGCAGATCCTCGATCTTTCCGGCATCCCCCTCCATACGGCGGAGCGCACCTGGGACGATCCGATCGTGATCGGCGGCGGTCCCTGCGCCTACAATCCCGAGCCGCTTGCGGATTTCTTTGACCTGTTTTACATCGGCGAGGGCGAGACGGTCTACTTCGATTTGATCGATACCTACAAGGAGAGCAGGAAAAGCGGAGAGAGCCGGGAGGCGTTCCTGAAACGGGCCGCGCAGATCCCCGGCATCTACGTCCCCTCGCTCTATGAGGCGTCCTACAACGAGGACGGCACGCTGCGGGACTTCATCCCGCTTTGTCCGGAGGCTCCCGCGAAGGTGAAAAAACAGCTCGTCATGGATATGGACGGGGCGGTCTATCCGGAAAAGCCCCTGGTGCCGTTTATCCGCGCGACGCAGGACCGGGTCGTGCTCGAAGTCATGCGCGGCTGCATCCGCGGCTGCCGGTTCTGCCAGGCGGGGATGATCTACCGGCCGGTGCGCGAAAAGAGCGTCGAGCGCTTAAAGGAACTGGCGTATTCCATGCTAAAGAGCACCGGGCACGAGGAGATCTCGCTCAGTTCCTTAAGCTCCAGCGATTACAGGGGCCTTGAGGGGATCGTAAATTTCCTGATCGAGGAGTTCCACGGAAAAGGCGTCAACGTTTCGCTCCCGTCCCTGCGGATCGACTCGTTTTCGCTCGACGTGATGAGCAAGGTGCAGGACGTCAAAAAGAGCAGCCTGACCTTTGCGCCGGAGGCCGGTTCACAGCGCCTCCGCGACGTGATCAACAAGGGCCTGACCGAGGAGGAGATCCTGACCGGAGCGGGCGAGGCGTTCAAGGGCGGCTGGAACCGCGTCAAGCTCTATTTCATGCTGGGACTTCCGACCGAGACGGTGCAGGACATCGAGGGGATCGCCCTGCTGTCCGAAAAGATCGCGGAGCGGTACTACGAGATCCCAAAGGAGCAGCGGACCGGGCGCGTTCAGGTATCGGCCAGCAGTTCGTTCTTTGTTCCGAAGCCGTTCACCCCGTTCCAGTGGGCCCGTATGTGCACCAAGAACGAATTCCTCGACAAGGCGCGCACGGTCAACCATAAGATGAAAGAGATGAAAAACGCCAAGAGCCTGCGCTATTCCTGGCACGAGGCCGACGTTTCGCTCCTTGAGGGCGTGCTGGCGCGCGGCGACCGGAGAGTGGGCGCGGCTGTCGAGTCCGCCTACCGAAAGGGCGCGCTCTACGATTCGTGGACGGAACAGTTCAACAACGATATCTGGATGGAAGCGTTCGAGGAATGCGGGATCGACATGGATTTTTACACGTCCCGCGAGCGCGGGGCGGACGAGCTCTTCCCGTGGGATTTCATCGATACGGGCGTCACGAAGGAATTCCTGCGCCGCGAATGGGAGAACGCGGCGGCGGAGCGCGTGACGTTAAACTGCCGCGAGCGCTGCGCGGGCTGCGGCGTGCGCCGGTTCGGAGGAGGTGTCTGCTTTGAAGATCAGAATTAAATTTTCAAAACAGGGCGCGATGAAGTACATCGGGCACCTCGACGTGATGCGCTTTTTCCAGAAGGCCATGCGGCGCGCGGATGTGGACATCCGCTATTCGGGCGGCTTCTCGCCCCATCAGATCATGTCGTTCGCGGCCCCGCTGGGCCTCGGGCTCACCGGGAGCGGCGAATATCTGGATATCGAGGTCCTGTCCTGCGGGACGTCGGCCGAGATGGTGCGGCGGCTGAATGCGGTGATGGTCGAGGGCATGGAGGTCAAAAGCTTCCGGCTCCTTCCGGATGACGCGAAGAACGCGATGTCTCTGGTGGCCGCCTGCGATTATACCGTGCGCATGAGGGACGACTATCTGAGCGGGCTCTCGCTCACGGGGAGACGCTTTTTCGAGGGTCTTACGGATTTCATCGAAAACGGCGATCTGAACGTGACGAAGAAGACGAAGAAGGGCGAAAAGCAAATGGATCTGCGGCCGCTTATTTTTGAACACAGGCTGGTCGAAGACGGAGAGGCGATCTTTCTGAAGCTCTCGTCCGGCAGCACGGACAACATGAAGCCGGAGCAGCTGCTCGCCGCCTTCTGCGAGTCCCGGAACGAAGAATATCCGCCGTTTGCTTTCCGGATCAACCGGGAAGAGATCTACGCCAGAGCGGATGACGGGCAGGACGGCCCGCGTTTCATTCCGCTGGAAGATTTTGGAGAGAATATTGAATAAACTGATCATTACGGCCCTGCGGGGCAGAAAGGCTGCCGTCCTGATGTCGGAATCACGCGCGGTCCAGATCGAGTTCGCACCGAAAGAAGAGCTCCTGCAGCCGGGCACGATCCTGATCGGTCGGGTGCGGAACGTCGTAAAGAACCTGAACGCCGCTTTCGTGGAGTGCAGTCCCGGCGTCAACGGATATTACAGCCTGTCGGAGAACAGAGAGCACCTGTTTGCGGACGGCCGCCGGGGCGGAAGCCTGCGCGCGGGCGATATGCTCATCGTGCAGGTCGAACGGGCCGCGACCAAATCCAAGGACGCGGCGCTGACGGCGGATCTGAACATGGCCGGTCAGTATGTCGTGGTGACGGCCCGGCGCGGCCAGTTCGGGATCTCGTCGAAGATCCGCGATCAAAAGTGGCGGGAGGAGTTTGCGGCCCGCTGGGAGAGCGAGGCGAAGACGCCGGATGGGAGCGGTTTCGGAGCGATCATAAGGACGAACGCCCGAAGCGTCCCTTTCGAGACGGTCCTTGAGGAGGCGCTGGGCCTGGCGGCGCAGCTTGAGCGTCTGCTTTCGGTGGCGGCCTGCCGGGTGCTGTTCAGCGTCCTGAAACGGCCGGAGAGTTTCTTTTTGCGCATGGCGCGCGACGCGTACCGCCCGGAGCTTGCGGAGATCGTGACGGATCTGCCCGAAGTCTGCGCCGAACTGACGGAAAACGGCGTGCCGGTGCGCTTTTACGACGACAGCTATCCTCTTTCTTCGCTCTATCATCTTGAGACGTCGTTGAGCCGGGCCCTCGACAAGACGGTCTGGCTCAGATCGGGCGGAACGCTGGTGATCGAACCGACCGAGGCGATGACGGTCATCGACGTGAACACCGGAAAAAGCGTCGAGAACATACCGCCCGCGGAACACTATTTCCGGACCAACCTGGAGGCGGCGGAGGAGATCGCCTGCCAGCTCCGCTTAAGGAACCTTTCGGGCATCATCATCGTCGACTTTATCGACATGAAGGATGAGGAGCACCGGGAGGAGCTGATGCGCTGTTTTAAGAGATGTCTTTCTGCGGATCCCGTCAGGACCGTGCTGGTCGACATGACGCCTCTGGGGCTGGTCGAGGTGACGCGCAAGAAGATCCGACGCCCGTTGCACGAGCAGGTTTTGAATGTCTGAAATTGTTGAAAACGGGAACGTAAAGTGGTATACTGATAGCTGAATGAAGTGGGAGGACAAGATCGATATGGCTTATCTGGTATGTATTCCGCCGCAGGATATCGTTTCACGCGAAAACTGTGAAAAGATCCATAACATCCTGGCCCGCGTTTCGGAAACGTACAAACTGAATATCGTCCCGGAGCAGGTCCGGAAAAAACAGGGGACCTATCCGGACTATTATAAAAAGTACCGCATCTACAAGGAGATCCGCGAGCGGGAGGGAGGCGGCGAGGCCTACCTCACAGCGGAGGAGGAGACGATGATCCTCAGCGTCTGCCGCGACGAGGAGGAGCAAAACCTGATGAAGTCCTGCGCCTACGCGTATCAGTATCCGTCGACGATCGCGGTCAAATCGTTCCGCGAGGAGCGCCGTGAAAAGACCGGCGGTCTCTGGCGGAAGAATTCAGCGGGCGAGACCGGTCAGATCGTGGAAGCAACCTCGGAACCCGTCCGGAAAGGCGAAAAGGGCGAAAAATCCGAAAAACCGGAAAAGACCGAAAAATCGGAAAAACCCGAAAAAGCCGAGAGATCCGAGAAAAACGAAAAGTCCGAGAGGGCCGCAAGAACGTCGCGGACATCCGGCCGGGAAAGAAAGCCGGAAAAGAGCGCAAAGCAGGGGACGGACGCGGGATCCGCTTCCGAACAGGCCGCGGATGACCCCGAGAAGAAACCGGAAAAGAGCGGACAGGGCAGAAGAAGACGCGGAGGGTTCGCGCGGAGACAGAGAAGATCCGCCAAACCCGAAAACAACAGTACCAGGGAGGAAAGCCGAGATGGGATTATTTGACAAGTTCAAAAAGAAAAACGACGCGGACGAAGCATATCTGACCGATGCGGACACGGCCGAAAAAAAGCCGGAGCCGGTCTCCTTCGGGACCTACGAGGGTCGGATCGACGCGCGTTTCCGCCAGCTGTTCCCGGGGCGCGAGGCGTTCGTGTTCAGCGAGGAGGTATCGGATGGCTTCCGTGTCGACATCAAAGTTCTGGAACCGACGTCGGCGGGAAACTATTATGTCCTTTATACGGTCGGACTGAGCGATCTTTCGGGTCGTGATCCCGCGGAGCTGTTCTGTTTCCTTCCCGCGTCATGGAATCCGGTCGCGGTCATGGAGGGCGGGGATTCCGCCCCGGCGAACGTGTCGTGGCCGATCCGCATGGTGCGCGAGATCGCGCGCGATATGAGGGAAAACGGGGAGGCCGCAGAAAACGGGACCCCGTTCGCGTGCGGAGGCAGTTTTACGCCCCTCTGCAGCGATACGAAGATGAGCGGATACATCCTCTCGGAGCTTGAGGGCGAGATCGGCGGGATCGAAACGGAAGACGGGACGAGAGTCCGTTTCCTGATGGCGATCCCCGCTTACCGCGAGGAGATCCGCTACCGCATGAAATACGGGATGGACGAGCTGAACCGGCGCTTTGACGAGGGAAGACTGCCGATGGTGACGAACCTCAGACGGCCGAACCTCTGCGCGAACTTTGACGGGGACGAGTAGATCCCCGCGTCGGGAACGTGCGGTCCCGTGCCGGGAGCGGGTGAGTCCCGCGCCGGGAATGACTTATTATAAAGATGACGATTTGTGCCGCTGCAGGCTTCTGCCGCGGCATTTTTTTGGTAAAAAGGATCGTATTTTTGAAAGAACAGGGTGCGCCGATTGCGGAAGACGGCCGGATATTATAAAATGTAACGATAAGATCAAAGCGCGGAGCGATCCGCGCGTCATAAGCCGTATCATGGGATATGAGCGGAAAAATACAGATGGAGAAGCCTTGATATGAAGATAAAGGGATGGATCACGGCGGCGGTCATTGCGGTCGCCTCCTTTGCCCTTACGGCCTGCGGCACCGCCGTTACCGGAAGCGGGACGCTCCGCGTCGGCGTAAAGGGCGACATTGCAAATTTCGGTTTATACGATCAGGAGTCGGGCGGCTATTCCGGTATGGAGATCGATCTGGCGGAGATCCTGGCAAAGGATCTCGGGTATCGCGACGTCGAGTTCGTCACCGTATCGACCGCGTCCCGCGAGGACCAGTTAAAGGCCGGGGAGGTCGATATGCTGATCGCGACCGTCACCATGACGGAGGAGAGGAAAGCGGCCTACAACTTCTCGGATCCCTACTATGTGGACCACGTCGGCATCATGGTCGAAAAGTCCAGCCTGATCGAAAAACTTGAGGATCTTGAGGGCTGCCGGATCGGCGTGATGACGAACGCGAACCATGCGCTTTCCCTGGCGCAGTATATGGCCGCGCAGGGACTGGCCGGGCCGGTCGACGAGGACGCCTTCACTCCGGAGGACTTTAAGGAAGTCGAGTTCGTACGCTACGAGACGTATGCGGACATTTCCAGGGCGCTCGAATACGGCGATGTGGACGCTTTCGTCGCGGACTGGTCGATCTTAAACGGATTTATGGACGACGGGCGGATCTATCTGCCGGATGAACTGAACACGCAGGAATACGGCGTATGCACGCTTAAGGATTCAAAGCTTTCGGCAAAGATCCATGACCAGATCAAAATGCGGATCGCGGACGGAACGATCGACGAGCTGAAGCAAAAATGGGGGAACTGACCGTGAGCAGAAAAAAGAAAAAGCAGATCGATGATATTCAGCAGCTCCGTTATGTCCGGTTCAGGACGACCGCGGGCCTGATCATTCTGCTGTCCGTTATCATCGCGTCCGTCGTCACCGTCGCCTATTACCGGCTGCGCTATACGAACGAACACCTTTACGATACGAACCGCGTGAGGGTACAGACGGTCCTAAGGGGTCTGGACGCAAGCGGGACGGAGCAGGATGCGCTCATCAACGAATACGACCAGCTTTATATCGCGAAGCTGAAAAACACGCAGTATTACTTCGGGAACGGCCTGCGCGCGCAGAAATTCGACGATGCGTTCGTGCGCGCGGCGGCCTCATACGCCGGGGCGGATTCCGCGGCGGTCATCGACAGCAAGGGCAACGTTTACGGGTCCTGGCAGTGTGATTACGACTTCACACGCAACCGGTTCAACATGCTGCGAAAGCGTTTCCGCAGCGACGGGACGTCGGAACCGTTCAGCATCAGCACCGAGGAAGGCGTGCGCCGCTTTTTCGGGAAGCAGATCGCCGAGGACCGGATCCTCGTGATCGCGCAGGACTGGACGACGGTCAAGAACAGCATCGAAAACATGACCTCGTGGGAGGCCGTTCTGCGCGGTATGATCAGCGTGGATACGGTCTCGATCGCCGTTTCCCTCAAGGACTATACCTTCCTCTACAATCCGATCGACGGGCTGACCGGAAAGGGCGCGCTGCAGAACGGCGTTTCGATCGAACAGCTCACGGACGGCTATGAGGGCGAGATGAACTTCGGCGGCGAGACGTGGTGCGTGGTCGGAAAACAGTGGAAGGACGCGATGGTCTACGTCATGACGAAAGCGACCACCGACATGTCGAACGACATGGTCCTGATCTTCTTCCTCGCCATCATCTTTATCATGTTTATCACGCTCACCGCGGCGTACGGCATCATCATCAACCGGGACAACATCAAGATCGGAAAGATGCCGGAATACATCACGCTCTTAAAGCGGAAGACGGCGGGGGGAGAGGAGATCCACACCCTCAATTTCAACCTTTCCGTGGCGCGGAAACTGTTCCCGATCGTGATCGCGGGCGTTCTGGCGACGACGGGGATGTGCTTCTATATCCAGACCGTCAACTCGCTGTCCTCGATCGCGTACGAGTCCAACAAGGCCATCGACGAGATCAGCAACAAACTGGCGAACAACACGGCAGACGCCGAGGTCCTGAATACGGAATACAAGGATCAGTTTTTGCAGAAGTGTTCGCAGATCGCGTCGATCCTGGAGGAAAATCCGCAGTATATCTTCGGATTCGATCCCGAGGCGTCGAACGTGCACAAACAGCCGGTCGAGACGGACGATTCCGGCCAGATAAAGAGCGGCCTCGACATATACGGGAATGTCTGCTATTCCATCGAAAATCAGGCGTTCCTGCAGGAGATCGCCCGCATCAACAACATTGAAAAGATCTCGTTCTTCGACGAGTACGGGCGGATCATGGTCACGAACGACGACGACTGGTATTTTACGATGTCCGGCGATAAGGAGTCCCAGTCCTATCCGTTCTGGGAGATCCTTGCGGAGCACCGCGATTTTGTCGCGCAGGATCTTGCATACGACGACGAAGGAAGCTATGCGCAGTACATCGGAAACGCCTGCTATTACTACACGGTCCAGCAGGAAGACGGCGGCACCGGCTATGTCTCAAAGGAAGATTATGAGAACCAGGTCGCCGGAAGATGGCGCGGAAGACCGATCACCAGGCACCGCGGGCTCCTGCAGGTCAGCATCGCCCCGGAACGCCTGCGCACCGCGATGGAGACCGCGACGCTGACGTATGTTGCGGATCATACGACCGTCCACGGCACCGGCTTTACCGTGATCTGCGATACAAGCCCGGAGCGGATCTGCGTTTATTCGCCGAAGCCCGCGGAGATCGGAAAGTCCGCGATAAGCATGGGCTGCCGCGAGAGCGCGTTTTACGAGACGGGAGAGCTGTACAACGGGTTTGAGACGGTCAACGGGGAGACCTATTTCCAGACATTCAAGCTGGTGGACGATTACTTTATCGGAACGTCGGTCCCGCTGGCCACCGTGAATTCCTCGCGCGCCCGGCTTACGGCCGTGACGTTCCTCGTGGCGCTCATCGCGTTCCTGATCAATTTCCTTTACACCTGCTGCTTCGGGAAGAAAGAGGAGAAGATGTACCTCGACGACGTGAGCGCGGTGGAGGAGCGGATGCGTAACGAGCAGGATATGATGACGGTCACGATGCCATCCGGCAAGACCAGACGCGTGCGCACCGCGGCGTCGCGCTGGGATGCGGAATACATCCCCTGGGCGCTCAAGACGCCCGAACAGAAATTCGCCATGATCACCAACATCGTGTTCCATATTTTTGCGGTGTTCCTGTTCGGCTGCATCCTGGTCTCGCGCAGCGGGATCTACCCGATCGACGCGATCAACTATGTGTTCGAGGGCGTGTGGACCAAGGGCTTTAATATCTTCGCGATGACGAACTGCGCGATCATGCTGATCATGATCTTCGTCATTTCCAATTTCGCGGAACTGGTGATCGACAACATCTCGGTCAATATCGGCAGCCGCGCCGAGACGCTGGGACACCTGCTGTCCTCGGTGATCCATTACGGGGTGGCGCTGTTCGCGGTATTTTACTTCCTGTACCTGTGCGGACTGGACACCGGAAGCCTGATCGCTTCAGCCGGGATCCTGTCTCTGGTCATCGGTCTCGGCGCACAGAGCATGATCCAGGATATCCTGGCGGGTATCTTTATCGTGTTCGAGGGCGAGTTTAGGGTCGGCGATATCGTGACGGTCGGCGACTGGCGCGGAAACGTGCTGGAGATCGGCCTGCGCACCACCAAGATCCAGGATCCCTCCAAGAACATCAAGGTGTTCAACAACTCGAACCTGTCCGGGATCATCAATATGACGAAGGAGGCTTCGTACGCGGGCATCGACGTCAGCATCGAGTACGGCGAGTCGCTTGAGCGCGTCGAGGAGGTCCTGGCGAGAGAGCTCCCGAAGGTCAAGAAGCGCCTGCCCGCGATCATGGACGGGCCGTTCTACCGCGGTGTTTCCGCTCTCAATTCGAGCAGCGTCGACTTAAAGATCCTCGCCATGTGCCAGGAACAGAACCGCATCCAGCTCTGCCGTGACCTAAACCGCGAGTTGTTCCTGATCTTTAAGCGCAACAACATCAACATCCCGTTCCCGCAGGTAACGTTAAGCTATCTCAAGGAGGACGAAGCGGAGGAAGCCGCGGCCGCGGCCCAGGCCGAAAAGGCAAAAGCGGAAGCTGAAAAGACAAAAGTCCAGGCGGAGAGGGCGAAAGAAGAAACGGAGACGAAAGCGGTCGAAGCAAAAGCCGACAGGTCAAAGGATAAGGCGGTCCCGGGCGACGGAAAGGACGCGGATGAAAAGAAGTAGTCTGTCAGATAAACAGAGCGAAAAAAGGTTCTGCGCGGCGTCGGTCATGCCTGCCGCGCTTGCCGTAGCATTCGTGATATGCGCGGTCTTTGCCCGGCCGTCGTATGCGGCCGCAGGGACGGAATACGCGCATGCCGCTTTAACGGGCGGACAGAACGTTACGGATCCCGCGCCGACGGCGAACGCACAGGCCGCTACGGATCCCGCGGTTTCCGAGACCGGACAGGCGCAGGAAAGCGGCTCCGTACGGGAAGGCGGTTCCGCGCGGGAAAGCAGCGAGACGAAAGCTCCGGACCGCGGGACGCAGACTGCGGCCGGGACGACGATCCTGATCGGTGCGGGCGTCTATACCTATGCGCGCGGCAAATGGAAGGAAAACAGGGAGAGCAGCGGGAAAAAGGAGCCGGTCTATTTCGAGAACAATACGCGGACCGGAGTCCTGCGAAGCAGCGAGAGAGAAAACGATATCTGAAATATGGCCGGGCGGCATCGGTGCCGCCCGGCTGTTTTATATTTCGGGATGCTGCGGTCCTGTATGGTTTCGCACTATTTCGGAACGTAGACCGCCAGCGTGACCGTCCCGTCTTCGTTTAACGTCAGGGTCTCCATGCACAGGGTGGAAAGATCCCCGTCGCTGTACGAATAGCCGAGCGAGACGACGGTTCCGGCAGGCGAATCCTCCGGGAACAGATATTTGAGCGAGGAACTCCCGCTTCCTCCACCGTATTCTTCGGATCTCCACGAAAAGTGATAGACGCCGTCCGCATCCGGGGCGAAGGTGCCGACCGTCTCGGGAAGTACCCGGCAGAGTTCCGCCAGCTTTTCTTTGTCTAACGCGCCAGATCCGTCTCTGAACTGTTCGGCCCATTCTGAGGCAGCTTTCTCCGTCTCGCTTTCGGCAGTGCCGGTCCCGTCAGCGTCGGAAAGCTTTGCGTCTGTGGAGTCGATCAGCTTTTTTGCGGCGACGCTGTCCGCCAGAGCCGAATCGAGCGGCAGGACGAACAGGGCGTTCACTCCGTCATATTCTTTATTGCGCATGATCGCTCCGGTGCTTTCGTCGAACAGGAACGGACCTTTTTTATAAAAAGTCCCGTCGCTTACGCCGATGTAGATCGTCCTGTCGGCAAACGCGGAGACGTTCCCCGTATCGATCAGCCGGTATTCGACGCCGTCCTCGACGAACTCGGAATAGCCTCCTCCGAAGGTGACGATGTTGTAAGACAGCGGGTCCAGACCGGAGATATAGGGCGAGACCATGAACTCTTCATCCCCGTAGCCCGCATCGCCCGCATCCGGCATCGGCGTCCCGTCCGCGTGTTCAATGGCCGTTACCGCATAGAAACGGTCGCTCTGCGGAACGCCGTTCTCCGAGAACCGGTAATCGCTGATGGCCTCCCCGGAAACGACCCCCAGCAGAGTGATGCGGTAATTTCCGAACACCTGCGTCTCGTTGACGGTGATCGCGCCTTCACCTGAAAACGCCTCGGCGAGTTTATCGTCCTGAAGACCCGAAGCGACCTGTCTGAGCGTCAGACAGTGCCGTGCGGCGAGAGCGGTGATGCTCCAGAGCGCCAGGGCGAGGCAGGCCGCCAGCATGACGGCGTGGGCGCGGAGCAGAAAGCGCGCGCGGCTGTTGCCGTCACGTCGTTCCGAGTCCGGAGCCAGTCCGGAAAAGCCGTCCGAAATCGTATCCGGATCGAAAGAATCGTCCGAAAGAGACTGCGCCGAAACCCCCGCTTCCGCCTGAAAAGCTTTTTGCAGGATCTTATCGTTCAGTCTGCGCGGCGGCTCAAGGTCCGGTTCGAGAGCGCCGTATAGGATATCGTCAAATTTGTATTCCATACGAATACCTCCGATGAGTTCAGTGTTGATTTGGATTAAGATTGTAAGTTTTTCCGTTTGTTCAGTTATTCAGGACTGTTTGCAGTTCTTTCTTCAGTTTCTTTCTGGCCGCAAACAGCCTGCTCTTTACCGTCCCTTCCGGGATCTTCAGGATCCGTGCGATCTCGGGCAGCTTCAGATCCTCCATATAAAAGAGGAGAACCGGAAGCCGGAGCCGGTCCGGGAGAGCGGCGACCGCGCTGCGGACCGCCCGTATGTCCTCGCGCCGCAGAAACTCGTTCTCCACGTCGCGGGCGGTATCGGGTACGCTTTCCGCATCAGGCCCGTCGAGAGCGGTCCGGGGGCCTGTGATCCGCAGCCGTATGGCCGCTTTCCTACGGCGGTTCTTCCAGAGATTCACACAGACCGAGAGCAGAAAGCTTTTTACGTTTTCATCCGCATCGATCTGCCCGCGGAGTTCAACGGCTTTCAGGAAGGTATCCTGATAGAGATCTTCCGCCTCCTGCACGTCTCCTGCGAGACGGCGGCAGAAAGAATAAATGCTTTTGCCGTGCGTTTCGACGCAGCGGCTAAGTTCGTCGCGGTCCATGGTCTGTCCTCCGTGTCGTTTCAGTCTGTGAAAGGCCCTCACATCCGTATTTTGTCATAAACCGGCAAAAAGTTCACTAAGTAATTGTTTTTTTAAGTCGATTTCCTTTTTAGTTGGCATTTTATGAAAAGTGTGATATAATGTCCGCGAGAGCAATGAGCCGGATAAAAGCGGACAAGGAGGGAATCGCCCATGCTTGCATGAGGGCGATTTCGGAGTTGGACGGTTTTATAGGGCGAAGCCCGCGAACGAGGGAAACGGGAGTTTCCCGAGTGATCCGGCAAGTGCGAGTAATACCCAGACACTTAGCGAATCGGAGCGAAAGCGAACGATGAGCTTAGTGAATGTGGTATAACAGATGGACCGCATACCGCACGCAGACTACACAGGAGAACAAACCAATGGAGATGAAACGTGTTTTTTTGAAACTGAGCGGCGAGGCGCTGGCCGGAGACAGGAAGACCGGCTTTGACGAGGAAACGGTACGGAAAGTGGCGAAACAGGTCAGAGAGTCGGTGGACGCCGGCGTCGAGGTCGGCGTTGTGATCGGCGGAGGGAACTTCTGGCGCGGAAGGACGAGCGATTCGATCGACCGCGTAAAGGCCGACCAGATCGGTATGCTGGCCACGATCATGAACGCGGTCTACGTTTCGGAGATCTTCCGCAGCGAGGGAATGATGACGCAGATCCTTACGCCGTTCGAGTGCGGTTCCATTACCAAGCTGTTCTCGAAGGACCGCGCCAACAAATATTTCGCAAAAGGCATGGTCGTTTTCTTCGCAGGCGGTATCGGGCATCCCTATTTTTCGACCGATACGACGATCGCACTGCGGGCCATCGAGATGGACGCCGACTGCATCCTGCTCGCGAAGGCCGTCGACGGCGTCTACGACAGCGACCCGAAGACGAATCCGCAGGCAAAGAAGTATGAGACGATCTCTATAAAGGACGTGATCGACAAACAGCTGGCAGTCGTCGATCTGACGGCTTCGATCATGTGCATGGAACATAAGATGCCGATGGCCGTGTTCTCGCTGAACGAGCCGAACGGGATCGCAAACGCAATGAGGGGGAAAATAAACGGCACGATCGTAACGGCCGGATAACAGGAGGGTTATTATGAAAGAAGAGTTACAGGTTTACGAAGACAAGATGGAAAAAACGCTTGCGTCGCTGCTTGACGACTTCGGTTCGATCCGCGCGGGCCGCGCGAACCCGCACGTCCTTGATAAGATCCGGGTAGATTACTACGGCACGCCGACCCCGATCCAGCAGGTCGGGAACATTTCCGTGCCGGAGGCGAGAATGATCGTGATTCAGCCGTGGGAGAAGAGTCTGATCAGGCCGATCGAGAAGGCGATCCAGACTTCCGATCTGGGCATCAACCCCAATAACGACGGCAGTGTGATCCGCCTCGTTTTCCCGGAGCTGACGGAGGAGCGCCGTAAGGAGCTCTCCAAGGAGGTCAAGAAGAAAGGCGAGGGCGCGAAGGTCGCCGTCCGCAACATCCGCCGCGACGCGAACGAATCCTTCAAGAAGATGGAGAAGAACAGCGAGATGTCCGAGGACGATCTGAAACTCGCGACCGATAAAATGCAGAAGATCACCGACAAGGCGATCGAAAAGATCGACAAGGCGGTCGAGGCGAAGACCAAGGAGATCATGACGGTCTGATCCGGCCGAAACGGTATGATAAAACAACGGAAAGGGGGCAGCGGAAGAGAGTTCTGCCCCCTGATATTCTGTTATGCCGGACAAAATAAAGGCATATTCCGAGACAATGACTGCAGATGAGGGAAATTATGGAAGAGAATCTTAGAATGCCGGAGCATGTGGCGCTGATCCTCGACGGAAACGGCCGCTGGGCGAAGAAACGCGGGCTCCCGCGGCAGATGGGACACAAGGCCGGCTGCGAGACGCTGGAGCGCATCGTGGAGGCCGGAGCGCAGATGGGGATCAAATACCTGACGGTCTATGGCTTTTCGACCGAGAACTGGTCCCGGCCCGAGGATGAAGTCGGCGCCCTGATGCAGCTGTTCCGCACCTACGCGAAACGCCTGCTGGATGTGGTCGTGCGGCGCACGACCCTCACGTTTTTCCGAATCGGAGCCTCATTCGCCGTTCTTTCCGTCGCCGCCGAACAGGGCGTCCGCGTGCGCATGATCGGCGAGCGGAACCGGTTCGCGCCGGATCTGGTGGAGGCCATCAACCGGCTTGAATCCGAGACGAAAGACAATACGAACATGACATTCGTGATCGCGGTCAACTACGGCGGCCGCGACGAGATCACGCGCGCCGTGCGTAAGGTGATGCGGGACTGCCGGGACGGCCGGATCGCTCCGGAGGAGATGACGGAGCAGGTCTTTGCGTCGTATCTCGACACGGCGGGGATCCCGGATCCGGATCTTCTGATCCGCACCAGCGGAGAGCTGCGGCTTTCCAACTATCTGCTGTGGCAGCTCGCCTACACGGAGCTTTATGTGACGGACTGCCTGTGGCCGGATTTCACCCGGGAAGAACTGACCGAGGCGATCCGCCACTATAACCGCAGAGAGCGGCGGTTCGGAGGAATTACGGCAAAGTAGGAGTAAGGAGCTTTTGTATGTTTACTAAAAGGCTTATAAGCGGTATCGTGCTCGTCATCGGGGCGGCGTTCCTTCTTTACTACGGCGGCCTTCCGCTGTTTCTGGCGTCGATGGCGGTCTCACTGATCGGCCTGTTCGAGCTGTACCGGGTCATGAAGATCGAACACGATCTGCCGGGCATCGTCGGCTATCTGGCCGTGCTCGCCTATTACGGGCTCTTATGGTGCGGCCGGCTGCATCTGGTGACGTTCCTTGCGATCGCTTCCCTGATGATCTTAATGACGCTGTACGTCGTTCTGTTCCCGCGTTACGGGACGGAACAGATCACGGTGGCTTTTTTCGGGATCTTTTACGTCGGACTGATGTTCTCGTTCCTCTATCAGGTGCGCGAGTCGCTCCCGGACGGAAGATATCTGGTCTGGCTGATCCTTTTGAGCTCATGGGGCTGCGATACCTGCGCCTACTGCGTGGGGATGCTGTTCGGAAAGCACAAGATGACGCCGGAGCTCAGCCCGAAGAAATCGATCGAGGGAGCGGTCGGCGGCGTGATCGGAGCGGCCGTTCTGGGATTCCTGTTTGGTCTGTATTTCGACCAGCGGATGCCGGATGTGCTCCACGCCGCGACGATCAGCGGAGCGGCCTGCGCGATCGCGGCCGTCATCTCGCAGATCGGCGATCTTGCGGCCTCCGCGATCAAGCGTAACCACAGCATCAAGGACTACGGCGATCTGATCCCCGGTCACGGGGGGATCCTGGACCGGTTCGACAGCATGATCTTCACCGCGCCCGCGATCTACTACGCGGTGTATTTCCTCACGCTGCTGTGACGGAAACGGCGGCCACGGACCGTAAAATACGTTTCGGCCCCGCCGCGCAAAACGATCCCGGACCGCGTAAAGCGGCCGGACGGAGCCTGTGCGCTCCGGTATCTGGAGACATATCATGAAAAGTATTGCGATTTTGGGTTCCACGGGCTCGATCGGGACGCAGACGCTCGACGTCGTGCGGGCCAACGGCGACATCAGGGTCGCGGCGATCGCGGCCGGCAGAAACATCGATAAGCTCGAAGAGCAGATCCGCGAGTTCTCGCCCGCGGTCTGCGGAGTATGGGAAGAGAAAAAGGCAAAGGAGCTCGCCGTGCGGGTCGCGGACATGGATGTGAAGATCGTATGCGGCATGGAC